>MHXZ01000106.1 GCA_001825665.1 Planctomycetes bacterium GWF2_41_51 | reverse complement strand
TTGCGGTTTGTTTGTTCAGCGTTTGAACAGCAGTACAGACGATGAATTGAAATCCCGCGTTGATTTAAATGAGAATTTCCGTTCCAGGCCGGGCATTCTGAATTTCGTTAATGAAGTTTTCTCACGGATAATGACCGAATCAGTTGCGGCGATAGATTACGATGAAAAAGCTGCTCTAAAATCTTTCAAAGACTCACCGCAAACCAGCGAGCCGGACGTTGAATTAATTATTGTTGATGAAGAATCACAAGCAGAGCACGAAAATGCAAATGAGGAACGTATTATTTCCTCCGATGCGATAAATCGCAGGGCTCTGACCATAGCTCAAAGGATTAAGCAGCTTGTTGAAATTGATAAATTCAGGGTCTATGATAAAGCGATCAATGCTGACAGACCTTGCCGTTTCAGCGATGTTGTAATTCTTACAAGAGCGTTCGAACAGCGTGCAAGCAATTATGTTCAGGTGTTAAGACTTGCGAATATTCCAGTTGTCAGCGACAGTTCGGCAGGCTATTTCGCCACAACAGAAATAAACGATATGCTTTCACTTTTGCAGGTGCTCGATAACCCGCGTCAGGACATTCCGCTTGCGGCTGTTTTGCGAAGTCCGCTGTTTGGTGTTTCAGAGTCTCAGCTTTCTGAAATTAAACTGCAAAGTAACGAACATGCAGATTTTTATACGCTTCTCGAATCGTATGTTTTACAAAATCCGAAAAACAAAATTGCGGACATTTTACACACCATTGATGATTGGCGTACTCTCGCGCGGCAATCTTCTTTAGCAGATTTGATTTGGCGAATTTATTCGCATACAGATTATCTTTCTTTCGTTACCGCGCTGCCGGGCGGTTCACAGCGGCGTTCCAATTTGCTGAAACTTCATCAGCGCGCGATACAGTTTGAAAATTTCTCTTCAAGCTTCAATGTAGTTTCTCTTTCGAGGTTTGTGGATTTCCTGCAAAAGCTTCTCGACGCCGGCGGTGACTGGGCGCCTGCCGAGCCGGATGTTTGTGCAGCCAACGCGGTTAGAGTAATGAGCATTCACAAAAGCAAAGGCCTGGAATTTCCAATCGTCTTTTTAGTCGAGACCAATAGAGAATTTCAGGGTGGTTTTAATTCCAAAGACTGTATTACCAATGATTCTGACACCATTGGTTTGAAGGTAATCGATGAAAAAAATACATCTAAATTGTCATCGCTTACATGGCAGCTTATTCGTGAAAAGCAGAGAAAACAGAATCTTTCTGAGGAAATGAGAATTTTATATGTCGCGTTGACAAGAGCAAAAGATAAATTGATTATCTCAGGAGCGGCCAAAACTTCTCATTGTATGCACCTGTTGAGCAATGCGTCGTTTTGTGATTCTTCAAAATTACCGAAATGGCTGATAGAAGACGCTAAAAACGAACTCGATTGGATTTTATTATCGCTTGCGCCTTATACAAAATTGAGTACTGCCTTTAAATTGCCTTTGGCGGCCGCATGTAAAAATAATAATCTTTTTGATTTTAAAATATATGCTCCTGAAGAAATTTCCCAGCTTGAGAACCAACTATTGAAAAAACGTCCGGCAAGCAGGTATGAATCAATCAAAGCGCCATTGCCTGATAAATCATTGCTCGAAAGAATTAATCAAAATATAAATTGGCATTATCCGTTCTCTGACTGTTCTGCTATTAAAGCAAAGCAGTCTGTTACGTCGATTGCTCATGAAGAGTTGGAATTTGTGGAGCCTGATTATAAATACGTATTTGATTCATTTGACAAGGCCTATAGCAGCACCGATAGTCTTGTTGTCGGAAGTGCAACGCACCTTGTCATTAAAAATATAAATTTGAAAAATACAATAAACGAAAGCAGCATACAGCAAACGATAAACGATTTGGTAAGCAACGGCAGTATAACAAAACATATCGCAGGAAAAATCAATATTCGTTCTATAATTAGTTTTTTCAATGGCAATTTGGGAAACATTCTCCTTGATAAGGATAATACTGTAATGAGGGAATGGCCTTTTACGTATGCAGCGTCTGTTTCTGAGTTATATCCTGATTTGAAAAATTGCATTGATGAAAACATAATCGTTCAGGGAATTATTGATATGTTGATTAAAACTCCCGATGGGGCGGTAATTATTGATTTCAAAACAGACAGAATAAAATCTGCTGATGTGCAGCATAGGACAGATAATTACGCCGAGCAATTAAGATGGTATTGCAGGGCGGCAGGGGAGATACTTAATCTTAAAAATGTATCAGGATGGCTGTATTTCCTTGCGGCAGATATGCCCGTAAAAATAAACTAAGCCGCTTCATCCGGTTCGATATGCACTGTAATATTGACAGGTTGGGAGATTTGCCTGTGCATTTCATTTTCAAGTGCTTCAGCGATGTTGTGAGCCTCTTTTATCGAAAGCTTGGGGTCAACCACGATATGCAAATCCATAAAGAGTTCTCTGCCTACCGTTCTTGTCCGCAGTTTATGCCAGTTTCTTATTTGAGTCTGTGAGGAAATGATTTGTTTGATTTGTTCGTTTGTCTCAGCATTGACAGCACGTGCTGTAAACTGGCCGATTGCATCGAATAAAATTTTAAAAGCTATCCATATAATCATCACCGCGACTACGATTGCAGCCAACTGGTCAGCGTATATAAAACCAAACATCGACGCTATTGCACCTATAGCAACTGCAACAGAACTGAAAGCATCACTGCGATGATGCCATGCGTTGGCATAGACCATAGCGCTTGAATATTTTATAGCGACATTTCGCGTGATAATGAAACAGTATTCTTTTGAGACAATAGAAATGATGGCGATAATCAAAACGGTGAAACCTATTTTGTCGTATTGATGTTCCGCGATGCTGATAGTAGCCTTGTAAACCATCCCCGAAGCTATGACCGCAAGCAGCAGGGAGATAAAAACAGCAGCAAAATTTTCTGCCCAGCCGTGTCCGTAAGGATGCGTTTCATCTGGTTTTTTTGATCCAATTCTCGTCCCAATTATAACCGCAACATCCGTTACCAAATCTGAAAGAGAATGGATTCCATCAGCCACCAGCGCCATCGAAGTTACTAAAATCCCTGCGGTAATTTTGATAATGGAGAGAAGAATATTTATAACGAGTCCTATACGAGTTACTTTTCGTATCTGGCTGACTGCTTCGATATTTTTCTCCTCATGCGGAGACATTTATTTATCCTGTAGCTTTTTCTATTATCGCCTTTATTTTATCGAGGTATTTTGACGAATCTGCGTCTTTTCTGAATTCCGAGATTAATCTTATCACAGGTTCTGTATTGCTTGTTCGCAGATGAATCCAGCCGTCTTCGAAATCGAATCTGCAGCCGTCGCTTTCATTTATCTCAGCTTTTTTAAATGTTTTTTTCGCCTGAGTAAATATTTTTTCAGCTTGTTTCTTTTCGGCATTAAATTTTTCTTTTATCATTTCATAAGCCGGAATTTCTTCAACCAGCTCGCTGATTCTTTTTCCCGTCTCTGCACAAAGCTGTAAAATCAGTGCTATTCCTATGAGGCTGTCTCGGATAGGTCCTACTCTTAAATCGATGACTCCGCCGTTTCCTTCACCGCCGATTGGACTGTTATTCTTTATCATAGTCTGCGCAACATTTGCTTCACCCACTGGCGTGCGGATAACTTCGCATCCGGCTTCTTTCGCGATATCATCTATCATTCGTGAAGTTGACAAGTTCGTTACGACAGTTCCTTTTTGATGAGACAAAATGTTTTTCGCGGCAAGTGCCAGCGTATATTCCTCACCGATATATCTTCCATTTTCATCGACTATAGCCAGTCTGTCTGCATCCGGGTCTTGAGCAAATCCTATATCTGCTCCAAGCTTCTTTACAGCATCGCAAAGCGAAGTAAGATTTTCTTCTCTTGGCTCAGGCGTGTGTGCGAACATACCCGTTGGTTTGTCGTTTAACGCTGTAATACGGCATCCATAAATTGAAAGAAGTCTTTTAGTAGGTCTGCCGCCTGCGCCGTTCACGCTGTCGAGTACAACTCTGAACCTGCATGGTGCTATCTGGTTTCTTTTTACACAATCGAGAACCCGTTTAAGATGATTCGAATCGCCGCTGTGATCAACAGTGATTCTGCCGCACTCTACAGATGATACCGAAGTGAACTCCTCAGCTTCATAAAGAGCTTTTACTTTTTCGGCCATCCCCGGCGGCGGTGCAATACCTTTGCTTGTCAGCAGTTTGATACCGTTATATTCGATTGGATTATGAGAAGCTGTAATGACAAGTCCGCCATCACAGAGAAGTTCTGTAACCATGATTCCGACAGTGGGAGTGGTAACAAGGCCGACATCAATTACTTCCGCCCCAAGTGAACTCAATCCCGCCATAACGGCTGATTTAAGCATATCTCCGCTTGGTCGCGAATCCGTCCCGACTGCTATTTTTAATTTTTTCTTGCCTTTTGAATTTTTGAGAAATGTTGCGAATGCACAAGCATACCTTAAAGCAACTGAAGCATTGAAATTTTCTCCGACGATACCGCGTAAACCGCTGATTGAAATAATTAAGTCCTGCATTTCTTTCTCTAAAATAAAGTTATTATTAAATTCTCCTGCGGCCGAAAAATCAGTCGCAACTCTTTTATAGAATCAATCAATTTTGATTTTCATATTTCATTTAAAGATGTTTTTGTTTTTTTTCAATCCCATTTGTGATGAATATCTCATATTTGTCTTGTCTTTTCAAGAACTTCTTTTAACCGGGTAAGAATCGTATTTACCTGCTCATCTTTAAGGGTCAGAATTTCCTGGAGAGCTTCGCCGATATACGGCAGATATGTTTCAATATAGCCTCTTTTTGCCATTTCAAGCTTAATTCTTTTTTGTTTCCGCAAATGCATACCAAGCTGCCGTCCGCATTCCTGGATCGCGAGTTTTATTTCTTTTATGATTTCCGGATAATGCGCAATAGCTTCTTTGCTTTCTGAAGTAAACGGCACCCATACAGATGCCATATGAATCATCAGCACAATCGGCCCCATTGGCAAAGCGCCTCTCGATTGCGACAAATTGTAATTTCTCCAGTTTGTTTCCACGACCGCTTTGTGTATCGCACAGGCACTCTGCTGGTATAGCAGCGGAACACGATTTGCAAATCTTTTTAATTCAAGTTGGGGTAATTTGTCAGGGTCGTCAGCGTTCTGCTCTGACTTAAAACCGTAAGCAATCGCAGCTTCTATCAAAAATGGATTGCCGCGATATACATCAGGTTTTCTCGTGCACACCGCATAAAACTCCGCTTCAACAACTCGTTTGAGTCCTTTTTCGAGTTCGCTTTCGCCTATTGGTCCAATGCAGTTTACAGGAGGGGCCATTATTTTGGTTTCATTTATCGCATTATGAAGAGCTTCGGCTTCTTTGAGGCTCATATTCGCAGGCTTAAGGTTTTTGGACAAACTTGCCTTTTTGCAAATTTCATCGCCGACTTTCGAGCTTACTCTCGAAAAATCCTGCTGTAAAAACGCGGTCAAATGCTTAGCCGTACTCTCTCTTGCCATTTTAAAAAGCAATCCAAGCTCAACACCATAAGGATGCGGTTTTATTTCAACTGGGGTAAAAGGTAATTCTTTTGTCTGCCTTATATATTCATATACCTGTCCGTCAGGAGCGTTATAAATAAGGGTTATATGCGGATTGGCCATTGCAGTTTGAGCGAGATAATCGTCAACGGACTGTTTGCCTTTCTGATATTTCCCTTCAAGGGTAATAGTTACCTGCGTTCCAGTGGGCAGTTCAAAATCACAGTCCTCATCGAGTGTTACCATCGGCTTGTTTTTGCTCGTATCGATTTGAACGTGGCAGTGATATGCTTTTTTGTTTTTGTCTATTCTGGATATAATTTGAACAGGTTCACCCGTTGTCAAAAGACCATACATGCCCGCCGCGGAAATACCGATTCCCTGCTGACCTCTGGACATTTTCAAGCTATGAAATTTGCTGCCGTACAAAAGACGGGCGAAAACATTTGGAACTTGCTTGCTAATGATTCCCGGGCCGTTATCGCGTACAATAACGGTGAATTTTTTCTCAGTAAGCTGCTTGATGGTTACAGTAATATCAGGCAGGATGCGGGCTTCTTCACATGCATCAAGAGAATTATCTACAGCCTCTTTAATAGCGGTAAGCAGAGCTTTTCTGGGGTTATCGAAACCGAGCAGGTGTCTGTTCTTTGCGAAGAACTCGCTGACGCTGATATCACGCTGTTTTGCAGCCATAGTCTCGGCTGTAACCGTGTTTTTAGATGTTTTCTGTCTGGATTTTTTGACTACGGGTTCGTCCATGACTGAATTTTCCGCATCGGCGGATTTGTCTTCAAAAGCAAAATTCATTTGATTTGGCTGGAGTGTTTTCGTTGCTGCCATATTCAGTTTTTAAAGTTGAACCATCCCTGGGGCATGGTCTATCTTTTTTTCCTAACTTAACTTACATAAATATACTTCGTTAACAAAATCGAGACCGGTAATATCCTTTACCGTTTTTTCATCAGGCATCGCATCAAGACTAAAAGCCAATACTGCTTTATGTTCAGCGGCTTTCTGTCCGACACCCATAGTCTGGATATTGATTCCGTGTTTACCTAACACTGTTCCGACTGCTCCGATTACGCCTGGTTTGTCATCGTTGAAGATGATCATAGCGTTATCTGCGGGCGACATCTCGACATCGAAGCCGTTGATTTCAATAATTCTCATTATTTTATCATTGAATACGGTCCCTGTAAAGGTGCAAGTTCCCTTCGCGGCTGTAACTTTTACTCCGAATCCTGATGCGACATTCTTTGCTTCCGGATTCTTTGTTACATCAATGCTGATTCCGCGTTCCTTTGCAAGGGCTGATGCGTTAATCATATTTACATGGTCTTCAGATGAAGCCTGCATTAAACCAATCAAAAACGAATTGGTAACCAGTGCAACGCTGTGTTCCGCTATAGAACCGCGATACTGCACTTCGATTTTTTTGATTTGTCCGCCGGATGTTGCGGAAACGAGCATACCGATTCTTTGTGCTAATTTTGCGTAAGTCTCTACTACCGGAGGCATTGCGCCGCCAGTGGCAGGGGCATTGACTGCATTTTTAATTGCGCCGGTTTTCAAATAATCTGCGATAATCTGGGCGGCTTCTACTGCTACCTCAACTTGGGCTTCTGCTGTGCTGGCTCCCAAGTGCGGGGTAACTAAACAGTTAGCGATTTTCTCGTACCTTTTGTTGTTTACCGGCGGCTCTTCTGTGAATACATCCAAAGCGGCAGCGGCAATAGTTTTGTTTTCGAGGGCATCATACAGGGCATCTTCATTAATGATTCCGCCGCGAGCACAATTGATGATTCTTGTGGTTGGTTTCATCATTTTAAGCTGCTCTGCGCCTATCATATTCAGGGTTTTTTCATTTTTCGGAACGTGTACCGTAATATAATCGGCTTCTCTGAAAATTCTTTCGAGATTATCAGTAATTTCAATTCCTAATTGCTCGGCTTCAGGTGGTGTCGCGACAGGGTCGAATCCGAGAATTTTCATATTGAAGCCGGTTGACATTTTTGCAACGGCCATACCGATTCGGCCTAAACCTATAATTCCCAAAACTTTATTGTTGAGCTGGTTGCCCATAAAGCTTTTCTTGTCCCATTCGCCAGCCTTCATTTTTGTACAAGCCGGTACAACGTGCCTGCTCATAGCGAGCATAAGCGTCATTGTCTGTTCTGCGGCACTTAAGGTATTGCCGCCGGGGGTGTTCATTACGAGTATGCCTTTTTTTGTGGCGGCGGGGACATCGATATTATCTACTCCAGCGCCTGCTCTTGCGACTGCACGAAGTTTGCCGCAATTTTCGAGTACCTTTGCGTTGACCTTTGTCTCGCTCCTGACGATAAGGCCATCATATTCACCTATGATTGAGATAAGTTCTTCGGGGCTAATTCCCTGTTTGACAACAGGTTCCACACCTTCAATCTTTTTTAACAGGTCGATTCCTTCTTTAGCGAGCTTGTCTGTGATAAGAATCTTGATCATTTTTTCTCCTTTTAAAAATCGTAGGTTTCTAATTCTTTCTTTTCTTCCTGAACGTGGAAACGAATGGTTTTGCAATCATAAAAATATCTTGTAACGCAATGAGCGGCTGCCGCTGATAATTTAGCTACGGATGTCTCAATTGTTCCCTTTTCATCTTCAATCTGAACTGTAACAGAGCGGTATTCATTTTCTTGCGGCCAGACTTTTTTACCGGAAGCATCGAGAAGACAAGCTTTTACGGTCATAAGGCCATTGAAGAAATCCCTTTCTGCAAAGGTGCTCAGGTCGAAATCCATAATCTGGACATCGAGAACATAAGCAGCGCCGATTTTTTCGGCAACTGCGTTTGGCTCGTTATTTATTTCCTCGGGCAATCTCATTCTGGTATTCAAAATTTGGGAATATTCGAATAATCTGTCCTTCTTAATCTGGGCTTTTTCGGTGAAAGATAAGTTGATAGCGGTTGTCAGGGCGATTCTGAGGTCGACCGGAGTTTTAATCCAGCCGGGCTGGCTGATTAAAACCATTATTTTTCCTTCGGTTTCAGCGATATCGAACTCGGCAGGTGTGATTTTTTCGGAGTCCCGCTCGGTTGATAAATTGCCGATAAGGCCCGCACCCATTCCGCAGCCATACCAGAAGGAAATCATTATTACAGCGGAAATTGTTATGATAGCATTTTTTACGTTCATTATTCCATCCATAAGACATTTATATTTAAGCATTTATGCTAATGCACGCAGCAAAGTAACTGCCCAGCCGAGTAAAACTATCGCGGCGGCAACGGCCAGGATATAGCCAACACGCCAAAGCCGAACCGGCGGCAGAAAAACGAAGTTTACCCCCAAAACAGAGCTAAGTAAAGAGAAAAAAGCAACAAAAATCAAAATAAAGCAACTAATCGTCGCAGCAGGTTGCACATATAGGGCTTTTATTGTTCCGCCTTTCACAATAAGATTGAATGCAGTTGTCCAATAGCAGGTTGGGCAGGGGATGCCGTAGTTTCGTTTAAACGCACAGTCATCGCTGAAACCCAGACGTATGTAACCCTTTGTATAGAGGAAAAAGGCGGTAAAACTAAAGCAAATAGCTAAAAAGACGGCCAGGAAAAGCAGGCGATCCTCTTTAGTCGAATTAGCGAACCATTTTGATTTTTGTTTCAACATCTTTCGAGTGAGATTACTTTCGCATCGGATTTTGTCAATCATCATATGAAACATATTTCCAATTTTTTTGCATAATGCAAAAAACGCGCAGGTTTTAACGTGCGCACTTTTTGCAAAAGCTCGGTTTTTAGCGTAAAAACGAGGGTAGAAATGAAAGGCAAAAGTAAAACAAAATCAACGTAAAATAAGGGGTTATGAGCGATTTTGGAACTGTAACTATTTGCAGATAAAATAGTTAGAACGAATTTGCTAAAAATAAACAATTTTGCAAAAATTTGATTCGATTTCGATGAAAAATTGAAAAAAATGGTATGAAAAGTATATCAAAATGAAGCGTTTTCTATAGAGATTAGGGGTCTTTATTAATTGTATCTCGCATCTCGTGAAATGTATCTCGTTTTTAGCGAATAGTGAATAACGAATAGTGAATAGTTGTGGATTCGGAAGCCGAGACTATTTTAATCATTACTACCAGCACGCGAGAACCCGAAGATATTTAATCACTGATTACGCCGATCACACCGATTCTTAGCCACCAAGGAAATTTAAAATTTAAGATTGAAAATTTACCAATCGCTCACCCTTACAAGGGTTTCCGCAAGCTCCAACGCTCATGGCTCTGAATTTAGTTGTTGAAATTATTGCCCTTACAGAGTTTTGTCCCCCGCTTTCGCGAGGGCAGGCACCGGCACGAAGACACAAAGATTTTTTTAAATCGCAGTATCACTGATTAAATAGGTTTTTTAAGAAAATAGGTCGCTGTCCTTATTATTAATTATTTACCTAATTATTTAGGTATTATCAGCAAAATGTTTTAAAAAACTTGTAGTTTCTTCGTATAGAGTGTTTGCTTTTTTATCGAAAGATAATAACCCATCAAAATATGTTGAATAAGTTACATAACTCATATCGACCATATCATTACGGAATCGATCCAATGATACGTTCTGTAGACCGCCTTCAATGAGCCATTTAAGTGCCAATAAATATGCACTAACAGTGTAGCGAAAAATATAGCTGTTACTTAATTGTTTATATTCAGGTACGGAACGTATGTCTGGGTGCATGATAAAAATTTCTTTTGAAATTGTGAAAATGTCATCAATAATAGTTTCGGAATCGGTAGCTGATAACAAAACCCGGTTCTTCAAAGATTTTAAAAGAGTTGGGTTATATGATTTTGAACGTTCAATTATTCCTTCAATAATCAATTTATCATAATCTATTAATTTATTAATTTCTTCAAATGCAATTGATTGCTTTAATAAAAGTTGTGCCTCAAGAAAAGGCGACAATCTTTTCTTTCCTGAAGAACGAATAACACTACAAAAATCTGTGAAGTTTTTAGTTTGAACAGGATCTATTAAATCATCAGGCAATTTAGTAGAAGAGAGGCTGATGCTTGCTGCATCTCTTGTTGCTTTTAATACGATTACCTGTTTGGGATAACGAGAAACGATTTCGAATTTCGAATAAAGATTTTTTATTGCATTAGTTTTATATATTTCCATGCATGCAAAATCAGAAAGAATTATAAAATTATCTTTACTTTGTCTAAGATAATTATTCAGTTCAGGCTCTTGTAGATAATTGATATCAACGACTTTTTTCATTTCAATATGGTGGGGAAGTAAGACTTTCGTCTGTGCTCATTGGCTCACAATCTCACATTATGTTTAGTTATTTACGTATTTTGGTTCTACTTCCCCAGCACGAGAGCACTCCCCACCAATACGTACAATATGTTATTGTTCATATGAACCTCCTTTAAGAAAATAAAAAAGAAGGAAACTAGAACTTTCATACTCAAAGATAACTCTACAATAATATGAGTATTTGTGCATCAGAATACTTTAATCTTACCATAGGAGATTAAGTTAACAAGCTAAAACTTATGTTAAAATTACTATCAATATGACAGAAAGGCCGGTAATCCGCCTTATTTGGCAGGGTAAAACGGGGGAAGAATAGAACACAGCACTCAGAACTCAGAGGACTTTGTAAAATAAGGAGTTATGCATATTTATTTTGGGGGGAGTTAAAACTAAGTGTTAGTATTATAGTAAGATAGGTGTCTGCCCTAATTCACTTCAAATAGGTATTCATATATATAGTAAGCCATCGCAATCAGCTAATTTATTTAAAAAGGTACGTAAAATTGTTAAAACATTATAAGTATCAACACGCATTATGTCTGTATCCTTATTATGCAGGGGACAAAGGTACGGGCATAGATTTCTTTCCTCCTACAGGATTGGAATATGTGGCGACAGCTTTAAAAGGGCACGCAGGCCGAATAAGCCTGATTGATCTTCGTCATAACAAGGCACTGCAATCGCCTAAGAATATGTTCGAGTTTATCTCAAAAAACATTGATTTGGTATGCATCAGTATCGCGTGGAGATCGCAATATGAAAAAGTTTGTTCTTATATAAGTCAAATACCATCCGGCCGAACAATAGTTGTGGGCGGGCGGGAGGCAACGGACCAAGTAGAGGATGTTTTCAAACGATGCCCCAATGTCGATGCCGTTGTACGCGGGGAAGGCGAGCATACTATTCAGGAATTGGCGGATGGGCTGCCATGGGAACAAATTTCCGGTTTGTCATACAGAAGTAACGGTACAATCATTCACAATCCGAACAGGCCTTTGCAGCCAATAGAAAATATTGAACCGCCGGACAGAAGTTTGAGACAGGACAGCTATTTTCCTGTCATTGGCGGCAAGCGTATTTTGCCGGTTGAATTTGATACTATCCTTGGTTCTCGAGGATGCCCGTATAAATGTAAGTTTTGCACGTTCAGTATGAATCCACTTGGTCAGAAGCGCGATTATGTCGCGAGGTCTCCTGAATCGGTTGTAGATGAAATTCAGGCCAGCAAAGCAAAGATGATTATTTTCGCTGATGACAACTTTTTTGTAAATTCGCAACGTGCTGAGCGTATATGCGATCTGATTATGGAACGGGGAATCAAAAAATTATATTTCGCTAATGCACGAATCGAAGTATCCAAACACCCGCAATTGCTGGAGAAAGCATACCGCGCGGGGTTTCGTGTAATGCTGATGGGAATCGAGTCCGCAAGCGACAGGGTTCTCGAGCAGCTAAATAAAGGTTTTAGCACGGAACAAATCAGGGATGCTTTTGCGGTATTCAGAAAGTTTCCTTTCTTTTATCATGCTTATTTCATATATGGCAATATTGGTGAGACTGAAGAAGAAATGATGGCAATACCCAAGTTTGCGAGGGAACTTGGAGTGCATATGATTAATCTCAGCAAACTTCGGTTGGATAAGTTCACGCCATTGAGGAAATTAGTTGAAAGTACACCCGGCTATTGGATTAACAAAAGGGGGAACGTCTATTCGAAGGAGTATGACAGAGAGAGGCTAAGAAAAATCCGCAAGCGAATCCGAAATGATTTTTTCTTTCGGCCGAGGCAGTTTTTCAGGATATTCAATACGGTACATAACGGCGGTTTACTCACGTATCGGGAGATGGTTAAAGTGAGCTTTGCGGCATTGGTGCTTTTACTGGATTATTCCGTCCAAAGCAGCAGCAAAACTTTTCATAGAGTATGCCAAAGACTATTCATAATTTAATGGCATTGGTATTTAAATATTCCAGAGCGGTAACATAACGCTTTCCAAAATCAAAGGCAAAAAAGATTCCTGGAAAGCCGATGTCGGAGATGAAGATGTTTAATTGTTCGCGATAAGAATTTTTTGTATCTCTTCTACAAACAATCTTGTTTTTTCAAGCCAGTTTTTTACTTCTTCAGGTTCAAAAACGGCGTTATCAACATAATCACTTGTCTGCCGACTTTGAAACAAAAGATCAAAATGTTTTCCCATTTCTTTTGACAGCAATCCGGTCTTCACATAATCCTTGTGCAGTATCGCTCTTAATTGCCCGTGTTTACTTGTGGATTTTTCTTCGCATATCAGCAAAGCCGATACAGCGTAAAAGCAGGCATAATACAGACGATTGACGTAAGTGTTTGTATAGCCGCTGTCGAACAGCAATTTCGCTTCATCCAAAGTCTGAAACGCTCTTTCAAGTCTATACTTTGCTAATTCTTTGGATTCATTCGTCAAATTCGAATTCCTTCTCTTTTGATATTTTTATGAAAAGGCATTGCACGAGACAAAGGGCTCTCCCATTCTTTTCTATTTTGAACGACGAAGCTAATCATGGCTTCTGTTTCAAGTTCGATAGGATAAATTTGGTCGAGGATTTTTTCGCTAAGTTTCAAATCCGCATTTTGGTCAACAATGATTAGAATGTCGTAATCGGAAAATTCCTGTGCTTCGCCTCTGGCACGTGAGCCAAAAAGGTAAATTTCCGCTTCAGGTACGATTTCTTTTACAGCCGCTTTACATTTGTTTAATACAGATTTATCGAAACTGACCATAAGATTAAATTATATACCCAAACTTACCGGAATTCAATAGCTGTTTTATGGAATGCGCAATTACAATGTTTTGCTTATTTGTCTGTCATCTTGGCACATTCAGGCGCGGTAAAACCATATCTGGCAGTGTCAAATGGGGGAAGGATAGAATGCATAATTCAGAATACGGAACTTAGAAGGTGTTGTAAAATAAGGAGTTACGTTAATTTATGTTGAGGGATAAGAAACGAAAGTGAAACTGGTACTTATTTTGCATATAAGGAGAGATTATTAAAGAATTTGTACTTATTTTGAACATTTAGCATAAGGAGTAAAAGGATTATGGCAGCGAAAAATATAGCTTTTAACGCTGATGCACGAGCGGCATTACTAACGGGTGTGGAGAAACTGGCACGTGCAGTCAGGTCAACACTTGGGCCACGCGGCAGAAACGCCATTATCGATAAAGGGTGGGGCGCACCAACCGTAACTAAAGACGGTGTTACTGTGGCTGAAGAAGTCGATTTAGTCGATAAGACTGAAAATATGGGCGCAAAGCTTGTTAAAGAAGCGGCGAGCAAAACCAGCAAAATTGCAGGCGACGGCACAACGACCGCAACGGTTCTTACCGAAGCAATCTTCAAAGAGGCATATCGCAATATCGCCGCAGGCGCAGACCCGATGTCACTCAATCGCGGCATTCAGCAGTCTGTTGAAGCGGTAACGAAGGCACTTATCAAATTATCAAAGCCTGTTGATGTTACCAAAAGCGATGATATCGAAAATATCGCAGCTATCTCGGCGAACAACGACCACGAAATCGGCAAGATTATGGCGGATGCTTTTACTAAACTCGGCAAAGATGGCGTTATCACAGTCGAAGAGGGCAAGAGCCTTGAGACGACGCTTGATTTTGTCGAAGGTATGCAGTTTGACAGGGGATATTTGTCGCCGAACTTTGTTACAGACCCTGATAATATGAAATGCGAACTTGAGAAGCCTTACATTCTTGTTTATGAAGATAAAATCAGCAGCGTTCAAAAACTTGTTCCGCTGCTCGAGGCAGTTGCAAAGAGCAAAAAGCCTTTGCTGATTATCGCAGAGGACATCGAAGGCGAAGCTCTTGCGACTTTAGTCGTTAACAAACTTCGCGGCATTTTGAATATCGCGGCTGTAAAAGCTCCAGGCTACGGCGATAGAAGAAAAGCAATGCTGCAGGATGTTGCGATACTCACCGGCGCTGAGCCGATTTTCAAAGATCTCGGTATTGAGCTTGACAAAGTTAAATTGAATCAGCTCGGCCGTGCAAAGAAAGTTACGATTGATAATGACAATACGATTATCGTCGAAGGCGCGGGCACAGAGCAGGCCATTAACGGCAGAATAAAAGAAATCAGAAATGAAATCGACGCGACAACAAGCGATTATGATCGTGAAAAACTTCAGGAAAGATTGGCAAAGCTGACCGGCGGAGTTGCACAGGTTAATGTCGGCGCTGCGACTGAATCTGAAATGAAAGAAAAGAAAGCAAGAATTGAAGACGCACTTCACGCGACACGCGCGGCAATCGAAGAAGGTATCGTTCCCGGCGGCGGAGTTGCTCTTGTTCGCTGCATTGACGCTGTCAGAAAATTGAAACTGAGCGGCGATGAAAAAACGGGTGCGGATATTGTCGCAAACTCGCTGAAGATGCCATGCTATTACATCGCTGAAAACGCAGGCGCGGTTGGAAACCTTGTAGTCAATAAAGTTTCGGAAAGCGAAGGCGGATTCGGATATAACGCTGATACAGACAAATACGAAGATCTCGTAGCGGCAGGCGTTATCGACCCAGTTAAAGTTACTCGTATTGCTCTCCAGAACGCGGCTTCGGTTGCGGGACTGCTTTTGACATGTGATTGCGTCGTTTCAGAAAAACCCGATACCAAAAAAGCTGGTGCAGGAATGCCTCCAGGTGGTATGGGCGGCGGCATGGGCGGAATGGGTGGTATGGGCGGAATGGGCGGCATGCCTGGAATGGGCGGCATGGGCGGAATGGATATGTAAAAAAGCTTAAAGCTTAAAGTTGAAAATTTAAAAGTGATTTAAGAATAAAAATTTAATGGAGATATAAAAATGAAACTTAGACCTTTGGATGACAGGATTGTTGTACAGCCGCAAGAGGCTGAAGAAAAAACTGCAGGCGGAATTGTTCTGCCTGACACAGCGAAAGAAAAACCATTGATGGGCAAAGTAATTGCCACCGGGCCGGGCAAACTTCTGGACAGCGGCAAACGCGTTGAACCAGCAGTGAAGAAAAATGATACTGTGCTGTTCGGTAAGTACGGCGGAAACGATATTAAAATAGACGGCGTTGAATTCAAAATTCTGCACGAGAGCGATATTCTCGGTATAATAGAGAAGTGAGGTTGATATGGCTAAACAAATGATGTTCGATGATGCGGCAAGAGCACACCTTAAACAGGGACTTGCCAGTTTGGCGGCAGCGGTGAAAGTTACACTTGGGCCGACAGGCAAAAATGTTCTTCTGCATAAAAGTTATGGTTCGCCCAAGATTACAAAAGACGGCGTTTCGGTAAGTAAAGAAATCGAACTGCCAGAACCATTCAAAAATATGGGCGCGAAGATGGTCAACCAGGCGGCGAGCAAAACCAGCGATGTTGTTGGTGACGGCACGACCACTGCGACTGTTCTGGCAGAAGCGATTTATAACGAAGGTCTGAAAAATGTAACTGCGGGCGCAAATCCGATGGCAATCAAACGCGGCATTGATAAAGCTGTTCAGGTTGTCGTTGATTTTATCGCATCGCAAAGCAAAAAAGTAAAAGGCCACGATGATATCGCGAAAGTTGCTGCAATTAGTGCCAACAATAATAAAGAAGTCGGCGAAATTCTGGCAACTGCTATGGATAGGGTCGGCAAAGAAGGTGTAATCGAAGTTGAAGAAGGCAAGAGTTTGCAGACTGAACTGGAAGTTGTCGAAGGTATGCAGATTGATAGAGGTTATATTTCGCCTTACTTTATGACGAATACGACTACGATGGAAGCTGTTATGGAAGATGCTTATATTCTTCTGTACGAAAAGAAACTTTCGAGCATTGCTGAGGTAGTTCCGCTTCTTGAAAAAATCGCACAAGTCGGCGCACAGTTGCTGATTGTTGCCGAAGAAGTCGAAGGCGAAGCACTTGCGGCTCTTGTTATAAACAGGTTGCAGGGCGTTTTGAAAGTTTGTGCGATTAAAGCTCCGGGCTTTGGCGACAGACGCAAAGCTATGCTCGGCGATATGGGCGCTTTGACAGGCGGAACTGTAATTACCGAAGATCTCGGCATTAAACTTGAAAAAGTTGCATTGGACCAGCTCGGCAAAGCAAAGAAAATTGTTGTCGGAAAAGAAAACACGACAATTATCGAAGGCTCCGGAACCAAGAAAGAAATTACCGCACGCTGCGAACAGATTCGCAAACAAGTCGAAGCGACTACAAGCGATTATGACCGTGAGAAACTCCAGGAAAGGCTCGCAAAGCTGACCGGAGGCGTTGCTGTGATTAAAGCTGGCGCTCCGACTGAAACGGAAATGAAAGAACGAAAAGACCTGCTCGATGATGCTCTTCACGCAACCAAAGCGGCTGCTGAAGAAGGTGTTATTCCGGGCGGCGGAGTTGTTTATCTTAGAGCAATTGAAAAAGTTCGTCAGGCAAAAGGCAAGGCAAAGGGCGATGAGCAAATCGGATTCGATATTATCGCAACAGCTTTGAAAGCACCGACGAAACAAATCGCTGACAACGGCGATGAAGACGGCGATGTAATCGTTGAAAAATTGCTCGAACAAACGGGCAATACCGGTTATGATGCCAACAGCGGCAAATTCGTTGATATGGTCGAAGCGGGAATTATCGACCCGGCTAAAGTCGCACGAAGCGCTCTGCAAAACGCGGCATCGGTTGCAGGTTTAATGCTGACAACCAATGTGCTGATTACGGATTTGAAAGACGATGACAAGGACAAGCCGGCTATTGAAGGGTCGGTCAGGTAATTAAAAAATAGTTACGGAATACGGTTGCGGCTACGATGCTCGTTTAGGTTACGTTAAACGTTAGACGGAAAACATTACGAGTGACGTAAACGCAGCCGTTTGACGAAATAAAAAATGGCTAAACGAGACTACTACGAAGTATTAGGTGTTGAGAAAAACGCCAGCGCTGACGATATAAAACGTGCGTATCGCAGGCAGGCTATAAAGCATCACCCTGATAAAAACCCCGGCGATAAAGAAGCGGAAGCGAAGTTCAAGGAATGCGCGGAAGCTTATGAAGTATTGAGCGACTCAGAGAAACGGGCACGCTATGACCAATACGGACATGAGGGGCTTCGCGGTTCTGGAGTTCATGACTTTTCACGAATGAATGTCGAGGACATTTTCGGGGCACTTAATCTCGATGATATTTTCGGCGATTTGTTCGGAGGCGGTTTCGGGGGACGTTCGCGCAGAAGTTCGGCGGCACGCGGACCTCGAAGGGGTTATGACCTTGAAACGGTAGTCGAACTTACACTTGATGACGTTGCCAAAGGTGTCGAGAAAAGCATCGAGTTTACGCGTCAGGATATTTGTGAAGAATGTCTGGGCAACGGAGCATCGAAGGGAAGCAGTCCGACAAAATGCCCGACCTGCGGAGGGGCAGGGCAGGTTGTAAAGGCAGGACTTGGCGGGTTCTTTCAAATGGCTTCGACCTGTCCGCAATGTAAAGGCGCAGGCAAGATTATCAGTAATCCCTGCAAAAAATGCAGAGGCACAGGCAGGATGTCTAAGAAACGTCTTGTAACTGTCAAGATACCTGCGGGAGTTCACGAAGGACAAAGCGTCAGAATCTCGGGTGAAGGTGAGCCTGGGTTCGAAGGCGGGCCGCGAGGCGATTTGTACTGCTATGTAAGATTGAAAGAGCATCCGTTTTTGCAGCGTGATGGTATTAATCTCGTCGCGACTGTGCCGATAAGTTTTACACAGGCTGCGCTTGGCGGAACAATCGAAGTGCCGAGCCTTGACGGTATGAGAGAATTAAAGATACCTGCGGGGACACAATACGGCGATGTGTTCAGGATAAAGGGGCAGGGGCTTCCGGATATCCGCACCAAACGCAATGGAGATGTATTAGTGCAGGTAATGGTTGAACTGCCCAAAAAACTTAACAGCCAGCAGGAAGAACTGCTGAGGAAATTTGCAGAGACAGAAGATAAAATTGTTTTCCCGAAAACAAAGGGTTTTTTTGAAAAGTTAAAAGAATATTTCGATAAAAAATAGGTAAAGTTATGAGTAAAGAAAATTCAAAAGAACCGAACAAACAGCCAGAAAACAAACAGCAGCCCGAAAGCGAAGAAAAAAAAGAAAATCTTCAGGAGCAGTTTGAAAAACTTCAGGCTGAAAAAGACGATGTTTTTTCCAGGCTGCAAAGAGTAAGCGCGGAATTTGCGAATTATCAAAAGCGCTCGGTCAAGCAGATTTCAGAATCAATCGCTTACGAGAAAGAACATATACTCAAAACACTTTTGCCTGTTCTCGATAATTTTGATCATACGCTCGTTCACATGGAAAGCATAAAAGATGCCGCCGACATTGTTAAGGGCGTAAAGATGGTTTATGACCAGTTTTTGGTTACTCTCAAAACTCTCGGTGTCGAACCGATATCAGCGGCGGGTGAGAAATTCGACCCAATGTGTCATCAGGCTCTTACGCAGCGAACCGAGCCGGACAAGGAAGACCAGATAATTCTCGAAGTATTCAGAAAAGGCTATAAAATGGGCGACAGGATTTTACGCCCTGCAATTGTAATAGTGAATAAAAATCAAATTGCAGAACCAAAAGAAGAAGAAACAATGCCGGACAGCGGCAGTGAAAATGGAGACTGAAAACAAACTAAAAGTTTAAAGCTTAAAATTCAAAACTTCAGAATCGCTTCGCGATACAATTTAAATTTTAAATTGTGGTTTTGGGTTTTAGATTTTTACTTTTAAGTTATTTAAATTATAAAAATCTGAATAAAAGGATTTAATAAATATGCCAACGTACGATTACAGATGCGAAAAATGCAATCACCATTTTGAAAAATTTCAGTCGATAACGGCCGACGCATTAAAGAAATGCCCGAAATGCGGCAAATCGAGTTTGATAAGACTCATCGGAACGGGGGCAGCAGTAATCTTCAAAGGCTCAGGATTCTATCAGACCGACTACAGAAGCGATTCGTATAACCAAACCGCAAAAAAAGAAACCGACACAGGCACGAAAAAAGAAGAGAAAACAGAAACCAAATCAGAAACAAAGTCAGAAACGAAAACTGAAGCAAAAACAGCATCCAAGAGCGAACCTAAAAAAACGCCTGAGACAAAGACAGAGAAGCCGAAGGCTAATAAGAAAGAAGAGAAATAAAGAAACCTTTTAACGGTTATCGGCTGCGAGGCTCGTTTCGGTTACGCCAATCGTATATCGTTGTTCAATGTGCAACTTATATGTATTGTCGATGAAATGGGCGGGACGTAAAGAAGTAAGGACTCAGGGGTATCAGTGTGACTTGACAAGTTTTTATTATTGCACTCTCTTTTGCCTATTTTAACTGACAATATGGCACTTATATCACCTAAACTGCCAAAACTGCATCTTTTTACGATTAACTATATGCAGGTAAGAAAAATATTTTTACTTCTAACTACTTGTATATCCATAAGTAACATTATATTGATTTACTTTATTAATAATAATCTTTTTTGGCTTCAAATTTGCGTAAGATAAAATCGCAACATTGCGATTGCTGCAAGAGGTATAAATTGAATGTTCCCGGCCTTCCAGGATAATGAGGTCGGCGAAGCCAATTTTGGCGCGTATAGTTTTTGTCAAAGATGACTCACCGATCCATTTTTCCCAAAGGCCATAGTTTAAGTATTTGTGCAAGGAATGTGTATTTTTTTTTACAAAGGAAATATATTATGAGTAAAAATGAACATCATGTTGTTCCCAATAAAAAGGTTGGTGGTTGGGATGTAAAAAGAGCGGGTAGTGAAAAGGCATCAGTTCATACAGAAACAAAACAACAGGCTATTGATAAAGGGCGTCAGATTAGTCAAAACCAGAATACTGAATTTGTAATACACAACAAGAATGGAAGAATTTCTGAAAAAGATAGCCATGGAAATGACCAGTTTCCGCCTAAAGGATAATATTTATTAAAATTATTAATCTTAGCACATTCATTAAAAAAAGAGATGTGATGTATGAAGATTTTGGGTTTTGATTTATCAAAAAATGAAATTAGATATACTTTAATTGATGGCAATAAACTTTCGCCAATTCTTGTTGAAAAAGATAGGCTTGTAGTTTTGACCACACCTAATGTATCAGAACTTATGAACTGGTTTGAAACTAAGTTCGAATCTTTAATTACTCGAATGAAACCTGATAAAGTGGCATATAGACTTTCTTTAAATCCACTTAAAGAGCAGATGTTTTATTTAACCTATCCTTATGCAATTTTAGAAATTTTATGTTATAAACATAAAATTTCAATTAGTTCCCATACAAAAGGAAATTTTGCTGCAACAAAATTTGGTTTAACTAAAGGTTCAGATGTATACAAATATTGTGATGATGTATTTGGGATAAATAAACCGTATTGGGATGAAAAACAAAAGCATTCATTATTATCTGCATGGTTAAATATCGAATGAGAGATTTTATTCCAAGCAAAATAGACAAATATGAAATTCAAAAAAAATTGGGTAGTGGCCATTTCAGTACAGTATATTTGGCAAGGGATACAACTTTAGATGCAATAAAAGCTATAAAAGTAATAGATGTTAAAGATCCTGAGTCAATAATGCGAAAATTAGACGAGGCACAGTTATCTTATAGATGTCAACATAAACATATTGTTAAGATCAATACCGCTATACCAATAAGGAATATAGAAAGTTTATCTAAAATTATCCTTGATATGGAGTACATTGAAAAAGGATCAATAGAAGATTACATGAAAGACAATTTTGTTTCAGTTATTGAAGCGGTCAAGTATATGCGAGAAGTTTTGTTTGGATTAGAGTTTGCTCATTGCAATGGTGTGCTACATCATGACATTAAACCAGGTAATATTATGTTAGGTAGAACTGGTGCTAAGCTTGCAGATTTCGGTTTAGCTACTTTAATTGAAAAAGATACTAAAGAGTTCGAGTACGGCTATTATCCTCATTATGCGCCTGAAAGATTGTTGCAAAAAAAAGTTTCTATTGAAACTGATATATACGCATTGGGTCTTACTTTTTTTAGAATTCTATGTAATTTGAAAAAGTCAGATTGGGAAAACTTTAAGAAGCATAAAGAATATAGTAATAAAATTAAAGATAACGTATAATATTTTTCGGATGCGCCAGATAACTGGCAAGGAGTAGCGAATGCAAGAGTCGTACAGTGAAAGGTTAGCGACCTACACTGA
>MHXZ01000105.1 GCA_001825665.1 Planctomycetes bacterium GWF2_41_51 | reverse complement strand
AACAATAAATCTCGATGGCGCAAGTACAAAATGTTTTTTTCAGATTTTTTTTAAGCAAAAATAGTGCCGAACAGAATTGAAAATTTGATAGAATTTTGATGAAAAATTGAAAAAATTGGTATGAAAAGTATATCAAAATGAAGCGTTTTCTATAGAGATTTGGGGTCTTTAATAGGCTGCTATTGACGCAATCTGGTGATTTTTGACGCAGATTGCGCATGAGATTTTTTTATCGCCCCGATACGATGGCTGAATGAACAACTTGCGCATCTACGGGGTAAACTTCTTTCGCTGGTTTAAAGGATTAGAAGATGTAAAATGACGGTTAATTAAAGTTTGTAAAAATGAAGTTTGGTGATAATATAAACAGACGTAATACGGTTGCGGTGTCCCCGTACGGGGATTAAAAGGCAGCTCGTTTGGGTTAGGTTTTTAGGTAACGAAATTGCCGCCGGATGGCGGATAAATATCAGGAAGTAAGGAAAACGGCGGCGAGATTTTCGCTTTGCTACAGGAAAAAAGGAAACTTAGCCACACCGATACGATTGACGAGTCAATTCTACAGGGCAGGCGTCGGCACAAAGACACTAAAATATATTTAATTGAAAAATGGAGAAGCGGACAAAAAAATGTTATTTTGGGTTGAATAATCTGATTTAGGAGGTAGAATGGAGAAAGTAAAAAAAGAATCACCGCTGAAGACAACATAGGAGATGGAACAGAAATAATTTTTGGCATTTTGATTTTATGGATGATTGTGGTTGCTCATAAGCTTGAAACCGTTGTAGGGATATTTTGATGTCACCTAATGCAAGAGATTACACTGATACTACTCTCAAAAAGTTATATGGCCTTTCAGGAAATACATGTGCATTCCCGGGTTGCGAAAAAAAATTAATAGCAAGGGATGGAGAAACTATTATCAGTAAAATCTGCCACATTGAAGCAGCAAACAAAAATGGGGCAAGATATAATCCTAATATGACAGATAACGAAAGAAGGCATTTTAACAATCTAATTTTATTTTGTGATGAATGCCATTGCATCATAGATAATAAGACCAATGAGGCACAATACCCGGTTGAATTATTAAAAGAATGGAAACGAAATCATGAAAGCAGCTTGTATTCTAAATTTAACTCGAATCCATCTCTTTTAAACATTGCAATTAATGCAATAGCCAATATTGATTTTGAAGAGGTCAGCGATAAAGATGTAGAAAATATAAAAGTGTTTGGCATAGAACAAAAAATAACTTACAATTCAATTAAAAGGAATAAAGCCTTAATTGACGAATATATGGTTTTTTATGACAAAGTGAATTCTTTATATGATGAAATGGAAAAGCAAGGTTCATTTAAAAAAGAAAAACTTTTAAGAAACATTAAAAAAATATATTTGAAAATAAAAGGCAATTATGTTGGTGATTCATCAAAGCCAATTGAAATAATTCGCGAAAATGCAGACAATATCATTGAAGACATTGAAAACACGCTTTTGAAATTGGTCAATAATAACGGCGGCAGATATTATGAAGATATTACTTTTGGTATTTCAGTTATTATGGTTGATGCTTTCATGCGATGCAAAATATTAGAGGAGCCTAAAAAGCAATGATAGTTAGCAGGGATACAAGACCAGAAAGAAAATTATACTATATAGGTAGCCTAGCAATAGATATAATGAGAAACTCACCAAAAAAAGATTTCGATTTTTTTGATATTTTTCAAAAAATAAATAACTATGAAAAAATATCCATGAACTTATTTGCTTTGACAATGGATTGGTTGTTTCTAATAGGTGCAATAAACGATAATAATGGTCAAATCAAGAAATGTTTTTAAAAACACTTAAAATAGAAAACAATGGGTTACTAATAAGAGATTTACCTTTTCACAAAGGTATAAATCTTATAGTTGACGAATCTATAACACAAGACAAAAAGGAGTCAGGTAATAATGTTGGCAAAACAACGGTATTAAGACTTATTGACTTTTGTCTTGGAAGCGATGGCAGAAATATTTATCAGGATCCAGAATTCAAAAATAAAAGTAATACTCAGATCGAACAATTTTTAAAAAATAACAACGTAATTATTACTCTCATCTTAAAGGAAGATTTAGAAGATGCAAATTCGAGTGAGATTGTAATAAAAAGAAACTTCCTTCAATACTCAAAGAAAATTCAAGAAATTAATAACGAAAGTTACAATGATGATACATTTTCGCAGAGATTGAAAAAGTTGATATTTAATTCAGATGCAGAAAAACCAAAGTTCAGGCAAATTATTGCAAAAAATGTAAGGGACGAAAAAAGTAAACTTGTTAATACTGTAAAAGTTCTTCATTTGTGTACACGACAGGATGAATATGAAGCTTTATATTTGTTTTGGTTGGGGATTGAATTAGATACTAATGCTAGAAAGCAAAAGTTATTGCAAGAACAAGCATTAGAACAAAAATTTGAAAACAGATTAAAAGAAGAAAGCTCACTGTCTCTTATAAACCAATCACTCCTTATTATCGATAGGAATATAAAAGAATTAGAAAAGAAACGAAATAGCTTTAATGTTAATGAAAAATACGAAGTTGACCTTACAAAATTGAATCTGATTAAATTGAAAGTTAACAAACTATCGACTGAATACAGCAGACTAGAAATGAGAAAAGAGTTAATTAACGACAGCAAAATTAACTTAGAAAAAGAATTGTCTCAAATAGATACAAAACAAATTAAGAACCTGTATGAAGAGGCTAAAGTTTTAATTCCTCAAATTCAAAAAACATTTGAAGATACATTGAATTTTCATAATCGAATGATCGCTGAAAAAATTAAATATATCAGTCGAGAATTGCCAGAACTTGAAGCCGAATTAATTAGTGTAAAAAGGGAAATGAGTGCACTTTTATTGCAGGAAAAAAATCTAACTGATAGTCTTAAGAAATCTGGCGCAATAGAAGAAATGCAACAAATAATATTGGAACTAAATGAAGCGTTTGAAAAAAAAGGTAAATTAGAAGAGCAAAAAAGACTTATAGAAGAATCTCAAAATAAACTGAAAGCCATAGGAGATCAAATTGAAGAGATAAATAAAGGTATTTTGTCCAAAGATGATTTAATTCAACAGAGAGTTGCCGAGTTTAATAAGTATTTCTCAGATATATCATTTCGTTTATATGGAGAAAGGTTTGTCGTAAGTGCGGACAGAAACGAAAAAGGCTACGAATTAAACATAAGTAGTATAAGCGGAAATTTAGGAACGGGCAAAAAAAAGGGACAAATAGCTGCTTTTGATTTGGCATATATTCAATTTGCAGATTCATTGAGCATTAAATGCTTGCATTTTATTTTACACGATCAAATCGAAAATGTTCATGACAATCAAATATCTAGTCTTTTGACTGAAATTGTAAATGGTGTCAATTGCCAGTATGTGGTTCCGGTTTTAAGAGACAAATTACCTAAAGATATTGATATTAAGCAATATGAGATACTGTCTTTATCTGAAAAAGATAAATTATTCAAAGTTAAATAACTTTTGGGGCAAGCCCTGATATGGCTTGCGACCTCGCAATAAAAAATTCCCCCACAAGGGGTTTCAACCGTTTTCTGATTTAATTACCCGAAAGATTTGGGCGGTAAAACAAAACCCCGTCATCAGCTTTGCCTATCGGCAAATCTAAGATGACGGGGCTAACCGAAAAGATTGCGGGGATGACCCCGGTAAGATTTCTTCAAACTTGATTTTATTGCAAGGAATAAAATCGCTGATAAATCGGGAGTGATTTTTACACAGTAAAAATCAAGCGTTTAGCACATTTTTTGACATTTCATCGATAAATACATTATCAAGTCCCAATGCTATCATTGTATAACCCTGTTCTATGGTGGTTTTAACGTTCTCCTTGTTTGGACGGACTATGTGCATGCCAAAAGCTTTGCCGGCATTTGAAGCGATTTTTCGATATTTGTCCAGCGATGAAATCATATCAGGATGATTCATTTGGCCGGTAATACCCATAGAACCGCTCAGGTCAAGCGGGCCAATAAACAAGCCATCGACTCCATCAACTTTAACAATATCATCAAGATTGGCTATAGCATCTTTGTGCTCGATTTGCATTACCATCGCAATCTCATCATTTGCTGTTTTAATATATTCTTCAAAATTTATGCCATGCAAATTTGCTCTGCTGTAACCGTACCCGCGAACGCCGAAGGGGGGATACTTGGCTTGTTTTATAGCGGCTTCTGCTTCGGGGGCATTATTGACCATTGGAATAATTAAGCCTTTTGCTCCGGCATCGAGGGTTCTATGAATCCAAATCGGGTCATTCAAAGGAAGTCTGGCAATTGGTACACAATCAAAAGCATCTATGGTTCTGAAAATATTTGTCATAGTCTCGATATCAATAGCGCCATGTTCAAGATCGACACATATCCAGTCAAAACCATTTCCGGCAAATATTTCTGCTATTGCGGGATGGCCTATCTGCATCCATGCTCCAAGTGTAAGTTTTTTTTCCAATAATGCCTTGCGAAATTTATTTTTCATCGTTTAATTCCTTATCGGAGTTTATCTAAAACCACGGGATTAAGTATATCGAGTTCATTATATCGTTTTTCATACGCGGCTCTAATGTTTTTTAAGCAGCTTTGAGCCATTCTTCGGCAGGCCTCAACGGTACTGCTGCCAATGTGAGGAGTTAATATAACGTTTTCGAGCGTTCGCAAATCTTTGTCATGATTTACAGGTATGAAGGGTTCGTTTTCAAATACATCCAGTGCGGCACCTGCCAGCCTGCGGGCTTTTAATGCATCATAAATCGCTGCTTCGTCTATGATTGGGCCGCGTGCGGTATTAATTATAACGCAGGTTGATTTGAGCTTTGAAAGAAACTTCTCATTGACTACATACCTTGTGGCGGGTATTGATGGAATATGGATGCTTATGTAATCAGCGACGGCAGCGGCTTCGTCAAGATTTGAAACGAATTTGCTAAAGCCAAAATCCTTTTTTAACTGTTCCTCATTGCATTGGGCGATGTCGTAGCCGATAACATTCATTCCAAAGCCAAGTGAGGCAATTTTGGCTGTTTTCCTGCCAATGGGGCCACAACCCCAAATTAAAAGAGTTTTGCCCTTTAATTCATTTCCTATTGAAGGCTGCCAATTAGAATTTTTCATATCTCTGTCGTGTCGGCAGAAATTTCTGGCAAAGGCTCCCATCAGCAAAATTGCATGCTCTGCAACTGAATCGTCGAGTACGCCGGGGGTGTTGGTTGTAATGATGCCGTTTTCAGTTGCTTTTTGCTTGTCCACGCCATCGTGTCCCACACCAAAACGGGCGATAATACCTCCCAGGGGCAAAGAATTATAAAGCTGATTTTTATAAACATCGACGCCCAATATGACGCCAAACGCAGAAGTTTGCTTTGCAGTATTTGCAATTATTGTTTCATCTAAATTTACAGGCTTACATTCAAAATCCTGGTTGGATTTAAAAATATCTTCAGCTTTATAATATTCTTTTTCGGTAACTAAAATTATCTGCTTCATTTAAATTTATGTCCTTCTTAAATCACTATTCGTCAAAGATTGTTTTTAATATTTGCCCAATATTTGTGCCAAACTGAATGTACCCCTCCCCGGTTGGGTGAACTCCATCGGAGAGCAAATCCTTATCAAATTTTAACAATCGTGAGGGGGGTACACAAATCATGTTGTCAAATTCACTAACTAATTGAGCTAATTGGGCGCGATATTCGGAAAGGGTAATTTTATTTTTATTAACAGCATTATTTGCACCATCGGTATCCGGTCGAAAACGGAAAAGAGGTTCAAGGATAATAATTTTTGTATGCGGAAAGATGGCGCGTAATTTATTGAGATAGTCTCGTGCGTTATTGGGACTTTTCCCCAAAGACCAGTCGTTTGTGCCGAATGCGACGATAATATATCGAGGTTCAATTGCTTGTTCGCAAATAAGAGAGTTGGCATCAAAAAAATAACCGCCTACACCGAAGTTGCAGATGGATAGATTATTTTGTCTTGCAGCAATGCTGACAGCGGTCTGGGATGGTCCATAAGCTCCGCCTCCCTGAGTGATTGAATCTCCAAATGCTAACAAAATATCCTGAAGCGGGGCAGCGGATAACCCTGATTTTTTTTCTATAAAAATTTCATTTATATAGCATACGCTATAGTGAGGCAGATAAATTTCAATTATGTTCATCTCGTTATTTTCGGATGTTATAGGAACTACCGCGTCAAGCAAACCATTTTTCAAATTTGTATGCAGTGAGGTGATGGGTTTGTTGTTAGATAGAATATCAATCTGCCCGGTTGCCGGTGATTTGGGCACTATCTTTGCCTTGATTTTTAAAAATGACGTATCGGAGGCAAATCTGATAACTATGCCGGTTGTGCACTTTGCTCTTATGTCGAAAGTCGGGTTTGTTTTGAAATAATCTTGCAGTTTGGGACAGAAGCGTTGAAATTCGATATTCTTATCTTTTTTAATTACCTGAAAAGCACCGCAAGTAAATTTTTTTATTTCTTCAATCGAAAGCTTGCGCATTGATTGACTATCGGCAAGACCAATTGCAGGTAAAGTTGCAATCATTATGAAAAAGGAAACAGTTTGTAGTTGTTTATATCCTGACATACTTTTTATTTATCTCTTGTTTTGTGTTATTTGTTCCCAATTATCAGTTCTAAATGGTGACGCCGGCAATCCTTCTTTATTGAAGAGATTGCAGTACGCCCAATTAGACCATGCATATCGAACTGCAACAGGTTTTTTAACATTATCTGACCAGACTACAACCGTATCATTTTCTATCTTGGAGTTTGCCCACACAAATTTTTTATCGTTTCCGGCAATGGCAAAGCCAAGAAGAGATTCGCCGTGGGCTGAAAGACCGCTGCCTGTGTTGTTATAGTATATCCTGATTTTATCATCCTCAATTTTCATATTTTTATACAATGGGCCTGAATATACAACGTTTGTGAAACCGTATGTTTGTGCCATCGCCCATAGAGCGAGCCTTTTACCGATATCATGTTTGTTTTTAGGATGGATGTCATAAGGTTCGCCTAAATCAATTGAAACAATCATGCCTGTATTGGGAATTTTTAATGTATCAAATTGGGCTTCTCTTAGTTCTGCCCAATCGCTTTCAGTCGGCAAATTTTTTGTCGGCCAATACGGCGGATGATTATCTGGGGTTTGTTCATAAAAATTAGTAAGCTGGACGAAATAAAACGGGAAGTTTCCCAGTCCCCAATCATTTCGCCAGTTTTCTATCAATGCTGCAAATAATTTTCTGTATTGATAGGCTCTGTCAACGTTGGATTCGCCCTGATACCAGATAACACCTTTTATTGTTAAAGGAATTAAAGGATGTATCATGGCATTATACAAACGACCGGCCCTGTTTTGCGGCCTCATACCGGCGGGTGGAAATGGTTTAGCAGGTGCCTTTTTTTCAAGTTTTTTTGCTTCTTCTACTTTGGCCTGCCATTCCTTCAACATATCTTCATATTGTTTTTTGTAAGTTTCCTGATTATTGAGTATTACAATATCCCTGTCGAGAATAGGCCTGAAATCTTCATCTTTTTCAAGCAGTGAACTTTTCACCCATGATTCGGCAGGAGTACCGCCCCAACTGCTGTCAATCAATCCTATTGGCACATTAAGATTTGCGTAAAGTTCTTTTCCAAAAAAATATCCAACAGCACTGAATTCTTTAACGGAGTTAGAATCACATTTTTGCCAGATGCCGTTGCAGTCAGTTTTTGGTTCGGTAGAATAATCTGGTTCCACAGTGAACAATCTGATGTTCGGATATTTTGCCAACGCAATTTCGGTTTTCGCGTTCTCATCCCTTAAAACAGGGAACTGCATATTGGATTGACCGGAACAGAGCCAAACTTCTCCAAGCATCACATCTTTAAGAATTACTTTACTATTGGAATCTGATATTTGAATATCGTAAGGGCCGCCGGCAGAACAGGTGTTAAACTTTATCGACCAGTTTCCGTCTTTATCGGCCAAAGTGGAAAATTGTTCAGTAGTCCATTGGGGTTTTACAATAACTTTGCCTTGTGCCCAGCCCCAGAGGGTTGCCTGAGAGTTTTGCTGAAGAACCATATTGTCAGAAATAATTTTGGGAAGTTTTACCTGAGACAATACTGATGAATGGAGAAAATTTGTAAGTAAAACTATCGAAAAAATATATATTTTTCGCATCGCTAAAAATCCTTTTTCTGGTTTATAATTCAGTATTATTTACTGTCATCGGCAAAAATTTGACCATGGCAATTCCCGGCACAGCTAACAGGAATGAACAAAGAAACAGCATCGGATATCCAATTGCTTCCTGAAGCAATCCGCTTACTGCACATGGTATATAAAATCCGAATCCCATCAAGGCACTCGATATTGCAAATAAAGACGTTTTGTTCAAGCCCGTTGCCATAGCGTGCAAATAGTAGAAAAATGCACTGAAGCCAATGCCGTAACCTAAACTTTCGATACAGACGACGCTAAACATATCCCTGTTTAAAGATTGGCCCAAAATAATGATTTCAGCAGTCGGCAATGTTTTTGCAAGATACCAATATCCCAAGTTCGGAACACTCATACAGCATGCGAGAGTTAAGAATGTTTTTTTTAAGCCGAATTTTTTTATTATCCAGCCTCCCGCGATACCGCCTATAATGGTGCATGGAAACCCGGCAAATGATTTGACTAATGTAAGCGAAGGGATGTCCATATTAAGACCTCCCTTTTCAAACGGGTCCATAAAGAAGGGGTCTGCCATTTTGACCAGAACACCTTCACCTAAACGGCACAAAAGAATATATATAATTAAAAGAACGGCTTTGTTTTGTTTGAGATATTCCTTTAATACCGCAAAAAGTGCGAAACCTTGGGGATTTTTCACTGCCTTGTCATTTACTGTTTTGGGAAGAAAGAAGAAATTATAAACTGCTCCGACAAAAAGAAGAATCGAAAGAATGATATACATCCATACCCAACCGGCAGTTTTTGACTCTGCAGAAACGTTTATCTGACCGGCCATTCTAATCAATATTGCAATGGCACAGATAATACCTACACGAATGGCAGATGTTTTTATGCCGATAAAAGCGGCCTGTTGTTTTGGATCGAGAATGCGTATGTAATATCCATCGGCTGCAATCTTAAAAAAGGAATAAACAACTGCCAGCAATAAAAATGCAGTCAAAGAAGTTAAGGTAAAGAAAATACTAAAATGAATTGTTACCGCAATCAAAGCCGTAATGAATCCGGTTAAAAATAAAAACAAAATGGAAAGCTTTCTTTTACTCGCCCAACTGTCAACGTAGGGCGCCCATAAAAATGACAATAGTATGGGAATATTAAGCAAAGAAAGGTATCCGATAAATGAATTTGCATATCCCATATCCTTATACATTATGGCAGTTCCATATTGTAAAGGGCCGCCTTCAATTGTACCGCTGAGAAGATAGATTGCGGGGATGTAAATCCATGGACTTGAAAAAAAACTTGTTACTGAACCGCGGTTGGGAACCGGCATTTGTTCAGAAATAGTAGAATTCATCGAATCTTTTAATTTAGACATCTGTTCTTCCTGAGATAAAAGTCTTATTGTAAATGGTATGGATTATATTGGTTTTGAATTTATAAATTCAGCTCTAAAATTGCCGACAGCTTCATTTATCATAAGCGCCCTGTTATAAAGTCTAAGAGATTTGACATAGCCTTCGATGCTTTTGCCTACATATAAATAACCGCCTGTATTTAAATCTGTAATATTGGGGTTATATCTTCCCCAGCCGAATTGGCGATAGCGGTCGCCATCGCAAAGAATACCATCTATGACAAAGCAAATAATTTTAGGCCCGCCATCAACGATTATTACGATATGGTGCAGATGTCCTGCTTTGATTGTCTTGGGGTCGGATTTCCAGCAAGATTCACTTCTGCCATCATTTAAAATGAGTTGAACGGTTCCATTATTATCCGTTGTAACGCAAAAACCTTTTCCATTTTCATTAATATTTTCTAAAATCACCTGTCCTTTGGCTATTGAATCAAATTTTACCCAAATATCGATTGTAAAGCCATTTCGCATATCTAAAAGGGAGCCATCAGGTGAATGCGGATTTCTAACTGTCAGAGCCGGAAGTTGAGGGGCGGGAATTCGTACCGGCATTTTGCCTGTGCTTGTTATGTCAAGAATTATCCCTGCTTCGGTAATGGAACATTTTTCTTTAAAACTGAAAAGATTGTTAATGAACCTGGGGTTGATTTTATGGATTCTTGCCGTTTGTTTTTGTGTTTCTGTAAGATAAAAAGCTCCCCGGCATTCAACCATGTCGGGATAACTCATCCTGTTAAAAATGTCATCTGAATAAAGGACTATCTCCGGCTGAGACCATTCGATTTTAAGGCCTTGTGCAGTTTGTATTTCGCTTCCACAGCAAAGCCAGACGGGATTGCGGTCATTGTAATCTTTTCCGCCATGATTATGAAACCAATAGAGATATTTTCCATTTGAACATTTCCATGCAAAATTCGCAGCCCTGGGATGTTTAATTTTCTTTCCATCCGGAGTATAAGCCATATATTCGGGAACCGACCAGTTTCTGCCTTTGTCCCTGCTATAGGTGCAGACAGGATGTCCGTCCACAGTTCGGTAAACGCAGAAGAAAGAACCATCGCTCATTACCGAATAACTTTGTTCTTCCGATATAGGCCCGCCGCCCGGCGGAGTTCGCAGACCTGTTTCGCCTTCCGGCAGAGTTTCCCAATGAATTTTTTCAGGATCAAGTTCAGTCAAAAGATTATCGCTCTTGAGAAGTACACCTTCACTTTTTGTGAAAAATCCGTGCCCAAAACCTCCTACTTTGTGCAATGATACATAAGCGGCGCCATCGTATTTAAACGGTTTGCCGACATTCCAGAAAAATCTAATTTTTCCGGCGTATGCGTTTTGCCGATCAATTTCCATTTCGCGAACATTTATGACGTAGCGTTTTTTCGACCAAGATTTACCATGATCGTCGCTATATTTGAAAACGAAATAACCGAGACTATCAACACGCCTGCAAAAACCGTCGGGATAAGCGGCTTTATCTGCAATAATTTTCTCGTGATTGTCTGTGTTATGATTATAAAAGCAGTATATTCTTCCTGTCGGAGTTTTCAGTGTAACAGAATACGATGCTGCGGGGCCGTCAGAGGGTTCAATTTCGACTGCATCGGTCCATGTTATTCCGTGGTCTTTGCTTCTCAAGCTTATCACATGCTGGCCGCTTTGGCCTTCACGCGACTTTCCGGTTGTAACAGTGCACAACCACGAATCATCGTCTGTTTGAACAATAAACGGCTGATCGGCATAACATTGATTTGATGAAATGGGATTGCCGTTTGTTATCAGTCTCCAATCTTCCAAAGGTTTGAAAACTTCATTAACATTAAGCCCCATGCTGATATACCATTCTAATTCCTGGTCAGTTCTTACAGATGACAAACTCATAGATACTGTTTCCTTAATACAAAAACGAACAATCTCTTTAAATAAAAAAAAGATTGAAATATAAACCAAGGGAAATAATTATTTTAATAATTCAATACTTAAATCTATCGGCTCTGAAACTTTATTTTCAACCCATTTTTCTTCGAAGTGTTTAATCGCCAGCCTGCCCATGTTCTCCAGCGGACATCGCATTCCAATTATCTCAACTTTTTCCATATTGTGAACCTCTCTAAAGAAGGTGTAGGATATGTCTATCATTGAGATTTTGCGGTTAGTTTTTAAATATCCCTTTCGTTCTGCTTTTTCGATGTCCGGCTTTAAATATTCGTGAAGGCATATCATGCCTTCCATATCGGAATTATTTTTTATAAAATCCTCAATTATCAAATCGTGTTTGTTAGATAAAAAGGCCTGACAAATATGCTCATTTGGAAGGGTGCCGCCTCTTTTTTCAAATTCTGATTTTAGAGCGTTTACAATTTCAACAGAATAGGGATCAGTAATAAATCCTTCAATCGGGCCAGTGAACATTACAATTTTTTTTGCGTTAATTTCAGCGAAATGGTCTGCAATTTTTTTGGCCATATCCTGATGGTCGAATAGAATAGATTTAATAGGGAGGTCTTTGAAATTGCGTCCAGTAATAACAACATCGTATCCGAAATCGGCAAGCCTCATAAGATTCATTTTGTGCGAAAGGAACGGCTGAAGCCATACTATCCCGCTAAAATTACGACGTTTTATTTTTTCGAGAAATTCCGGCAGCTCTGATTCATTGCCGGAGTTGTGAATAAGCTCAATTGGCCAATTTAACTTGTCGCCTTCTGATACCAACCCATTTACTATTTCGTATATCGCCGTACTTCCGTAAGTTGAAAGCCAGAATGGCATTACTACGCCTATGCAGTACGTATCCCTGCGTTTACGTTCCACAGTATTTTTGGAAGAATCATTTTTGCTGATAAATTCCAACACATTATCTGTAAGCGATACCGGTTTTCCAACTACATACAACCCGTCTCCCGGCCTTGCTTCAAGAGTTCCCTGTAACTGCAATGCCTTTATTGCTTTCTGTGCTGTTAAATAAGAAACATTAAATTTTTTTGCCAAAGACCTAATCGGCTGAAGTTTTGTGCCGATGGAATAATTGTTGTTTTTAAGATCTTCGGATATCTTTTTGTAAGTTCCATTTATCAAAGATGATTCATTTGCTTTCATGGTATTTGCTCCAACTTCATTTCAAAAGTTATGTTTTTTCCAAACATTATTATAAGCAAATAAAGGTTAAATATCAATATAAAATTTGATTTAAAGATAAAAATATCAATATAGTTGTAGCTAAAACACATTAAATATTCAAGTTGTAACTATTTTATTTGAAAAGGGTTATATATATAATTCTAAATTGTATATCTGTTTAAATTGTTATTAATAAATTCCATATTCATAAATGGTATCGAACATAGTTAAGACATTCTCGACCGGCGTTTCCTCTAAAATTGTATCGTGGCTGGCTCCTGCAATGTAACCGCTGCCGGGTTTCATAATGTCCAGAATTTCGCATGTTTTTTGTCTTACGTAGTCCGGTGTGCCATCTATAAGAATATGGTGTGAATCAATTGCTCCATTGAAGACAATCTTGCTGCCGAATTCTGTCTTGAGAGTTTTTAAATCCATTCCGCTGCATGATGTTTGAACAGCGTGCAATCCATCCAGCCCGACCTCTATCAACGCAGGAATCAACTGAGCAATTCCGCCGCAACAATGCATCATTACTTTTAACTTATATGCGTGGCCTAAATCAACCAGGCGTTGGATGTGCGGGAGGACAAATCGTCTAAAAAGTGTTTCTCCGACAAGAGGCCCGGTTTGACTGCCCAAATCATTGCCAATAAAAAATATATCGATGTACTCAGCAGCAGAATCAAAAATTCGTTTGCTGGACTCAAAATAGTAATCAACTATATGCTCCAAAACAGCATCAACAATCTGAGGTTCGGTGTGCATTTTAATCAAAAAATTTTCCATTCCGAGAAGATCTATAGCGTCGTGCCAAAAAGGTGACCAGTCGCCGCCTAAGATGGCATATTGTTTATTGTACTTTTGAGCATCAACTTTTATATTCGATATATCGACATCTCGCGAATCGGGCCAGGTATAATCATGGATTTCCTGAAGTGAAGCGTCGGCCAGCGGGTGATTGATTGGCTGACCGTATCCTAAACCATGCCTGTCAATTCCGAATGGCGTTTGATAAACTGCATTTGGCATCAGAGGTTTTTGTTTTCCACGGTAAGGTGCTGTTACTCGCCTGAAATCATCATAAAACCTGATTCTTAAAGATTCATCGTCAAGACACAGACTTTGTTTTGCTTTTCGCCAAAACTCGTCTGATGCTCCGCACCACATCGGTACACGGTCAGGTTTTTCATGCTCAAAAACTGTCAAAACTCGTTCTCTCGAATTCATAATTTTTTTCCTAAAAAACCTAATCGATATGAAAGACTTCTTCCATATCGGCCCACCATTCATTTGGTTTCGCTGTTGAAATCGGTTCCTGACACGGTTTACATAACGCCCACCATTTTTGGGTTGCAGGGTCTTCCGCCATTTTGGCCATATCCATTTCAAAGCTGCTTCCGGTATATTCTAAGTAACTGAATAAAAAGAACTGTCCGGGTTGAAGCTGACGCAAATAAATCGAATAATTTTGAATATTGCAATCCTTAATTCTTTTTAACACATCAGGCCAGACTGACATATGCAGCTTTTTATATTCAGCTACTTTTTCCGGGAAAAGACCGATTACCCAGCCATATCGTTTAATTGCCATTGCATCTCTCCTGTAAATTTATTTCAGATATTTTGCATTAATACAAACAACTATCGTCTAACAAATTATATGGAATTTTAAATGCCTCAAGCCGTGCCCATTTATTACTGTGAATAAAAAAGACGCCTCGTTCATCTTCAATAATTCCCGCATAGCAGCTGATTTCAGTTGTTCGCAATATGCTCTCTGGTGTACCATCCGAATCTCTGACAAATCGCGGGGAGGTAAACATAATTGGCTGAGTGCCTGTTTTGCAATGCGGCAGCTCTCGGCCAATACAGATAAACAGAGGTCTGCGATTTTTCCTGAAATCAAAAACATTATCCGCACCGTGAATAGACCCATTATTGTTATGATGAAATAAAACGTATTTTCCATTGCGTAATCTATAGAACGGGCATGGAGCGTTTGGATGAGGAATTTGGTTTCCGCCTTCGGCAAATCCAAGAGGTTTTGCTTCCGTCCAATTTCTTCCGAAATCATTTGAAGTGCAATAGTAAATGCAGCCCCGGCCGGTGCGAAGTGTACACATCAGAGTTCCGTTTGACATTTCGACGACGTGCGGTTCCTGAGCCAGAGAAGCGTTTGCATTATTTGCTTTCGGAACTCTAACTCCGGATTTGCCTGCGGGATAAAATTTGAAGTTTAGCTTTGCCGGATTGTCTTCGGTTAATAGATTATCGCATATCATAAAGACAGCTTCTGATTCGATTTCGTCCAGTTGTTCAGGGTCGGTTGCTATTGAAAAAGGCAACATGTACTCACCGTTGCTCATAAAGATGCCTTTGGACATCAAATGATTGCCATCCCCTTTGGGAGCGTATGTATATGGCGGAACGTTAATATCGTATGCACTATTTGGGCCATTTGGTCCCAGCCAGGTACAGCCGTCATCATTGCTATAAGTATAAACAAGCCTGCCAAATCGAAATCCGGTGTGACGAATGCTCACCATGTATATTCGCGATTTTCCCGGGACAGGTATTAATTGCCCCATCTCTGCCTGACGCGCTCCTTTATCTTTGCCATCATAAACTAAATGTCTCGGCTGCCATGTCTGTCCCTGATCGGTGCTTCTGGTTACAAAGACACGTTCTGGAATAATTTTTCCATGTCGGTCTTCATCGGCTCTCGAAAAACTTACAAGCCAAGTTCCGGCTTCTGTTACGGCTGCTGAACCGAGATATATTTTGGGTATTGTATCTGTCCCGGCATGTTCGACAATCGTTGGTTTTAGTTCATTATCTTTGTGAGTTATAATCTTACTCATATATTAAAGTTTCCTGATTATTATAGTTTATTTATTTCACTGTTGCAGGAATAAATTTTGCTAATTCAGTTTTAACTGAACTATATTTCTGAACATTTGCCAGATTATTCCATTCATGCGGGTCTGCTGCAACGTCATACAATTCTTCGGAACCATTGGCATAGCGAATATATCTCCAATTATCAAAACGAATCGCGAACTCTCCTTTTTTCCTGTTCATAATAGCGGGGTAAGACCATTTCAAATCAGGATTTGTCAGCAGGGGAACTATACTATGACCTTCAACAACTTCTGGTTCCTTGATTCCACATAATTCTGCCAATGTTGGATAGAGATCGAAAGGACTCACAATTTGATCGCATTTGGCTCCCGGTTTCGTTTTATTTGGAACAGATATGAACAGGGGAGTACGAGTTGATTCTCTCCAAAGTGTATTTTTATGCCAATGTTGTTTTTGGCCCTGATGAACACCATTGTCACCCCAGACAACGACGATTGTATTATCGTTATAAGGACTTGACTCGAGTGCATCGAGAATGCGCCCGATTTGCGCATCTGCAAATGTAATTGAAGCCATCAAAGCCTGTACAGCCTCGCGAGATTTTCCAGTGGCTTCTACCGCATCATAGTATTCTTTTTGGGCAATTTTTTTGCCTATTGCCGGAATATCATCAATGTCATTATCTTTTATTATAGGCATAACAATCTTATCTAAAGGATACATATCAAAATATTTTTTAGGAGCATACCACGGTACATGAGGCAAATATAATCCGCATGCGAGGAAAAACGGTGTACTGCCATAATCTCTTTTCAGGCGATCGATAGTCCATGAAGCCATTTTGTAATCATCCATATCGCTGTCATCACAATCGAGTTGGCCCCAATCGAAAATACCGGGAAGATCAGTTCCGTTTTTCTTGGGCTGTCCAGCCTGGTATAGGCGAGCGCCATTTTCTAAAGACTCATCCCAATATTGAGGGAAATAACCATGAAAGATTTTTCCTGCACCCATTGCTTTATATCCATTGCGTCTGAAACACAATGGAAGGTTTTCGGCGTCAGATAATAATTCTGAAAACTCATCCGTGTTTTGATAAAGGCCTGTCGTGGAAGCTCGCATACCTGTCAAAACCGCTGCACGTGAAGGTCCGCAAAGAGGCGATGGGCAGTAAGATTCTGTAAATGTCATTCCACGCTTTGCCAATCTTTCAAAATTTGGGGTAATTGGCCTGTGTTGATTATTTAGCGGACTTACCCAATCATGAAGATCGTCCACTGATATAAAAAGAACATTGTATTTGCCGCAATCATCTTTTTTTGAAATTTGTATCCGGCTTTTTGTAAGCTGTTTGCAGCCGTAAATTTGAGCTATTGCAGCTGATGCTCCGAACGATGCCATCATTTTTACAAAGTCACGTCTATTAGTAAAATTGCTGCATTTTTTTTTGTTCTTTTCGTTTTGCATAACATACCTCTAAATAAATGTCATAATTTTACAAATTTTGTGCGCCAATCCGCAGGTGAAGCACCGATTATTGCACGGGCATCGAAATAAGCCTCAAGATTCGACAACGGTATATTTCCATGCAATCCTCCGCATGAAGCTATTGCAAATCCTTTGTACTTCGAGCATTTTTTGCCAATATCAAGCACCATCTTTTGAATTTCATCAGGTGAGCCGAATGTTAATTTTGCTGTTTCTATGCCGCCTATGAAGTAATTTCCAGTTTGACCAAAATGTTCGATAACAGCTTCAAGCGGAGTGGCGGGATTCTCGAACATAATGCCATCCACACCGACATTTATTAATCTCGGCAGGAATGTTGACATATTTCCATCAGCAACAAATATTATTTTTTTTCCCATTTTTTTGGCAGGTTCAAAAATGTCCGGGTAAAGCGGAAAAATAAATTCATCATACCATCGCGGCGGGAAAACAGGTCCCTGGGCACTTGCCAAATCATCGTGCAGAAAAACAAAAGGTGAATCCGAAGATTCTGCAATTTCTTTGACAATTTTTTTTGATTTTTTTGCACATGGCAGCAGAAATTTTTCGAAAAATTTTTCAGATTCCAGCGTCGCAGCCAGCATAAATATTTCCCAACCCAGAATTTCAACAGGCCACATAAACAAGGTAGTATAAAGCATAGGATAATACAATCCGATATTACCTAATATTTCTTCCCTCAACTTTATGTCTTGCTGTCTGCAACTGTGAGGAACGGGGACGAGCAAATCTTCATAAGAAAAATTTTCAATGTCAAAATTCCATACATCATCTATATTCTTACATTCGAAAGAATGCCTGAAAGCTGTATCATAGACCCCTAATGAGGTCATAGTATAATTACTATTTTGAGTATGAATCGATTTTTTTTCAGATGCAGTCGGCGCAGGCGCATTTTCTGAAGGAACCCTGTTGATTATGTCTATTCCAAGTGCTTCATAAGCTGACAAGTATGCTTTCTGAGTTTCTTGGTAAACATTCAGACCGCTTACCATCTCAATGAGACCGGCATGATTTAGGGTTTCCTTCGATATGATTTTATCGGGTACTATTCCTTTAGACCAGCTAATTACATCTTGATGCACAACGTATACTCCGATTATTTGCTGATTTGCACAATTTTATGAAAATCAATTTTTTCCTGTTCCAAAGATAATTTTATTGTTTTATCATCAATAGAATAATCGATGTTTTCATTTCCCGGCTGCAGACGTATTTGTTTTGGTGTAAAGTTTAATCTAATTTCAGCTTCTATTTTGCCAAGTGAAGATTCCTTTCTTTGTCTCCAGTTTATATCTCTGTTAATAATATGCAAATAAACATTGCCGTTATTTTCACGCAATGCAATTTCAATCCAGGGATCGGCTTTGAATTTTATATCGCCTTTAGCCAAACAACTATCAAGCAGCTCTCCTATAAAATAGCGAAGGTTATCATCTTCACCCTTTATCTCATGTGAGTATCCGCTGCTTTTGAAATATTGCTTGAATATATCGCCCGAAATATATATCGCAGTACCTTTACCATAAACGTTTTTGGTAACAAAAGGCAAATTGGAATCCTGATATTTCTTCACAACTTCCGCATTTGCAGTATTTACCTGCCACACATTATCGAGGATGAGCTTTTGTTTACTTAAATCAATTTGCTCAGGGGCAGCTTTAGTCCAATTTGCGTTCAAACCCAGAACATCTTCCATGCCTGCCGCTATAGTTGAACCGCTTGCGATAATATGTCCGCCATCGGCAACAAAAGATTTTATTTTTGCAATAGTGGCTTCTTCGAGGTAAGTCTGCTCGGCTAAAACCAGCAATTTATAATCTTCAAGTTTCTTTTGCAATTGGTATTCGGCAATGATGTCAAATTGAATATGGTTTTCCAGCAGTGACTGGTATGCGCCAAGTAAATCATCATAAATAAACTTGTGGTCGGGCCAATAAATTCTGCTGTTTACTTTGCCTTTTTCGTTTTTCTGAAAATCGCCATCGGTTGTCTTACGAAGTTCATTGTCTTCGGTAATCTTATTGGCATTAACAATCACATGCGAATAATGCGTTTTTGCGCTATGCAGCATTGCCGCATAAGGAACGGATTTCGTATTAACACAAAACTCTTTTCGGTCGTAAGCAAACTTCGAACCTTTGACTGCTAAATCCAAATACAAATCAGCCCGTCTGTAACCCGGCCCCTGAAATTTCGGTTCAGACCTGAGTGCCGTAAAGTTGGTCGGATATTCGCCGATATTCCATCTGCCGCCGTGGGCAATTATGATAGATATATCATTATAAATCTGCTCTGCCGTTTTAGGCTTCACTCCTGCCCAAGTATCGTCGCCAAGGCCTGGCATCAGATCAAAAGGCAAATCGCTGGATCCACCGTATCGTGCATAAAGTCCCAATTCAAGCGTATCCTTGTGAATATCGCCGGAAAGATTTTTAACGAAATAAGGCGGTTCTTCCGGCTGTTCAATATAATATGAATGATTGAATGTTACTAAAGTATCAGGTTTGGCTTTTTGTATGGACTCATATACGGTTTCCATCCATTTTCTGAATGTGTCTCGATGGAAATCGACCCACTTCACCCACTTATTATGGTTTTTATCAGTCAATTTTGTTGGCGGTTCCATTTTGTATTGTTGTTTAAATAGGTCTGTGCAATACTTACAATAACATAAATTAACCGTGATTATAGCCTCATCGATCCAAACCTGGTCAGGCTGCAATTGCTTAACTAAGTCATAATAAAAAGTTGGGATTATTTCAGAATAGACCGCCGGAGAATTAAAACATATATGCTTTCTCGTCCATCTGCCGGCAAATGACCCATCCGGATTTATTCTATATTGATATCCGGCGCGGCCATTGTAACTCTTACGCAAAAAATTTGCTTCTCCTTCGTACCATACACCCGCATGGTTGATTGTCGCTACCTTTTTAAAGCCAATTTTCTCGGCTAAGTTTCTTTTATCTATTAATTGCCACAATTCATTGTCATGGGTATGGAACTGAACAGCGTCAACTTTGGCATCCTGGATTTGTTTTATTACAAAGTCGATATCAGAAGCAGGTAAATTTAAGGATATATGTGAATGTATATAGGAATCATCATACCATTGGCAATTGTTTGCTCCGGCGTTTAGATTGTTCACCGCAAATAGGAATGATAATACCAAAACATAAAAAGCATTTTTTGACATCTTTATTGCTCCTACAATAATAGTTAATCTTAAGTTTAAATAAGTATAATATGAAAGCTATATAAAAATCAATAGATAAATTGATAAATATTTTTAAAATCAATTATCGAAAAAATGTGTGCTTGTTAGCGGCTTTGTATAATTTTTTTTATTAAAAAAACGTTAAACACTTTATAAACAATATCTTAAATGCTATTTAGTTATAGAAAAAACTAGAAATAATCAGTAAGAATAAGCCGAAGAATCGAATATATATATCGATATACTATTGATATTTGTAAAATTTACCAAAAAGTATAAAAAAAGTATTGACTCTTATTGTTATATTTTCTATAATACAGGCAATGAAAACTGTATAGCAAAAACATTAGAGAGGTATTTATGACAAAAACATACTTAGTTACTTTGTTTTGTTTGATGGCATTCATGGCAGGGGGTTCTTATGCTAAGACAGTGGCTTACTGGCAATTGGATAATGGTGAGGACGGCCGCGATTCAATTGCAGATGATGAACTTTACTTCGATTTAACCCAGATTAATGATGCCAAAGATGCGGCAGCAGGCAGTCTCGCCAATCCGGTTCCTAATCCGAGCAAAGCTCCTTGGCGTTCTAACGCTGGTGATGGCAATTCGACTACAAATTCAGTGGCACAAGGTTTCTCAGGCACACCGGATGGGTGGTGGCGTGATATAGAAGCCGGTAACGGAGACTTCGAATATATTTATTGGGATGAAGGCAACGGCACAACACATACCGGTACAATCGATTCGGAGTTCATGTTCGATAGAAATAAATCTTTTACAGCCGAGTGCTTTATCAGGCCAACCAATGCCGGTTTTATTATGGGCAATAGAAGTGCAATGAGCTATCCAGTGCCTTATAGAGGCTGGCAGCTTTGGGTAATATCGGGAGGCAATACGCTTATGCTGTATATTGACGGCGGTCAGGATGAGACCGTTCATCAGCTTGATCTTACGACAGCAATTATACCCAATGAATGGTATCATGTCGCGGCCGTATGGGATCACGACGAAGGTCCCAATGGAACGGCCAAACTTTATCTGAACGGTGTTTTGGCTGCGAGCGGCTCTGGTGATTCAAACTGGTCGGGTGTAAGCGGCGGGCCATTGCTTATTGGTCTTCGCAGTGTCTGGTTTTTTGAAGATTTTCCGGAATACGGCTTTTTCTGGGATTACGGAATGCGCGGACAGATTGATGAGGCACGTTTCGTTGACGAAGCTTTATCGCCGCAATATTTCCTTAATGGCACAATGCCTTATGTTTTATGCGGTGAAGGCGTAAATGTTGTTGGAGATTTGAATACAGACTGCAAGGTTGACTACGAAGACATCCAAATCATGGTTGAAGACTGGTTGAATTGTACAGACCCTGGCAAGCCAGGCTGCGTCCAACAATAAATTTTATAAGAATATCGAAATTGAATCCGGCGGAGATTTAATATGTCAAAGAATTTTAACGTTAGTTATGTTTGTATTCTGGTTTGTTCGTTTTTTATTTTCTCGGCAGACGCGGCAACAGTCGCTTACTGGGAACTGGACGGAGCGGAATGGAATGGTCTGGATTCTGTCGGCGGTTACAACCTGACGGAAGTAGGCGATGGAGTCGATAGTACATCCAAGGGTACGATTACTTCTCCTGATCTTTCGCCATGGAATGGTGCAAACGATTCTGCGACAAATCCTCGCGCTACATTTTTCACCGGCACTGCTTATTATCTGCCTAATAGCGGCGGAGCTGAGCACGATGCTACATTTGATTTAGATGTGAACAAGTCATTTACAGTGGAAGGATGGTTCAAACCCAGCAGTTCAAGCACTAAATATATAGTGGGTGTGCGCCACGCTGACAGTTCAATGTTCGGTAATGCTTACAAAGGCTGGTCACTGGCCGGTAATACATCCGGATTAACTTTTTACCTTGATGGTGCTTCAACTTCAGGAACAGGTATCAGCTTAACTTCAGGCGCTATATCGAACGACATTCATCATTTCGCCGCTGTCTGGGATGCCCAAGCCTATAAGGCTCGTTTATACGTTGATGGTATTTTGAAAAGTGAAGTTGCCGGATCTACTCAATGGACACTGCATCGCGGCGGTTCGCTTATGATAGGCGCTCGCAAGACTGCTGAGACGGTATACGACTATTATTCCGGCGCGATAGATGAAATAAGGTTCAGCGATGAGGCTCTTGCTCCAAAGGATTTCTTAAACTATACCGCCGCTTATTGGGAGCTGGATGGCCAGCAGTGGCAGGGCAATGATGCAATCGGCAGCTACAATCTTTCAAAAACAGGAACAGCTATTGACAGCGGTTTACGTATAGATCCAATTCCGAATCCGGATGACTATGCCGGTTGGCACGGATTTAATAGTTCGACTCAAAATCTTCGCAGCACATGGTTTGATGGCACACTGGCATATTATTATTTGAATCCTGCTGAAACACATGACAGCACTTTTGATTTTGACCCGGCTAAATCTTTTACTGTAGAAGGATGGTTTAGTATCTACTCGTCTACTGCCTGGATAGTTGGTAATAGAACAGGTAATATCGCTCATGGAGTGAACGGTTTGTGGAAAGGCTGGTCTGTTCAGGTTCAAACAAATGGAACAGAACTCGTATTTCTTATTGATGGCGTTGCAGGCACTGGATATTCCAAACAAATATCAGCCGGCATAACACCAGAGCAGCTTGTTCACTTTGCTGCTGTCTGGGATGCCGCAGCGTATCAAATGCGATTGTATGTTAATGGCGAACTTATCTCCAGTGGTGCAGGCGATGCAAACTGGACTTTCAACAGGGGCGGACAAATATCAATTGGCGGCAGGGATGCAGGGACCGGCTATAATGACTGGATGGCCAGCGGCAGGATTGATGAAATTCGTTACAGCAAGGCAGTTCTTACACCGGATAATTTTTTGAACAAATATCCGCCTTGCGGTGCCTGGGGCTATTTAAAGGGCGACTTGAATAAAGATTGCTCTGTTGATTTTTTAGATTTCGCGTTTATTGCTGAAAACTGGCTTGAATGTGATGCAAATGTAACAAATTGTAATTAATAATTTTTTTGGAGGAAGTGGAAATGAAGAAAGTATATTTTTTGATAATTATTTTGAGTGCAGTAATGAGTGTTGATGCAGCCACAATTGCTTATTGGGAACTTGACGGTACCGCATGGAACGGTCTGGATTCTGTCGGCAGCTACAATTTGACGGAAGTGGGCAATGGAATTGACAGCACATCGAGGGGCACAATTACCGCGCCGGATCTTTCGCTATGGGATGGTGCAAATGATTCTCTGACTAATCCCAAGGCTACATTTTTCTCGAGCACAGCTTATTATCTTCCAAATAGCGGCGATGGAGCTTTGCATGATTCAACATTTGATTTAGCTCTGGACAAATCCTTCACAGTAGAGGGATGGTTTAAGCCAAGTCAGGCAAGTTCAAGATATATAGTTGGTGTACGCCAGGCTGACAGTTCCGTATATGGCGGTAATTATAAAGGCTGGTCGGTTGCGGGTAATACATCCGGATTAACTTTTTACCTTGATGGAGCTGCCGGAGCAGGTAATGGCATTTCAGTAACTTCAGGCGCTATAACAAATGACATTCATCACTTTGCTGCTGTCTGGGATGCAACAGCCTATAAGGCGATGCTGTATGTAGATGGCATTTTGAAAAATGAAGTTGCAGGATCTGCCAATTGGACATTGCACCGCGGCGGTTCTCTTATGATAGGCGCTCGCAAAACTGCTGAGACGACATACGAGTATTATACCGGTGCAATAGATGAAATAAGGTTCAGCGATGTGGTGCTTGCTCCTGAGAATTTCCTTAATGGTTCAGTTTCAGTGCCCGAACCGTTTACTGTTGCTCTTCTTGCAATCGGCTCTTTAGCATTAATAAAGAAAAAATAACTCTGATTTGAGAAACGGGTCAGATAGATGTCTGACCCTTATAATATTTTTATTTAGATTGGAGATTTTGGAATGATCATCTTCCGCAAAAAAAATCTTGAAAACGGATTTACCCTTGTTGAACTTCTGGTTGTGATATCGATTATCGCAATGTTACTGGCTGTGTTGTTGCCGGCCCTGAACAAAGCAAGAGAGCTTGCCAAAAGGACAGTATGTAAAGCCCAATTACAAGATGTTGGTAAGGGTATTCTTGTTTACGCAAACGAGTTTGACAATCAGTTAATTCAACCTTTTACAAGTTTGTTCAAAAATCCAACAAGGTATAAAGACCCCGCAAGATGGCATACAGAAGATAGTGATACGAGCAAATTTCAAACAAAGTTGCCGTTCTTGCTCAGGGTTTGGACCGGAGATTATATGCTGAAGCATTATGGCATACAGGCTTCATCATGGGTATGTCCCTCTCTTAATCTGCAAAAAGCAAATCTTCCTTATGGAATAAGGACATATATTAATCAAAATGCAAAAGGCGGTTTTTGGTTTTGGCCCAGCAATGGCAGTGTACCGGATGGTTATTTCATCGGCTATGCAAATCTGATGAAGCTCCATGATATGACAGCTTCGACACCGGGGGATGTTAAAGAATCTCCAAGAAAATCTACTGAACGCGGCAATAAACATTTATTGGCGGATTTGAATTTGAAATGGCCGGCAACTGCAACCTTGAGGCCGGGTGAAAATGTCTGGCATCAGGCTCATTCGGTTGTATGTCACAGGGGCAAGGGGGGAGCTCCTGCCGGAGGCGATAGGCTTTATCTCGATGGTCATGCCGAATGGATACAGCCCACTAATATGGGCTACGATGATAAGCCTTTAAGTGAATCTGAAGGTAAATTTGACCATGCACCAACTGCTGTCAGAGACTATTATTGGTAAAATCAGTATATAAAAATGACAAGTAAAGAAAGAGTAATTTGTGCGCTTGACCGGAAAAGAACAGAGTCTGTGGCAGTGGCATTGACTCCATGGCCTGCCGCATTAAAAAAATGGCAGAGTCAGGGGCATATCGGTGAATTCGATGATGTCAACGAACATTTCAATTTGGATTTGAGAAGAGGCGGGCAGTGCATTAACAGTGTTGCGGATATCGATTTCAAAGAAGTAATAATCGAGGAAAGCGAAGAGACAAAACTTGTTCTTGACGGAAACGGCGCAAAATTAAGACTTCACAAACTTCATGACAGTACGCCGGAACATGTTGATTTTAATGTCAAAAACAGAGCGAGCTGGGATGAATTAACAAAACCTCATTTAATAAATGTTAATGAGCAAAGAATATGTTTTAAAGAATATCAAAAAGCAAAAGAGATAGCAAAGCGGAATGATCGTTTTTTTTATTTTGCGACAATGGCTCCTTTCGAACAGATGCACAGGCTTTGCGGACATGAAAATTTACTGATGGGTATGGCTCTTGACCCCCAATGGGTTCAGGATATGGTTTTAACTTATGCAAGATTTACCATCAATCATCTTGAAGTTTTATTCGAACGCTGTGGAAAGCCTGACGGAATGTTTTTCTTTGAAGATATGGGTTTTAAACATAAGCCTTTTATGTCGCCTCAAATGTATAAAGAAATAATGTTTCCCGGCCATAAACTTCTTTTTGATTATTCACACAGCATAGGCTGCAAAGTAATTGTTCATTCCTGCGGCTATGTAGAGCCTCTGGTCGGAGGTCTTATTGAGGCGGGTATGGATTGCCTGCAGGCGATGGAAGTAAAAGCAGGGATGGATTTGCCGAGGCTGTTTGATAAGTTTGGAGACAAAATTTCTTTCTTTGGCGGCATTGATGTCAGGGCATTAATAAATAACAGCTATGAGCAAATTGATTTAGAATTCGAAAAAGTTAAATATGTAATTAAAAACGGCGGCGGATATATTCTGCATACAGACCATTCGGAACCGCCTGAAATAGATTATAAAACAATATTATATTTTCTTGAAAAAGGCCGATACTTAACAAGATGAAACGTATGATAAAGCTTTATTCGATAATCTTATTTGTCGCTTTAGTTAGTCTCTGCGGCACGTCTTCTGCGACGGAACCGCTTGCGGAATTCCTGTTTGAAGATAATGTTGTCAACTATGGTTTGAGCGGCGGGGTTGCAGAGATTTATAATGTTTCCGGAATGCAGCCTGCATATTCCTCCGGCGGAATCGGCAATTCAAAATGTCTCGATAACACATCGGCAAGTTCCATGGGCGGCACCGGCGGAATGGTCAGACTATCAAACTCTTCCAAACTGTCATCAGACATGACTAACTTAAGAAGCTTTACAATAATGGGCTGGATGAAATCTGCTTCCGCACCGAATAATTATGCGGGATTATCAGCTTATGCAAGTGCTGATTCAGGGTTTTATCTTAGATGTTATCCGGCCGACAGGCTGCGGCTTACCGTTGACAGTCCGGATATTTCAGCCGAACATTTTTATTCGAGTACAAATGCGAACTATGATGCCTCAGACTGGAAATTTTTTGCTGTCAGCTATGATGGCACTAAATCGACTGACAATATAAAATTTTATTACGGTGTCAATGACGGCACTACAGAGATATTTCTTGACAGCTCTCATAGTTGCGCAGCCGGTACTATTTTTATGGATAGCGCATATTTTTATATTGGAAATGTTAATACTGCCGGAGCGGATGCTTTCGATGGTTATTTGGATACGAATAGATTCTTCGGAAGTAAATTTGGAAGCTCAGGTGCGTTGACTTCAGAAGAAATCGCTATTTGGAAAAACAGCAATAGTCTCGATAAAAAGCGATTGTGTGTTTTAGATACAAAATTCCAAGGCAATGTGATTAGTGAAGGCCGAAATATCGATATAGGCTTTCTCCGTGATTATAATGGTTCATTACAGGGATTTCCTGATCTCGGTGTTGATGGCGGTAAATGCCTTGATATGACCATGGCGACCGCGATGGGAAGCGGCGGCAGGGGACCGTATTTTTCATTCGGTGAAACTTGCGGAATTGTGAATGAACTTTATATGGCTAAAAGTTTTACTGTGATGGGTTGGATTAAGTCGCCCTTGACTCCTTCAAACAACGCCAGAATTTTTTCATACATTGACGGCAGTGTGCGGGGGTTTGAGTTATATTTCAATCAGGCGAACCGATTGACATTGATGATAGGGCCGTACAATTATACTTCAAGTGCTTCTGCAAATTATTCCTGTTCACAATGGAAATTTTTTGCTGTAACTTTCGATGGAACAGCCTCTTCGAACAGGATAAAATTTTATTATGGAACAAATGACGGCAGCGATGCTGTTTATCTCGATAGCGCAACCACCACAGCCATGGCACAGGTGCTGGGAGATTTGGGAACAATAACCATAGGCAATCGCGGAACAATTTATCCTTTTGACGGCTTCCTCGATAGTTTCAAAGTTTTTGCCTGCAAGGATGATGGAGCAGGCAGCCTGACACAGAGCGAAATTCAAAATTTCAAAAATGATCACGAAACGGCGATAAACAATATATCGGCGGATAATAATTTTAAAAAATCCGATGTCGCGATAATGAGAACTTCATCCGCAATCCCAACTGCCGGATATGCAGCTAACAGAATTGTATGGAATTATGATACGCATGAAGGAGTTATTGGGGCTTTCGAGACGCTGGGAGTAATAGCCTCACAAACGCACAATTTTGAAGCAACGGCTTATTACGGCGATACCGATTATACAAATGGCAAATATTATACGAATGATTCCTCGATGCCGAGTCGAACAAGAGATATAGAAGGAAATCTTGTGGAAAAGCAGGATACTTTCGGCCACATATATCCTTCTGTTTCATCACAGGCCTTTGAAGATGATACCCTTGGACGATTAAATGATTTTCTCCTGCCTCTTAAACCTTTCACTGTTCAATACGACACGCCGCTTGGTGACAGGCACGCCGCATATTTGGGTTATCCAGTCGGTTTTGATTCTTCAACAATCGAAGGTTTTCGGCAATATCTTGATAACAAATATACTAATGAGCAGTTGCTAAGCCTCTATAATATTTCAGACATTTCAGCGTTTAACTATAAAAATTGGCTCCAGGTCAATTACGGCATAACAAGCAACTCTGCTTATGATAGCATGTATGATACTATATCGCTGACAAAAGAATTTGAGTTTTATCTCGAAGATAATATCGCTGAGTTTTTTACAAATTTACGAAATACCTGTGCCTCAGCCGCAAGACCGGCAAAGATATCCGGTAATCTTGCAGGATTAAGATGGTACAATCGTGTTTTGATGCCGGTTTTGGATTTTTATAATTTGGAACTTCCCCGCGCAAAGGTTCTCGGCACTTTAGATGAACAGGATGCGGTTTGCAGTAAAGTGGCTGAATCTTATGGCAAACCTTTATATGGTGTCAATAATTTTAATGTTACTTTATTTACAAAAAATAACAATAAACCCAATTATATGAAATGCCTGATAGCCGCTATGTATGCAAACGGTCAGGTTATGCAGACACCATGGAATATATGGTCTGGAGGTGAAGATCGCTATTATGGTTCTGCTGATATTTATGGAGCGTTCTTCCATTTTGTAAGAGATAATGCGGTATGTTTTGACAACTATGAGCCTAAAAGCCAGGTTGGTCTTGTCTGGAACTGCGACAATGAGATAACAGAATTGAACGCAAAAGCTGCGGAACTCTTTTCGCTGAATATACCATTTGATGTAATAATGCTTGGCGACCGCTATCCATACAGCAGATTCGATGTAAATGAAGTTGTTGCAAAATATGACCAGTTTGTGCTTGCAAGTAATTATAATTCTTGGCCGGCTGCAAATCGAAATATTATCGATGAGTTGTCTACGAAAGCAGCAGTTGTTAATTCCGCTGCCGCATTATCTTTGACCGATGACTGGGTTGGTACGCTGGGGACTGGTTATCCGGCAGTATGGGTTTTGCCGAGAATAAATAATTCCCAAGCTTCTTCTGACCGCATAATTCATATTGTCAACAGAAGCTATTCTTCTTCAACGGATGCTGTCAATACCACAGGATTTGAGATAGAGCTGCACAAGAAAATTTTTGATAATATGAAAGTCTTTTCAGTAAGCTGGCTCGGACCGGAAACTCCGGAAACTATTCTGCCGTTTGTAGATAACGCACAGTCAATAAAAGTTGTTCTGCCGAAAACTCCTGTCTGGTCGATTCTTAAAGTAAATGTTAAACCTGTGGGTGATTTAAATTTTGATGATACCGTAGATTTTTCGGACATTCGGGTTTTTGCCGATGAGTGGCTGCAATGCAATAATCCGCTGGATCAGGCATGTTCGGCAAGTAACCTGACCGCTGACCTTAATGGCGATGGATATATTAATTTTCAGGATTTTGCTGAGATTGCTGAAAATTGGGTTAAATAGCTTTGATTTAGGTTTAGTGTATGTTTAAAAGTGTTCGGCAGCGAGTTGAAAATTTTAAAAAGTTTTATAAGCATGAAAATGAACGACCATTACTCGGCTTTTTTATGGAATCCGAGTATCCGGTTGCAAGATATTTCGCTTCACAAAAACTTCCTGATAATCGGCCGTTAAATGCCGAAGATTTTGTATGCGAAGATTATTTAGCTGACTATGACAGACTTTTTGAAGTTCACGAAAAGGCGGGTGGGGATTTTATATGGTCAGCCTCTGCATTTTGGGGCATACCATGGCTTGAGGCCGCGTTAGGGTGTGAAATTTACAAATGCAGCAAAACTTTATCTTTGCATGCACATATTCACCAGACATTTAAACAACAGCAATATGTTCCGGATTTTGAGCCTAATAATGAATGGGTTAAAAAGTCAGTCGAATTCACAAAATTAATTGCCGAACATTCCAAAGGCAGATACCCCATTGCAACACCTCGCTTGAGGGGAATCGCGGACTTGCTTGCTGCGTTATATGGCAATGAAGCCTTTATATACAATTTCTTTGAAACTCCAGAGTTAATGAAACAAATATGTAACAAACTTACTGATTTCTGGATTAAGTTTGCAAAAGCCATTCTCAGCGAGATACCGTTATTTCACGATGGTGTTGGCTCCTTTTATTACCACATGTGGGCACCAGCCGGTTCTGTCTGGCATCAGGAAGATGCGGCGGCATTATTAAGTCCGGATATTTATGAGCAGTTTATTTTGCCTTGTGATATTAGAATAGCGGAATCTTTCGGCGGCTGTTTTATGCACATGCACCCCACAGGTTTTTATCCGTATAAGCAGATGCTTGATGCTCCAATGACCTGCCTCGAACTTCATATTGACCAGGGCGGCCCGGATGCCGAAAAATTGTATTCTGTGCATACAGAAATTTTGAAAAAGAAGCCTTTAATTATTTGGGGACAGATATCGGATAAGGATTTGGACTGGATATTCAGCAAATTGCCGCATCAGGGTCTCGCGGTAAATGTCGCTGTTGATTCCATTGAAGAAGCAAGAAGAATATGGGAAAAATATTCCAGATAGCCGGCAAGTAACTAAAATGTAACCATGGCAGGCAAGAGGTCGCAAGTTTCGTCCATTAATTTTTATTCAACTTCAACTTATCGCGTCAAGTTCCAATTCAAACAAAAGGTCGTCTCTGCAAACATCGGCCTGAACCTTAATATGCGGCAGTTTGATATTTTGCCGGTTGCAATAATCGTCAAATAATCCGAAATCTTCTTTATACTTAAAATACGCCATCGAACTTACGGCATTCGACCAGTCCATCCCGGCTTCGTCCATGATTGCTTTCACAACCTGCATCGTAAATTCAAGTTGTGCCTTTGTGTCATTTAAATAAATTGTTTTGCCGTTCATATCGATGCTTGCCGTTCCGGAAACATAAAGTCTTCTGTGGTCCGGCACATTAATTTTTATTGCCCGGCTGAAAGAACTTTTGTAATTCAAAGCAGGGCACTGAAGCGGAGAATTCACAATTTGCGCAATTACATTATTGTTTTTAGGCTTAACTGCCAATAACTGAACAGCTAGTGCCGTATCATAATGATTTCTAACCCCGATTCCTGTACTTGCCGGCACAAGTTTGTTGTAAATATCGTGATGTTCGAAAAATATATTTCTCGCCTTGTTCAAATCTCCGTACCACGAAAGAATATCATCGGCAAAGAGCCATGTTCGTATTGTGTCTGAAAAATTGCAGCCCCGGCTTTTAAGAATATTATGAGATTTTTCAAAGATGTTCTTTGTTTGCTCGAATTTACTAATCGACTTATTGTCCGGCAGAATCCTGAGCATATAATAATTCGCATAATCATCGTCAAACTCACAGCCCGCATATTCATCTTCAAAGTAAAGTGCTTTCAATTTTTTGCCGGATAACGCGTGCACCTGAAGACTAAAAGTCTCTATTGAATCGTCCTGCAAAATTAAAATCGGTTTACAGTTAATTTCGTCAGCCTTGGTTTCAAGAAAAGCACAAGCCTGCGAGATAACAGCGTGATTTGCGAACAAACGCATTGATACGACATGGAAAACATGAGCGTTAAGGTAATCCAGAACATTTTGGAGCACAGAAATTGTCTGTGTACAGTTTTCAGAGCAGTTAATCCAGCATTCTGTAAAATTTTTTCTTTCCGAGAAATGAATATCAAGAGTTTCAAACAATGTTTTCATATTTTACTTTCACTCAATTACAATTGGAACTGCGGGAAGAACTCCCATCGATACAATTTGTTTCTGATTTTTTGACTTACGATTATTACGCGGCGTAATTTCCGTTGACACCTCAATGATAAGATTATCTTTAAAACCGCTTTTCATTTTTTTATCTGCTTTAAGTTTTAGAACCAAACCTTCGGGCGAAATATTAACATCCTGTAATGTCAATCCTTCAGGCGGTTGGTTCAACTCGAACTTCAATTGCTTATATATTGGACGGTTTTGTATTTTATAAGTTATCTGCGTTTCGCCGTCAGGCAGCATTTTTACAGGAAAGCTGCTGTTCCGTTCAATCGGCGGTACGGGCCATTTCGCATTTATCGATGCTGCTAAAAGCTGCTGTGATGGAACAAGATGACGATACAAAAATGCCTGCATCATGTCTTCACAGGGCACAATGGGACGGGTGATTATTTTATCGCCGATTTTAGCACTGCCTGCCAATTGCAAACTGACAGGCTTTGTTAATGCGCTGCGCGGTGCTGTCAGGGTTATTCGAATGCTGCTTCTGCCTGCGGGAATGACACCGCCGTTAATCTCAAAACCTGCCGGAGCATCTTTCAGCGTAATTGTAATTTCACCGTCGTATCCATCTTTTCGCAAAACATAAACACAAATTGCAGCACTGCTGCCGGGCCGTATATTAAGGCTGGATGGCGTCATACGAAGCGAGAAATCCGGCTGCGGTGCGGATATGCGAAGACGATAGCCATACGGCTTACCTCCATGGTTCTGAGAATCGCTGAGTTGAATGCAAAAATTTCCATCGCTGGGCAGTTCTGCCTGCATGTATGAATCGGCGTGATGAGTCAGTAGTCCGGTCGGGTCTTTATATAGATAATTTTCTTCAATCGCACAAAAATCATCGTTCCATTCGATTATTTTTCCCGATTCGTCAGTCAATCGCAGTAGTGAATCGAGAGGCGAATTTAACTGCCGTGCAAAAACTTCAGCAGCAATTTTTTGCCCCGCAAAACCTTTAAAACCAAACATATCTATATCGCCGCTTTTCCCTATGCGGCCATTTATTATCACCGGCAAATCAATCTTCTGTGAATTATTAAATGTGTTGTTTGTTTCAAATTCATTACATTCAGGCAAAGTATCAACGGCGTAGGGGATTGTATTTTTTTGACAAAAAGTCTGCCTTACACTTTCATTTCCTTTTGAAGTATCGAGCCTTAATCGGGTTTTAGCCAGATTCCAGCCGTCAATGGCAGCAATTGTTTTTACCCCCTCAGAACCGCCCAAAGGAAACATTTGTGTAACAAATGGCAGTTCGCCAATTGCGATGCGATAGACAAAATCTTCGCGCCCTCGATAAATTGAATCACGGATTTGCAATTCATATTCCCCATTTTTCAGGATTTTATAAAACATCACAGGGTCGGGATTGAAACGGTAATCATCATCAAATGCGATTTCTTTGCCGTTTGCGTCATAGAGCGTCGTAATCGCCTGAAACCACCCCGGAACCGCATCGGCAAGATAAGGATTTAAACTTCGCGCGTATGTCTGAATTACAAGTTTTTGACCGGCTTGTGCACGAAAGTGAAAACTGTCCGCATCTCCCGGCATTATTTGCCCGTTAATCAGCACTGGCAGATTTAGCGGTTTTTCCTTTAAAAGTTCCGCAAGAACCGGAAATCTCGCTAACATTTTTTGATTGCCGGTTTCAAGATTGCATACTTCCGGCAATTCGCCAACCTGAAAAACAACTGGATTTGTCAATCCCTGACCCGTTTCGATTCGAAGTTCACGATTACCTGCCGCGGCGTTTGCGTCGATGGTTATTTTAATAAGCACCGTTTCGGCCAGTTGGCGGTTTTGCTGCCGTTTTTCTCTCGGGAAGAAAAGAGCTTCCCTGATATTTATTAATTCCCTGATGTTTTTATTTTCCAGGTCATACAGCAGCGGATGGTCAGGCACTTTAACTTGTTGATTATTCGGGTCTGCTGCTGTTTTATTTAAGTTTCTTTTGCTGCGATTATTCCTGAATAATGGAATCGCATCTATATTCAATTCCGCTATGCGTTTGTTCCATACCTCAGACAATCGCATTTCAATTTCATCACGCTCTTCTTTATTAAAATTAGTGTTGGGTCTTATATATTTAATGACCGAAGCATGCACGCCATTGCCGGAGACATAAACTTTATTTGCACCTCTCAGAAACTGTCCGCCTGCCGTAATTTGAATAGTAGTGCCTGTCTGTCCGCCCGCAGGATACAAATAACCGATATGCGGCTGATTCGTATTCGTCTGGCTCCATCCGGCCGTAACGCAAAAACATAAAATAAAAAATGACAGTCTAATATATAACATTTAACTTCCTGTAATTTACATAATTTCTTTAAGCCGTTTCGATTCGGGCATTACCTGTGTTTTCAATCCCATTGGGTTCGGCAATTGACCTTCCGGGTCGATGCCAAGCAGTTCATACATACTGGCAATCAGGTCTTTCGGATATATTGGGCATTTAACCGCTTCCGCTCCGGTTCCATCGGATTCACCCACGACTTTACCGCCCCTGAATCCTCCGCCTGCGACCAGTGAACAGAAGCAATTGCCGTAATGTCCGCGTCCGCCGTTCCATGGCGCCTCCCATTGAATTTTTGGAGTGCGTCCGAATTCGCCGCTGCACCAGATGATTGTGCTATCAAGCAGTCCACGCTCATTAAGGTCATTCAAAAGCGAAGAAAGCCCTTTATCGAATTCAGGCAGTTTCCGATTCATCGTTTCAAAATGTTGTTTATGTGTGTCCCAGCCTTTGTAATTGATGGTAACATAAGGCACGCCCGCTTCCACCAGCTTACGAGCCATAAGACACGATTGCCCGAAAGTGTTTCGTCCATAACTTTCCCTTGTCTCATCTTTTTCAGAAGATAAATCGAAAAGTTTTCTCGCATCTCCAAAAATCATATTATAAGCATTTTCCTCGCTTTGGCCGTATTCTTTAAACAGCGGATTTTCCGGCATCGCTTTGCCGAGCGAATCAAGCGAATGAAGAAGTTCTCTTCGGCCCAGCTGCCTCTTGTCGGAAATACCTTCCGCTATTATTCCTTCTACTGCAAAAGGCGTCTTGGCCGGGTCGCCGCCGGTTGCGAATGGTTTATATTTTGAACCAAGAAAACCTGATTCAGAAAAACGACCCTGAAGTTCTGTCATAACAATGTACGGCGGAACGAGTCCTTTATATCCGTTATCGTATCCCTTGAACATCGAGACCACTGCGCCGGCACTGGGATAAACAAGCCTGTCCGGTGCATGGCCGGTCTGCACCATATATGCCGCTGTTTCGTGCGAATTATTTCCGTGAGTCATACTGCGGATAATCGAATATTTGTCAGCCTGCTTTGCCAATAGCGGCAGTAACGGATTGATTTGTATTCCGTCCACATTAGTTGAAATCGCCTTGTTAAAAGGCCCGCAATAATCGTAACCTGCGTTCGGTTTGGGGTCGAATGTATCCAGATGAGAAGCTCCGCCCCAAAGCCAAATCTGTATAACTGCTTTCGCTTTAGCTTTGGCAGGTGCTTCCTGTGCCAGTAGTTTCAGCGGGCTTGTAAAAATCAGTCCCGTTGTTCCGGCAATACCTAATTTGATTGCATCACGACGGTTTATTAATTTTTTTTGTATTTTATTCATAGTTAATGCCGGTATAAAAATTCTTTTGAATTAATCAATGCCCAAATCAAATCATTTATGGCTTCCTGCCGGTTAACGCCGTCCGTTTGAAAATATTTATTAATTATGTCTAATTCTTCCTGCATCGGATAACGTGACAGGATATTGAGATACAGCATTGTAATTAATTTATGGCTGTTACGTTTATATGTTTGTACCAGGTTATTTAATCGCGGGCCGTTTGTGATTTTCTTTTGAATATGGCTTGAATTCAGCAGGTGCCGCATTTGAGCGTCAGATATTTGATTGCTGCGTTCAGATTCAAGACCTGTGTCGCGAGCAGGCCTGCCGAACATTTCAAGAAACCCGCTGGAGATACTGCCGTCGGCTAAGTCAATTGATTCGTTCTCTTCCGGAATAAAAGTGAATGGTTCAGGGATAGGACTTGAATAAATTTCAGTCGTTCCTGAAATTTTGCACAGGGCATCTGCCAATACTTCGGCATCGAGCCTGCGAACAGGATAATACGCAAATAAGGCTTCGGCCTTTGGATTATCGCTGCGGCAATGCGAAGATTGCTGATAAGTTCTCGAATTAAGAATCACCCGATAAATTTGCCGCAGGTCGTATTTGGATTTCAGCAGTTCCTTTTCAAGATAGACCAGAAGCTGCGGATTGACAGGAGCATTGTCAGGCCGAATATCATCCGGCTCATGTATGATTCCTCTTCCCATCAGCCAATACCAGATGCGATTAACAATATTGCGGCCGAAATATGGATTATCGCCGGCAGTCAGCCATTTCGCGAAAACTTCCCGCGGGTCTTTTGTCGCAGGTATCTGAATCTCGAAACCATTCGGCAATACAGCATTCAATGGTTCAGTTGAGGCTGGATTGAGATAAACGATTTCTTCTTTCCATTCGGCTGTGCCTTTGTATGCTATTCGCGAAAAGAAGGTTTCCATATTTGTCCGCTGCTGCTGGGGCCATTTTTCCAGCCGCACCCCCATAAAAGTGAGAGCCGCCGCATTTGCGATTGCAGATGGATTTTTCCCCTGAACCGCGCGATAGAAATTTACCTGTGGAACGCGAAAATTGCTGCCGCTGGAAGTTAATAGTTCACGGGCAAATTGATTATAAGGCATTTTATTTTGAATGGCGTCATGAATCCAGCGATGATATGCCTGCACCGCGTTTGGCCATAGATTGATAGGGAATTCCGCCTTTACCCGCAGCAGGTCGCACCATTTCAGCGACCAGTAATCTGCAAATTCATCGCGTATAAGAAGTTTGTCAATTAGCAGGGTTCGTTTTTCAGGGCGATTGTCTTCAAGGAAGGCAATTATTTCATTAGGCAGCGGCAATTTGCCGATTACATCAAGATATACCCTCCGAATAAAAACTTCATCCGAACATAGATTTGCAGGTGTGATGTTATGTTTAAGCAATACCATCCTGACCAGGTTATCTATCTCGTTATTTGATGTATAATTACTGCTGTTTTCAAATGGACGTACAATCTCAGTTTCGCCGATTGCAGCATCTATGGCAATTACACATAAAAGTATCACTGCGAAACGTAAAATATGAGAACGATGTTTCATTTTTAATAACATTATCATTTTAGACGTGTATTATAACCGATTTATTGCTTAATATTGCTTTTTTTAATGAGGAATAAATCTCCGTGTGTCAACTAAAACATAGGTAACAATTTATACCGACGACATAGGTAACACTTTTATAGAGTTATGTTCGTTTATCTCCGCAGCTGCGGAGATAAACGGGCGGCTTTTTATCGCCTTTATCTGCCAATTTCTATGGTCTATTTCACCAAGCGGATAATCGCAATACCATAGCAGACTTTTGTCTTCATCAATCCGCTCTATACCAACATATTCATCACTTAAACTTTCCGTCATAAATAATCGTCTGCCCAAATAATAAATGTCGCCATGCATCCGAACCCGACGAACCTGAATATGTTCCGGATAATTTATCGGCGGCAGGCGTGACGGAATTTCTCTTATCGATGGGGGTCTATAACATTCCTGCGGCGTACACATTCCCAATGCTTCATGAGGACGATGATGATTGTACTCTATGCAAAATTCATCAAATCGCTTTTGCTGTGATGTTATCGTCTTGGCAGATGGATTGGCTGTGTGAGACTTCAACGTTTTATGTATTCTCTCATGACAGCCGTTTTGTTCCGGATGGCCCGGCTGTATTCGCTCCGGATGAATTCCTAAACGTATCCACCAGTAACTTAATCTGCTTAATCCGCCAAGACCTCGTGACGCAAATGGTGAGCCATTGTCTGTACGAATTACTTTCGGAAGACCATATTCGCGAAATGTACGTTCAAATTGCATTTTAACCAACTCATAGCTCATCCGCTCAAGATGACGGCAGCATAATAAATAACGGCTGGCATGATCACTGATGGTCAATGGATTGCAGCGACTGCGGTCTTGTGTAAAAAAATGTCCTTTAAAATCTGCGCACCATACCTGATTGCTGCAACTGCCATTTGTTAAAGGATATTCTGTAGGAGTTGCTTTGCGCCTTCGGCGGCGATGAATCGTTAAACCTTGCTTGTGAAGAAATAATCCTATCGTCGAAATCGCCGGATAATGCGGCCAGTTCGGATGTTTCCGCTGAATTTTATTTCTGATTTTTGGCGCACCCCATTTTGGAAATCTCTGTTTGATTGAAAGAATCAGGTCTTTGATTTCATCTGAAATTTCATTGGGATGATTGTGAGGTCTTCTGCTGAGATCATGCAATGCGTCTATGCCGCTGCTGTTGTAGCGTTCGAGCCATTTATATCCCGTTTTGCGGCTGATGCCATAATGATCGCATAACTCAGTCATGTTGTAATTGTTTTCCAGTAAATCAATTATAAATTTAACTTTTTGTTCCATAACACAGGTTACACTCCAAGGCATATTGTGTCCTCCTTTTTTGAGGACCATTATATCCGAATAGTGTCACCTATGTCCCTGGCATACTTTGTAACCTATGTTATCAGTTTGTACCTCCGAAAGCCCCCAACTTCATGTTGGGGGTTAATAAAAAAGTCGTACCCCCATTTTATATTGGGGGTTAATAAAAAATTTCAAATATCGTGGCCTGCCCCGTAAGATTTCTTTAAAGGGTTGAAGATTACCAGTATGATTTTGGTAAAATTTGCCATCATATATGATTGTGATTCCTGAAGAAATCTTATGGGGTCATTTTAGCTTTGCCTAATGGGCCAAATTTTCTCCCTTGTTTTTCCCTTAAATCATAGTATAATGTATCCAATTCAATTCTTTAACAAGGAGTGTTGCAATGAAAAAACTGATTTTTCAAAACCGTACCAAACTGTCATTGCGCGGAGTCCTGCGAAGCAGGCCGACAAAGCAATCTCAACCTTTCAAATTTCTTGTGCCGAATGAAACAAATTCCGAATAATCCGAAAGCCCCCAACTGGCGCCTGCCCTCGAGTAGTCGGGGGTTGGGGGTTCAGAGCCGCGATGATTTTTACTGTGTAAAAATCGCTCCCGATTTATCAGCGATTTTATTCCTTGAGATAAATCGAGAGGGAGCGTCATTCTTCAATCTTTGTTAGCGAGCGGGTAAATTAATTCGTCAAAACCGAAAAAGTTCAATTTTGAAAAAAATAAAAACAAAAATCTTATAAAAATGTTATGTTAAAAAAAATTAATTTAATTAGAAATATAGGTTGTTTCGATTCTTATAGCAATTCTCATTTAGATGAATTTAAGCAATTAGTTCTTATTTATGCTGAAAATGGTCGAGGCAAAACAACCATTTCCTCAATATTTTCGTCATTAGCTTATAATGATGCCATCGTAATTAATGGCAGAAAAAGATTAGGGTCTGCTAACGATCCCCATATAGTTCTTACTATTGACGGTGAAAGCGATAATACAATATTTCAGTCCGGCAACTGGAATATCCATAATAGCCACATCTTTGTATATGATGATGAATTTATAAATCAAAACGTATTTTCTGGCTTAGAAATAAATGCTTCTCATCGACAAAAACTGCATGAAGTAATCTTGGGGCGTGCAGGAGTTTCATTAGCGCGAAAAGTCCAAATATTATCTCAACTGATAGCGGATAGTAACAATAATATAAGGGAAATATCAAATCAAATTCCTGTCCATTCACGATTTGGAATAGAACTTGATGTTTTTTGCAGTCTCAAAGAGATTGATAATATTGAACAACTGATAACGGATAAGCAAGTTTTATATGATGCTATGTTAAACGCAGATATTTCCAAAAAAAATTTATTTTCGCAAATAACTTTTCCTTCAATAGACATGAGTGTTCTTGATGGAATTCTATTGGCGGAATTATCAGATTTAGATAGCTCATCTGTAAAATTTATTAACGAGCATTTTACCTTAATTGGCGAGAATGCAGAAAAATGGGTATCAGATGGAATGAGAAGAATTATAAAAAACCCTAATAATCAGGAAGAAAAATGTCCTTTCTGCACTCAAAATATTAATCGAGTTGATTTGCTATCAAAATATAAAGCTTATTTTGGAGAATCATATAATAAATTGATTCGGCAGATTTCTGGGCAAATAAATTATTTTTCGAGTAATTTTAGTGGTGACATTCTTTCTTCTAAACAAGTCGAAATTAACAATTTAAAAAATCTTTATGAATTTTGGAAAAATTTTATTAAACTACCAGCAATAGAGATAAATTGGGGAAGTTTGTCAATTGCTTGGCAAGAGGCTAGAGAAGGAGTTTTGGCTTTGCTGCAAACTAAAAGGTTATCTCCTCTCAATCCAGTTGCTTTAGTAGATGAAATCAAAACAAAGATTGAAAGATACCTTACTCTACTTGTTGATCTCACAAGAAGTATTAAAACTTTGATGGACTTTAATCAACAAATAACTATTTTGAAACAACAAGCAGATTCCGGTAATTTAAAAAATGTTGCTAATGAATTAAATCTTCTAAAAGCAACACAATCAAGGTATTCCGATGAATTAAAGGATTTATGTGACCAATATCAAAGAGAAATTGAAAGAAAAAAATCTTTGGAAACACAAAAAGATACTGCTCGAATATCTTTAGATGCTCATAGGCAAGCTGTATTTTCTAAATACCATACTGCTATAAATAATCATTTGGAATCTTTTGGAGCAAGCTTTAGAATTGGGAATTTGGAATCGTCCAATGCTGCGGGGCGACCAAGTACAATATATCATATTGAAATCAATCAACATCAGGTATCGTTAGAAAATAAAGCTGCTCCATGTTTTAAAAATGCACTTAGTGCGGGCGATAGAAATACTTTGGGGCTAGCTTTCTTTTTTTCTTCTCTCGAAAATGAACCAAATTTAAATAATTCAATTATCGTCCTTGATGATCCCATTTCAAGCCTAGATGAAGGACGTACGACTACAACAATTCAAAAAATTAGAAATCTATTATCTACCACCAAACAAGTAATTATTTTGTGCCATTTTAGGAAGTTTTTGTGTGATATTTGGGAGCATTCGTACAAAAACAACACAACTGCGCTTAAAATATTTCGAGATACCAATAATACTTCAAATATTGCGACATGGGATGTGTCTTCTGATGCATTTACAGAATATGATAAACGTCATAAGATTTTAAGAGATTATGTTGTGGCGGATACTCAAGAGAAACAAATCGTAGCCCAATCATTAAGACCGGTAATGGAGAAATATTTGCGAATTACTTTTCCTGAATATTGTATACCTGGAACTCTTCTTGGAAACTTCTATAATCAAGCAGAAAATCTTTCTAAATCGGGTAAAGAAATTATGGATGCTGTTAGCATGGGGGAATTAAAAGCCATTACAGATTATGCTAATAAATTTCATCATGACACAAACCCAGCCTGGGAAACAGAGCAAATAAGTGATAGCGAACTCTTAGGATTCGTCAAGCGTGTGTTGAATTTTGTTAAACATGGCACCATATAGAAATCAGAGCTAAAATTTAAAAATCAATTCTAGTTTAGCCGTTGTCGGTACGACGGCGTGTTTTATTAAATATTAAATTTTAAATATTAAATCAGTTTTCACTTTCACTAGATTTGATTTAACTAGGGACAGCCACCTATTTTAAAATAAAATCTGATAATCAGTGTAATCAGCGATAACAAATTTCTATTTTTTTATAATAAAACTTCCCGCGCAGCGGTTCCTCATTCGACGTTGAACGTTCTAATAAGGGATGCCGTGTTCGACGTTCAAATTCTTTTTTGCTTTGAGACAAAGTTGTAGGGTGGGCTTCAGCCCACGCGGTTTCATTATTGCTTTTAGACAAAGCCCTGTAAGGGCAATAATTTCAAAATATAATCACGGACGAAGCCATGCCCTGAGCGCAGCCGAATGGGTCGCTTAGGGAATGATTATTTTTGAAATTATTTAATCCCGCCTTTTAGCAGCGGGATGTCTTAAAGCAATTTTCAATATTTTCCTTCGTGGTCTTTCGTTCCGGAGCCTGCCCCGTGAGATGCTGCTTCAGCTATCTCATCGGGGTGGCTAAAAATAATTCGTGAAAATTCGTGTCGGAGCGAAGCGGAGATCCCCGGTTCTTTTGGATTTTGTTGCCTTGAAAAACAAAATCAGAGGGGGTTAATTCGCGGTTAATTAAATTCGCAGAACATCGACTTAAAGCATTTTATCTCTGTACTCTCGGCGGCTCTGTGGTGAATATTTTAGTGGCGAAATCAGCGGTCTAAATCTATTCGCAATCTGCGTCAAAAATCACCAGATTGCGTCAAAAGCAGCCTATTAAAGACCCTGAACCTCTATAGAAAACGCTTCATTTTCATTCACTTTTTTCCGCTTTTTGCACACTTTTTTTGTAAAATTCCGCGCCAATCCGCGCAATTCGTGGTTATTTTTTCGATTTTTAGCAAATTCGTCTCAACTCTTTTATATATCGATAGTTATCATTTTAAACTCGTTCATAAGTCCTTTATTTACGTAGAAAATGGACGCAGAAAGAAGTGGTATTTTTTGAGACAAAAACCTCGTTTTCAGCTCAAAAACAAAGGTAAAAACTTGCGTCGTCTTGTGCCCTTGTGGCACAAGACGGAGTCCCTGTGGCGCGCAAAACTTCTATTCAATTTGTGACTTTGCAATATCAATCACTTCAAAATGAAACTCGCCGCGAGGGTTTTTAACTAATGCCTTTTCTCCGGGCGCAAGCCCGTGAATGGCATCTCCTACTGGTGAATGGATTGAAATGCTTCCTGTATCAAGGTCAGCATCATTAGGGCCGAGCAATTGATACGTTACCTTCTCCTGGGTATTAAGATTCAGCAAAGTTACTACAGTGCCAAACACGGCACGATCACATTGAACTTTCGTGCAGTCAATTTTTTCTGAGCGGTTTATTTTCGCCCTCAATTCGCCGAGACTCCCCTCGATAAAGCCTAATTGCTGCCTGCCGTAAATATACTCGCCGTTTTCCTTTAAATCGCCCATTTCACGAGCTTCACTGACTCTTTTCCGCACTTCAGCCGCTTCTTTCTCGAGTTGGCTCAGTTCCTCCATCAGTTTATTGAAACCGGTTAATGATATTGGCACAAGGTCTAACATCCTGATATCTCCACCTATAAATTTTTTCATATAATATAGTATTTTACATTTCAGTTCAGCTACGCCGCTAAGTCTGCTTTTCGGATAAAATACCAAATCAGCCTGAATGGTTCAAGTCTTTAACTTTTGAATATATTATAGTTTAGTCCTGTTTGTTAATCCTTGTTCGCCGATTTCCTTTGAATGACGTATTATTAATATGAAAAAAAGAATTTTCACAATTGGGCATTCCACACGTACATTTGATGAATTTGTCGCAATTTTAGACCAATACGAGATTACCAAGCTTGTGGACGTCAGAACAATACCCAAATCAAGGCATAATCCGCAATTTAATAAGGAAAATCTCCAGCAAAAGCTCCGCAGAAGATATATACATTTGCCGGGTCTGGGCGGCCTGCGGCATACCAGTAAAGATTCGCCTAATACCGGCTGGAAAAATGCTTCATTCCGCGGTTACGCTGATTATATGCAAACGGAGGCATTTGAGAAAAATCTTGAAAAACTGCTTGATTATGCCGGCAAAAAGCAGGTTGCGATAATGTGCGCTGAAGCGGTTCCATTTCGTTGCCATCGCTCGCTTATCGGCGATGCGTTACTTATTCGCGGATATGAAGTTGTGGATATTTACAGTCTTACAAACTCCAAACCTCATAAACTTACGGGTTTTGCGAAGGTAGAGGGTAAAGAAATCACGTATCCTCCGGTAGGGGCAAATCAGTAAAATTTTCCTTTAGAAAACCAATAAAATTGCTATACTAAAGGGCTTATGGCTATTGACAGATTTGAATT
>MHXZ01000104.1 GCA_001825665.1 Planctomycetes bacterium GWF2_41_51 | reverse complement strand
CAAGGTCGATATCCGAATATCTGCTTCGCACGCCTTTGTAACTCTTGCAGGGACGCAGACATGAATATAATCCGAGTTCCTGTCTTAAATAGACGTTTATGCTTCTGAAACCTGTACCGACAGGGGTTGTAATCGGGGCTTTGAGGCCGATTCCGTTTTTCCTTACTGAATCTATTGTTTCCTGCGGCAGGGGGTTGCCGGTTCTTGCCATAACGTCAACGCCCGCTTCGGCCATTTCCCATTTAATGTCTGCACCGGTGGCATCTATACATCTTCTTGTCGCTTCGGCGATTTCCGGGCCTATGCCGTCGCCTGTTATAAGTGTAACATTAGTCATTATTTAAGTCTTTCCTTAATAAAGTTGGTATAAACCCAATATGTTAAATTATTTGATAGTCGTTGTCAATAAAGAGTTTAGGACGGAATGAAGTGAATAGCAATAAGTGAATAGTGAAAAGTGAAGAGTGGATAATACAAGTGAATAACGAATAGTGAAGAGTGAAGAGTTTAATGTAAATGTGGGGGCGCGCGGCTCCAATAAAGTTTGGCAAGTTTTACCCCCCTCCAAAATTTTCCTCGCCCTTCTAAAGTTTTCTTCAAGGTGAAAACTTTCTGATTAACCCAGGGTCTTTCGCTTTGCTTCGAGAAAATTTTCTAATTAATTTCGGGGTTTTCGTGCGACTGCAACGCTCCGCTGCGACTTGCGCGGATTTGCGCAAACTTTGTTATTAAGAGTAAAAATGAGGGTTAAAAATCAAAGTCTAAGATGAGCGGGAGTAACGTAAAATAAGGAGTTATGAGCGATTTTTAAACTATTAACTATTTGTCTTTAAAATACTTAGGACGAATTTGATAAAAATCAAAAAATTAACCACGGATTGCACGGATTTGCACGGAATTTAAGAAAAATGCTGAGAAATGTATATAAAAATGAAGCGTTTTCTATAGAAATTCAGGGTCTTCAATGGTCTGCTTTTGACGCAATTTTGTCATTGTTAGTAAAGATTGCGAACAGATTTTTGACCGCTGATTTTCGCGGACTAAAATATTCACCACGAAGAAAGCAGAAGAAAAAAAGCACGGGTCAACACTCAAAAAAATTTTATCGGATGGAGGTCAGGTCGCGGATTTCGCGGGCGACGATATCGGCGATAATTTTCTGCTGCGGTGAAAGAGGCTGATAGACAGGTGACTGGAATGGTTTTATCTGTATCGGAGCAGGTTTCGGCTCACTTGCGGGCATGCTGCTGGAAACAGGGGATTTTCTTTTGAGAGCGGCAATTTTTCTCTGCTGGGCAAGAATCTGTTGGCCGAGGTCGAATGACGGCATTTGCTCGGAATAATCCTCGTCCGAGCCGTGGCTTATCTTGCCAACTATGTCACTGATAAATTCTTTTTTTTCTTCTTTTTCCATGTCTGGAATTATAACAGGAATTTTGGAAAAATCAAAGGCAACCTCAATAATTCCAAAACCTGAGATTGCTTCCTCCGCCTTCGGCGGATACTGTTTTTACGCTGGATTCCCGCTTTCGCGGGAATGACAACACTCGGCCAAAATGTTTAAAAAATTTTATTCCGGGCCAATTGAAAACTTAGTGAAGTTTTCGAGCGAAAATTCATCAATTAGACTGTACAAATCGTCCAGAACCACATTGTTTACAAGACTGATTTCTTCCTCAATCGGGCGATATTTTCCGAGATAAACCCAATTTACGCCGAGTTCGATAAGCCGTCCCATCGGGATTTCATTTTTAATGGTTATGCCGGATAGGACTTTATTTTTTGCTTTCTGCAATTCTTCGGGTTTGATTTTGTCTGTTTTGAGCGATTTAAAAATATTTTCCGTAACCTGCAAAGCTTTTGCGCCATTTTGGGAACTTGCCCTGATATAGCTGTAAAAAGCTCCGATGCCGTCCATTGCCTCAAAGTGCATAGATGCAGATTCTGCGATTGCGCTGTCGATAAGCTCCCAGAAAAATCTTGAGCCGCTGTCGTCGCCAATTATTTTGGCAAGCAGTGTCGCTGCGTGTGAACGCCGGTCCTGATAAGAGACTGACGGACTCATCAGGCAGATGTGCTGGCAATTGAGGTTCTTTTTTTGAGCTGAATCTTTTTTTGCTGTACCTGCGAAATATTCAATTTTTCTGTCTGCCTGCTTTTGCTGCCAGCTTCCGCAGAATTGTTCTATTATACCACAAGTTTTTTCAAAATCGAAATTGCCGGCGATTGCCGCGACTATGTTATTCGGAGAATATCTGCTCTCGAAATAATTCCGCATTTGTTTGCTTGTAAGTGCTTTTATGCAATCGGCTGAACCGAGTACGCTTTTGCCGCAGGGGTGATTGCCGAAATGCAAGGCGCGGCAGTTTTCGAGAACATCGAATTGCGGCAAATCTTTGTACATGGCGATTTCTTCGAGAATGACATTTTTCTCCATATTGAAATCGTCATCTCTAAGAGCCGGGCGCATCATCTGACACCATAATTCTACAGCTTTGTAACTTTGTTCAGGCAAAGTTGCCGAATAAAATATGGTGTTTTCTTCGGAAGTTTGCGCGTTGTATTGTGCGCCGAGTTCATCGAACCGCAGATTTACATCGAAGGCGGAAATTTTGTCTGTGCCTTTAAAGAGCATGTGTTCGAGATAATGGCTGACGCCGTTGATTTCATCGGTTTCATCTCTTGAGCCGGTGCGGACGAAAAAGCCGACAGCCGTCGATTGCGCATCGGGATTCAGTTCGCCAACTATATTCAAACCATTTGAAAGATTTTTATGTTTAAATATCATTGAAAAATTTACCAAGCCCGCATTAAGCGGAAAAAACATATTTATAAACATTTTTCGTTAAACGGTTGCGGTTACGAGGCTCGTTTCGGTTATCGTCAATCGTATTTCGTTGTTCAATTTGAAGCCAAAATACGTATTTCGATACGAGCGGCGTAACCATGAACTTGATTACTTTATACTTTTATTTCAGTTGGACCGATTGTAACAGAGCAGAATTTTTCATAAGGATTATTTTTGAGAAAGGACAGGACGCTTTCGACGCTTGTCTCTTCAATTTTTTGTTTAATCTCATCGAGGCTTTTGACTCGTCCGAGCCTGTAATAATCATCGGCGGCGGCGCCTGCACGCGAAATAGTCGATTCGCTTTGCATTATAAGAGCGCTTTGCAGGCCAATTTTAGCCCGCTCAAGTTCTTCTTTGGTGATACCGTCGGCGAGCTTTTTGAATTCGGTTAAAATCACATCATAAGTCTGCTGCGCTTTATCAGGCGTTGTGCCGGCGTAACAGCCTATTCCTGCCATTTCCTTGAGTGTGTGATAACTTGCGCCGACGGCGTAGCAGAGGCCTCTTTTTTCACGGACTTCCGTGAAAAGTCTTGAGCTCATTCCGCCTGAGAGAACGGCGACGGCGATTCTTGCGTTATAATAATTTTCATCTATTGCAGTAACGCTGTTGGTCATTAAGCCGATATGAACCTGTGCGCCTTCATAAGGATAATGATGGTAGACGTGATCTTTTCTTTTGTGAATTACAGCTTTAGGTATTTTCGGTTTTTCATTGCCGAAAAGTTTTTCAAGCTGATCGCAGAGTTCTTCAAAATCGATTTTTCCTGCGGCGGCAATGACGGAGTCGCCCATGTCGAAATTGTCAAAAACTATCTGTTTGCATTTTTCGGCGTTTAGATTTTCCAAATCTTCTTTTTTGCCGACGGTGTTTCTGCCGAGCGGGTCGGGATAAAAATGGTCTCTGAGCAAAAGCATTATTTTGTGTCTGGGGTCATCGTCGAGGCTTAGAACGCCCTGTAAAGCAAGCTGTTTCGAATATTCGAACTGCTGCTGCTCGAGAGCGGGGCGAAGAATGACATCGGCGTGTATATCGATTGCTTTGGATAATTTTTCGGCCTGCATTGCGGCGGCGAGAGTGATATGCTTTGAATCTACGCTGCTGCCGCGATGGAGTCCGATTCCATCCATAAGGTCGTTTAGCTCTCTGCTTGTTTTTCCGCCTGCACCTCTGAAAATCCAATCTTCAATTACAGCAGGCGCTCCGCAGCAGCCATCGGGCATAACGGCGGCACCGGTCGGTATTAGAAATTCAAAAGCGGCAGACTGTACAGCCGGAATTTGGATACCGATGACGGTCATGCCGTTTTTTAACTTATATGTATTTATTTTTTCAGACATTTATAACTTTCGTAAAGCGTCTTTCGGTGACGCGGCTCGTTACGATTACGACATACGTATAAAGTAAATAAAACAATAGCCAATTTATAAATATTTGCAAGACGAATTGTATAAGGGAATTCCTACATTATGCGACGGCGGCGGATTCTTCCTCTTCCCGCTGCTCAGGCTGAGCACTGTCGAAAGTTACGCTGATTCGCTTGCTTATGCCTTTTTGCTGCATTGTTATTCCATAGAGTAAATCAGCAATGCTCATCGTTCGCTTTGCGTGCGTGATGATTATAAACTGCGACATTTTTTTGAATTCCTGCACGATTAGATTGAACCGCTCGTTGTTCGCTTCATCCAAAGCGGCGTCAACTTCGTCGAGGAAGCAGAAGGGTGACGGCTTGGATTTAAATACTGCAAACAAAAGCGCAATTGCAGTCATAGTTTTTTCACCGCCGCTGAGCAGACTGATGCTTCTTGGTTCTTTGCCGGGCGGGCGGGCGATAATTTCGATGCCGCTTTCGAGGATGTCTTCGGGCGTTTCGAGCAAAATGTCTGCTTTGCCGCCGCCGAAGAGTTTGCGGAAAACTTCCTGGAAATTAATACGAACCTGTTCGAAGGTGGCGGTGAACTTATCAATCGATTCCTTGTTCAATTTATTGATTAATTGCGCAAGTTGATTTTTGCTGTTGTTGAGGTCTTCGATTTGAGCAGTCAGGAATTCATTTCGCTTTTCAAGCTCTTCCTGCTGTTCAATGGCATCGACGTTTACATTGCCGAGACGCTCGATTTTGCCTCTCAAATCAGCGATTTCTTCGCGGACGGCGTCCCAATTGGTTTCGCCAGTGGAATTATAGCTTTCGTATTCTTTGGCCAGTTCCATTCCGAGTTCTTCTGTTACCCTGGCGGTGAGGTCGGCTGCGCGAACCTGCAATTGGCCAAGCTCCATTTTTAGCTGATTTATCTGCTGTTCGAGTTCGGCCTGTTTTAGCCTGTCCTGTTTTAATGTATCTTCTGTTTGACTGCGATTTTCGAGCATTTCTTCGACCTGCTGATGAAGCTCTACGCTTTGATTGCGCGTAATTTCTTTTTGGGTCAGCATTTCTGAAATAGCTGTTTCGCTGGTTTGAATTTCCTTCAACCCCTGGTCAATCTGCTCTGTGCAGGTTTGTATGGTGGTTTGAGCAAAATCCAGCTCTTTTATATTGTGCTCAATCTGAATTTTCAGACTTGATATTCTCTGCTCAATTGCTTTTTTCTGTTCCTGGGTCTGGCCGAGGAAGACTTTTAATTCCGTAAGCTCAGATGCGTGCTGCTCGGCGGATTTTTTCTTTTCGGCAAGCAGCGTTTCAAGCACTTCGATTCGCTCGGTTCGCTGAGTATTAACTGTTTCGAGTTCCTGAAGCTGCTGCTTGGATTGATATTCTTTTTGTACCGTGTCGTTAATCTGTTTTTCGAGGGATTGTATTTCGCTTGTCAGAATCGGCTGTTCGTTTGTCAGGCGTTTAATATTCTGTTCGATAACGTTCAAATCTGAAACGATGTTTGTTTTTTCGGTATTGGCTTCGTAAACGGAAGTGCGGAAATCCTTGCATAATTGTTCGAGATGCTGATTTTCACGCAGGCCTGCGGCGAGTTTTTCTTCGAGGGCTGTTATCGTTAAGGAAATTTGCTGCAATTCTTCGGTAAGCTGGGCGAGACGGCTCTTTCGGGAAATCAGGCCTACAGTTTTACCGATTGGGCCGGCGCAGAAAGTTCTGTCGCTGTTAAGAGTTTCGCCATTGACTGTTACCAAGCTATAACCTTTTGAGCATAAAGAACTAAGCTCGAATGCTTTTTGGGTGTTTTCAACGATTAGCGTTTTTCCGAGAAGCTGCCATGCAAGCGGGGCATACTGATGGTCAAAACTGACAAATTCAACCGCTCTGCCGATAATGCCGGCTGATTGCGGAATTTCGGCGGTCTCTGCTAATTTACCCGCTCCATTACTGTCGCGGCTCTGAGTTGCTGATTGCGGAATTTCGAGGGTTTCGACTAATGGCTCGATATTTTGGGTACATATAAATCTGACTCTTCCGCCGGCCTGTTCTGTCAGGGATTTGTCATTTAGAACTTCTTCCATGCTGTCAGTAACTATTGCATCGGCCTTGCCTTCCAGTGCGGCTTCGATTGATTCGGCATATTGCGGATTGGCGCGGATAATGTCGGCGATGATGCCTTTGATGAAAGGTTTATTCTGGGCCTGTGCGAGGATTTTTTTGACGGAACTGCCGAGGCCTTCACGTCTGGCTTCCATATCGGAAATGACTTTCATTTCGCTTTGGATGGCGCTTCTGTGTTCCCTGTTTTTGCCAAGCTGCTCGTTTGTAAGCGCGGCCTGCTGGTCGATTTCGCCGATTTGTTTTCGTTTTATTTCAAGCTGCTGCTGAAGCTCACCAATGACTTTGGTTACATCGTTAAGGCGGGCCTGATTTTGCGCTTTGCCGCCGAGCATAGTTTCGAGCTGCTCCTGTGTCTGGCCGATTCGGTCGCTTAAGCGGTTTTTCTGGCCGGAAAGATTGTTGCGGTAAATATTTATGCTTTGAATTTCATTGTGAAGCTGGGCGGTGCGGCGGACGATGTCGATAATGCCTGTTTTTTCGTCCTGCAACTGAGTTTCGGTCTGGGCACAATCGAGATTTACCGACCTGATTTGCTCCTGAAGGGATTCGAGTTCGGTTCTCTTGATCTCAAAACTTTCGCTTATCGTTTCGAGTTCTGAAGTGTCATCTGTTATCCGAGCCTGGAAATCCGCTATTCGCTGCTGAATCTGAGCGATGCTCTGCTGCTGTGTTTGTTTGCGTAATTTAGTTTCTTCTATGGTTTTACGCAGAAACTCTATCTTCTGCTGCAACTGCTCGATGCGGGCTGTGATGCTAACTAAATTATTGTCGCAACGATTGATTTCGTTTTCTTTTTCGATGATTTGAGCGGCTAAGGTGCTTAATTTGGCATCGTTGTGAGAAACTAAAGTCGCAACCTCGGCTAGCTGATTTTGCAAACAATCTGCCTGTGAGTTCTTCTGCTCGGTCTCAGTTTTTATCTGATGATACTGGGCGAGAGAAAATGAAACTTTTAATTCTTTAAGTCTTGTATTGTACTCGAGATAGTTACGGGCTTTGCCTGCCTGCAACTTTATGCTGCGGAGCTGTTTCTGGACTTCGCCGACGATGTCGGCCAATCTGAGAAGGTTTTGTTCGGTGTTTTCGAGTCTGCGAAGGGCTTCTTTTTTCTGTGCTTTGTATTTGCTGACGCCTGCGGCTTCCTCGAAGATTGAACGGCGGTCAAGTTTTGAACTGGTAAGGATTTGCGCGATTTGTCCCTGCTCGATAATCGAATAAGCTCTGACACCAACGCCGGTGTCCATAAACATTTCGCGGATGTCTTTCAGACGTGAAACCTTATTATTGACGAGATATTCGCTTTCGCCGCTACGGTATAATCGGCGTGTAATTACAAGCTCATCGGCCTCCAAGCCAAGGCCTGCGGCCTCGGAGAAATGAAGGCTAACTTCTGCTCTGCCAATGGGTTTACGTGCAGCGGAACCGCTGAAAATAACGTCGGACATCTGGCCGGAACGCAGGCTTTTTGTGCTCTGCTCGCCTAATACCCATTTTAAAGCGTCAACGACGTTGCTTTTTCCGCAACCGTTGGGGCCAACTATAGCTGTAATCTGCTGATTGAAATTGAATTCCGTCTTGTCAGCAAAGCTTTTAAAGCCATCCAGAATAATTTTGTCAAGTCTCAAGTCCTATCTCCATGACATAAGTTCAGTAAATATCAATGCTTAAAAATAATCAATAATCAAAAACAATAACCAATACAATAATATATTATCGGTCTTTAGGCCGATAAATCTTTATAGAAGCCATAAAAATACCAAAATATTTGATTTGGTAAACAAGATAATATAGAAAAAGTTAAAAGTGCCCCCCGATGCAAGAAAGTCAGGCAATTAAAGTGCAAAACGATAAGTTCTTGGAGTTAAATAAGAATGTTTACGGGAAAATAAAGCCTTGATTGTGCAGTATTACCAGATTATCTTACGAGACTGAAAAATTGAATTTATATACGTTGTTATAAAAAACCCCGGTAAAACTAAACAGAACCCCCACTAAAAGTGGGGCTAAACAAAACGAAAAAACCCCCGGCAGAGCCGGGGGCTAATACCTGATATGAAGGGAATGGATAAACAAATGAAAAATGATTATATAAAATTAGCGAAGAAACATGGGACGCCATTGTTTATTCTGGACCATCAGAAACTGCGGGAGAATTTTCGGACATTCAAAAAGAATCTGCCGAATGTTCAGGCTTATTACGCAGTGAAGGCGAACTCCAATCAGGAGATTATCAAGACGCTGTTCAAAGAAGGCGCGAGCTTCGATGTTGCTTCGTACAACGAGTTTATACAGGTTCATGACCAAATTGAAAACTATCGCAGGAAAGACAGAGAGTTCTTCATCTGGGACAAAATTATTTTTTCAAATACTATCAAAGATAAAGATACACTGCGGAAAATAAAAAAATATAAGCCATTAGTAACATACGACAATGCAGATGAAATTCAAAAAATCAAAAAATATTGTCCAACGGCGGGACTTGTACTGCGGCTGAAAGTTCCTGATACCGGTTCGCAGGTTGAGATGAGTTCGAAGTTCGGGGCTGAGCCGAGTGATGCAATGGAACTTATTAATTCGGCGCACGATTCAGGGCTGACGGTTGAGGGACTTAGTTTTCATGTCGGGAGCCAGTGCACGAATTTTGATAATTATACAAATGCTTTGCAGATTACATCGCAGATATTCAATGATTGCAGGAAAAAAGGCTATGAGACGAAGATAGTCGATATCGGCGGAGGATTTCCGGTTCCTTATGATTCGCTTTCGCCGAAGTTCGAGCAGCTTGCACAGGTGATAAATTCCGAGACTAAACGCGGATTTCCTGAAGATGTGGAATTGATAGCTGAGCCGGGGCGGTTTATGGTTGCGACGACGGCGGTGCTGATTTCAGAGATTATCGGCAAGGCACGGCGCGACGGGAAAATATTCTATCATATCAACGACGGCGTATATCATACGTTTTCGGGAATTGTTTATGACCACTGGATGCCGAATTTCAAGGCGTTCAAACGAGGCAAGACGGAAGTTTGCGCGGTAGTCGGGCCGACATGCGACAGCTTTGATAAAATATCTGTGTCGGAACAACTGCCGGGGAATTTGCAAATCGGCGATTTGTTTTTGACGGAAAATATCGGCGCGTACAGTATCGCATCATCGACGAAATTTAACGGGTTCGATGGAGCGAAGATTCTGCACATTAATCAGTAGATGTAAAATTAACTTAGCCACTAAGGCACGAAGACACGGAAAAATAAAATGCATAAGGAGTCTTGAGTAAAATGGAAACAAGATATTCGGCGGATGCAATTAGATTTGAAAGAATGAACACGGAAGAAATACGAGGGGCATTTCTGGTGCGGACACTTTTTACGCCTGATAAAATCGAAATGATTTATTGGTTCGATGACAGGGCGATAATCGGGTCGGCTGTGCCGGTGAAAGCGCCTTTGAAACTTACGGCGGGTGAGCAGATTGCGAGCGGATATTTCTGCGAGAGACGCGAAATCGGAGTAATCAATATCGGCGGGGCAGGCGAGATTGTTGTCGATGGACAAAGATTTACGTTAGGATTTAAAGACTTGCTTTATATACCGCGAGGAAGCAAAGATATTCAGTTCGAAAGTGCAAGTTCGGAAAAATTCGCGAAATTTTATTTTGTAAGTTATCCTGCGCATAAGGAATACCCGATTGCGATGGCGGAAAAGAAAGACGCAGTGACGGCGAATCTCGGAAGCGACGCTGAATGCAATAAACGAACGATTCATAAATATATTCATCCGGATGGGATTAAGAGCTGTCAGCTTGTGATGGGATTTACGGATCTGGCGGCGAACAGTATCTGGAATACTATGCCGGGGCATACGCATAACAGGCGGACGGAAGTTTATATGTATTTCGGAATCGATTCGGATTCGGTTGTGTTTCATTTTATGGGTAAGCCTGACCAGACGCGGCATATTGTGGTGCGGAATGAACAGGTTGCGCTGTCGCCAAGCTGGTCGATTCACAGCGGGGTGGGACTGAAGAATTACAGCTTTGTCTGGGCGATGGGCGGCGAGAATCAGGCGTTTGGAGATATGCAGGGATTTTCGCTGGAGAATTTGAAATAACTTAGCCACTAAGGCACTAAGACACAAAGAAAACTATTTAATTGAAAATTGAAGATTTGTTTTGGGTTTTGGTATAGGTATCGGTAAAGTCGCGGTTTTGGTTTCGTTTTTAGTGATTTGGAGATAATAATGATTTTGGAAAAATTTAAACTTGATGGGAAGGTGGCAATTGTAACCGGCGGAGCAAGAGGGCTGGGGCAGGCGATTGCGGTGGGATTGGCTGAGGCGGGGGCGGATATTTGCCTTGTAGATTTGCTGGATATGAATCGAAGCTGTCAGCAGATTGAAAAACTTGGAAGACGATGTATTCGAATTGAAGCGGACTTGAGTAAAAATGAGTGCGTTGAAAATATCGTAAATACTACGGTCGAGAAACTTGGAGGAATCGATATCCTTGTTAATAATGCAGGGATTATTCGGCGGGCGCCTTTCGTGGAGTTTTCGGAAAAAGACTGGGACGATGTGATGAATATAAATATTCGCACGCTTTTCTTTTTGAGCCAGGCGGTTGCTAAAGTTTTTATCAAACAGGGCAGGGGCGGAAAAATTATTAATACCGCATCGATGCTGAGTTTCCAGGGAGGTATACTTGTTCCATCTTATACGGCGTCGAAGAGCGCGGTTGCGGGATTGACGAAACTGATGGGAAATGAACTGGCAAAACATAATATCAATGTAAACGCGATTGCGCCGGGATATATGGCGACGGACAATACGGCGGCGATTCGGCAGGATGCGGTTCGGAATAAAGCGATTCTCGACAGGATACCTGCGGGAAGATGGGGCGAAGCGGATGATTTGAAAGGCGCTTTTGTATTTCTCGCTTCGGAGGCGGCGGCTTATTTGCAGGGAGCGATTATTCCTGTTGACGGAGGATGGCTGACAAGATAAGTTAGTTTTGAGTTTTTAGTTCTTAGTTTTGAGTTGCAGGGATGAAAAAAATTTTGCATTTACTGTTCGGAAGGCAGCAATCGGGATTGATTATTGTAATCCTGATTCTCGGAATCATCCTTACCCTTTCGGCGGGGACACATATCAACAGGCAAACCGGCAAAACGGTAAACAACTTTCTTAATTCATACACACTGATGCAGACTGCGACGGACGCGAGTTTCTTTGCGGTGATGGCGGTCGGTGCGACAATGGTAATCATCTATGGCGGAATAGATTTGAGCGTGGGGTCGGTTTACGCGCTTTGCGGGGTGCTGACGGCGATGATGCTGAGGCATTATCAACTCGATTCGGCGGGAGCGGTGGTGCTGGCGATTTTTGTTTCGCTTAGTCTCGGATTAATTTGCGGACTGCTGAACGGCGCGATGGTTGTGGGGCTTAATGTGCATCCGTTTATTATTACGCTGGGCACGATGTGGATTTTCCGCGGGATCGCGTTTGTGATGAGCAAGGCGGAAAGTATCTTATTGCCGGGGAGTATTACGGCGTTTGCGAAGGCGAATCTCGGATTGAGTTCTGCACTTTATCCTGTTCCGATGCTGGTGATGATTGGGGTTACGGCGGTTGGAGCGTTCTATCTTGCGAAAACGGTGATGGGCAGGCATATCTACGCAGTTGGCGGAAACCCGCAGGCGAGCAGATATGCAGGGCTGAATGTTAAGAGAATTACCATTTCGGTTTTCGCTATATCGGGGTTGACGGCGGGGATTGCGGCATTTCTCGGAAGTGCTTATTATGGTTCGGCCTGCTGCGGAGACGCGACAGGATATGAATTGTATGTCATCGCATCGGCGGTTGTGGGCGGAGCGAGTTTGTCGGGCGGGAAGGGAAGCGCTATAAGCGCCATGCTTGGCGCGATTTTGATTATTCTGATTCGGCAATCGATACGGACGCTGCACTTCGACCAGAATTATGAATGGATAATTATCGGCGCGGCAACGATTATTGCTGTGGTGCTTGATAAGTTGAATGCGCAATTGACTTTGAAAAGGGCAATGAAATAGGAATTTGAAACCACGAATGAACACGAATAAACACTATATTTAAAGGAATAGGAATTTTGAAATTTGGCCAGGGATTATATGCGACAGAAGCAAATTCAAATTTTCAAATTCTAATGTTCGAAATTTCTGGAGGTATTATGAAAAAAATAATGGTTATTAGTTTATTTTTGGCTTTAAGTTTAATAATTTTCGGATGTGCGAAGAATGATGAGCCAAATCAGCCGGCGAATGAAACAGCGAAGAAAACAATCACAATCAGCGTAATCGGGAAAAGCTCAACTAATCCTGTTTTTCTTTCTGCCAGAACCGGCGCGGAAGATAAGGCGAAAGAACTGAGTGAAAAACTCGGCATCGATATTAAAATCGACTGGAGGACTCCGCCGACTGAAGACGGACAGATACAGGCACAACGAATTGCTCAATCTGTTAACGAAGGGGCGGATGCGATTTTGATTTCGTGCAGCGATGCAAGTAAAGTTACAGGCGCGATAAATGACGCGGTCGCAAGGGGAGTTGAAGTTATGACTTTTGACAGCGATGCGCCGGAGTCGAAACGGTTCGCATTCTACGGAGTCGATGATATTGAAACAGGGCAGCTTGTTATGTCTGAACTTGCGAAACTTGTGAACGGTAAGGCGAATGTGGCAATATTAGCTGGAAATCAGAACGCACCGAACTTGCAGAAAAGAGCACAAGGTGTGAAAATCGAAGCGGAAAAATATCCTGATGTGAAAATTGTCGGGACTTTTTATCACGCTGAAACACCACAGGATGCGGCGGCGGAAGTGCTGCGAGTTATGAATGCGTATCCGGAAATTGATGCATGGGCGATGATAGGGGGGTGGCCGCTGTTTACGACGACGCTACTGACGGACCTTGACCCAGCAAAAGTGAAAATAGTTTCGGTCGATGCGCTTCCGGCGGAACTGCCATATATAGAGAAGGGAATCGCACCGATACTGCTGGCTCAGCCGACGTATTTGTGGGGCGCAATTTCGGTTGAGAAAATCATCGATAAAATTTATCTCAATAAAGAAGTGCCGGTTGTAAATAAAATGGAACTGGTGCGGGTAACGAAGGAAAATCTCAATGATTGGGCAAAGCAGCTAAAAGAGTGGGGATTTACGGATGTACCGGAGAGGTTCCTGAAAAATTAAAACACGAATTGACACTAATTTTTTTAAAAAAAAGGCCGGGTTTATCACTCGGCCTTTTTTTTGGGCTGTGGGCCCAATGCTTCGTAAGAAAAGATATGTGTTTGAGTTTCCTCTTAATTTTTAAATTTTCTAAGAACAAGGATTCCAAAACATAACATGAAAATCGTCGCTGGTTCGGGGATGGTTGCAATCCAAGCTTCGTTATAACCATCGGGGTTTGTGCCGCAGCCAACAATTATTAAACCATCCACGGAGATGCCAGTTGCTTGCGTTAAAGTCGAGCCTGTTAAATCAAAGCCATAATCATTTTCAAGCATCACTTTTAGATTTTGCACGCCTTTCTCACTGGTCCAAAATAAAGCTTCGTAACCTTCGTCAGAAGTACCTTGCCCAACTATAACTGAGCCGTCAGCAGAAATACCATACGCATAGCTGCGAAATTGACCACCTGGTAAATCACCAAGCCCAACCATTCCTCCTGCGGCAGTCCAGCGAAATGCTTCGATACCTGAATCAGATCGACCGTTACCGGCTATAACGTTGTTATCCGCAGATATGCAAAATGCATTACTTTCAAAACCGTCGCCTGATAAATCGCCAAGCGCGGTCATTCCTGCAGATGTCCATCTGAAAGCTTCTATGCCGTAACCGGATTTGCTATACCCAACTATAATTGAACCATCAGCGGAGACGGCGGATGCAATGCTGTCAAAATCACCACCCGGCAAATCTCCTAGACCAGTCATTCCCCCGACAGCAGTCCAAACGAAAGCCTCTTCGCCTGAGGATGTAACACTATAACCAACTACAACAGATCCGTCATTTGAAACAGCTCTTGCAGAACTGTTAAAAGTACCGCCAGGGAAATCTCCAAGACCTGTCATACCATTCGATGTCCATCGAAAGGCTTCTTTTCCAGAAGCTGAATAGCTGTAACCGACTATAACCGAACCATCAGCAGAGACGGCGCGTGCATCGCTAAGAAAATCACCCCCATACAAATCACCAAGGCCGGTCATGCCTTGGGAAGATGTCCATCGGAAAGCCTCATATCCCCGGGACGAAAGACCGAGACCTACAACCGTTGTACCGTCGGCGGAGATGCCGTAAGCATAACTGTTGAATTGACCACCTGAGAGGTCGCCGAGGCCGTGGAAAGAAGCTGCCGGGAAGGCTGATGATGAAAGAAATGATAATAAAATAACGGCAGGTACGCTAATTAATTTTGATTTCATTTTTTTCTCCGATTGAATTTTATTATCGAATTAATAATTATTTAATTATCTGATGGGGGAACACACAGGTTCGCCCCTACAATTATTTGCGGTATCTTTGCAAAAGCAAAAATCCGAAACTTAATAAGCAAATTGAAGACGGTTCAGGGATTGTTGCAATCCAAGCTTCTGTATTCCATTGAGGATTAGTGCCATAACCGATGATTGTCAGACCGTCGGCAGAAATACCTGTGGCGTATTCCAATTTCCAACCCGTTAAATCGATGCCTGCATTTGTAAGTATGTTTTGAATGCTGCGCATACCTGTGGATTGAGTCCAGTAAAAGGCTCGCCTCCCAGAAGCAGATTCACTATATCCAACAACGGCATTTCCATCAGCGGAAACGGCGTTCGCTTGGCTGCTGAAAAAACCACCTGGTAAATCACCGAGGCCAACCATACCGTTTGCAGCAGTCCAATGGAAAGCCTCGGAGCCGGAAGTTGAGTTGCTATAACCGACAATGGCCGAACCATCGGCCGAGACATCAGCAGCCCAACTGTTAGAAGTTCCTCCGGGTAAGTCACCGAGACCTATCATACCTCCAGAAGCAGTCCAACGGAAAGCCTGAGCGCCTAAGTGAGATTGGCTGTAACCTACAATTACGGATCCATCATCGGAAATAGCAGATGCAGAGCTTCGGAAATCATTAGGCAAAAAACCAAGAGGGAGCATACCATTTTGAACGGTCCACCGGAATGCCTGAAGGCCGCTGGTAGTAGAATAATTGCTGCTGCCAACTACAATAGAACCGTCTGAAGAGACATCACTTGCACCGCTATAAAAAATACCTCCGGGCAAATCTCCGAGTCCGGTCATATTACCGGATGCTAAACGGAAAGCTTCTGAACCAGAATTTGAATTTCCAGTACCAACTATAACTAAACCGTCAGCGGAAATGCCAGTCGCAAAGCTTTCAAATCTGCCTCCGGGCAAATCTCCGAGATTTTGCATTCCACCAGCGACTGTCCATTTGAAGCCCTCTATTCCGGAAGATGAGAAGCTATAGCCGGTAACAATTGAACCATCTGCTGTAACAGCATAGGATTGGCTGCTGTATGAGCCGCCGGGGAGGTCGCCGAGGCCTTGGAAAGAAGGGGTGGGAGCAGCGGCAGAAAACACGGGAGCGGAAAACAAAGATAATAATAAAAGAACGGTTGGTACAAGAATTAATTTTAATCTCATTTTTTTCTCCTATAAAATTTTTAAAGCGAACATAAAAATTTAAAAGCTGAGATTGCTTTGTCGTCCTGCCTGGCAGAACTCCGCGCAATGACAGTAACGGTTATTTAATTTTTTTTAAGAATAAGAAACCTAAAGAGAGTAATGCAACAGTCGCGGGTTCGGGGATGGTTGCGATCCAAGCTTCGGTGCGGTTTTGATGGTTAGTGCCATAGCCGACGATTGTCCGACCATCCGCCGATACACCGTAAGCGCAATTTAATTTCCAGTGAGTTAAATCAATACCGGCATTTGTAAGCATTTCTTTAATGCTTTTCATTCCGCCTGTCTGTGTCCAATAGAAAGCCTGCTGTCCTAAATCGGAAGTGCATTGTCCAACTATGACGGAGCCGTCGGCGGAAACGTCATAAGCGCAACTTGAGAATTGTCCTCCATCTAAATCTCCGAGACCTATCATTCCGCTTTCATTAGTCCAGCGATAAGCCTCAATACCTGAATCCGAATTACTGTTGCCGACAATAACGGAACCGTCGGCGGAAGTACTATAAGCACGACTAACGAATGTGCTGCCAATTAAGTCTCCGAGGGGCGACATATCATCTGAAGTCCATCTAAATGCTTCAGTTCCGTTTGATGATGTACCCGTTCCAACAACAACTGATCCGTCAGAAGAAACTCCGGCCGCATAGCTATAAAAACTACCACCGTCAAGATCACCAATTCCTGACAATCCATTTTCGGCAGTCCAGCGGAAAGCCTCTGTGCCGGAAGCAGAACCTCCGCTTCCAACAATTACGGAACCATCAGCAGAAACATTTTTTGCATAGCTGCGAAAATCTCCACCATCTAAATCACCGAGTCCGAGCATTCCGCCTGCGGCAGTCCATCGAAAGGCCTCTAAACCTGAATCGGAATAACCTTCACCAACAACCACAGAACCGTCGGCAGAGACACCATAAGCAATACTGCTTAGCGAACGTCCGGGCAAATCGCCAAGACCGACCATACCCGTATCGGCAGTCCATCGGAATGCCTCATAATTAGTAAACGAATATTCGACATAACCAACGACAGCAGTACCATCTGCGGAAATATCATAAGCCTTTGTTAATGAACTGCCAGATAAGAAACCGAGGCTTTGGAAAGATGGAGTGGGATTTGCTGCGGGAAAGGCGGGCAAAATAAATGACAATAAAATAACGGCGGGCGCGATGATTAATTTTAATTTCATATTTTTCTCCTATTGAATTTTATATCTGGGCGAAGACATAGGTTCGCCGCTACAATTAATTGCGATGTCTATTCAAAAGCAAAAAGCCAAAACCAAATAAGCACATTGTTGCGGGTTCGGGGATGTTTGCGATCCATGCTTCATAATAACCATCCGGGTTAGTGCCGTAGCCGACAATAGTCGAACCATCGGCGGAAATGCCATACGCAGCAGTTAATGACCATCCCGTTAAGTCTAGGCCGTGATTTATAAGCATATCTTTGAGACTTTGCATACCATTTGCAGCAGTCCAGTAAAAAGCTTCATCGCCTAAGCCAGAAGAACTTTGGCCAATGACAACTGAGCCATCGGCAGAGATATCGAAGGCAACGCTTCGAAAATCACCGCCGGGCAAATCGCCGAGTCCTGTCATACCCGAAGCGGCAGTCCAGATGAAAGCTTCAGTACCTGAAGAGGATTGACCCTGACCGACAATAATGGCGCCATCGGCAGAGACGGCGTACGCTTCGCTATGAAAATTGCCGCCGGGCAAATCGCCGAGGCCGAGCATACCTTCTGCGAGAGTCCATCTGAAAGCTTCGGTGCCAAATGCTGAAGACCCTACACCTACGATAACAGAAGCATTCGCGGAGATGCTGTAAGCAGTGCTATTGAAAGAACCGCCTGATAAATCACCGAGACCAATCATACCGTAAGCGGAAATCCATCCGAAAGCCTCATTACCCAAAGCGGATTGGCTATAACCAACAATGACGGTGCCGTCGGCGGAGGCGGCATTGGCAATGCTTCGGAAATCACCGCCGGGCAAATCGCCAAGACCTGTCATGCCATTTGCGGCGGTCCATCGGAATGCTTCAAGGCCAGATGATGATACACTGCCACCGACTACAACATTGCCATTTGCGGAAACGTCTAAAGCGAGGCTAAAGAAATCACCGCCTGATAAATCGCCAAGACTTATGATACCATCTTCCGCAGTCCAGCGGCACGCTTCCTGTGTCTGGTTTATAGATCCGTATCCAACCGCAACCGAGCCATTTGCCGAGATATCTAAAGCTCCGCTGGAAAAAGTCCCGCCGGGCAAGTCGCCAAGGCCATAAAAGAAGGCGGCAGAAAATGCGGAGGAAGAAATGAATATAAGCAAAAAGATTATGGATAAAAGGATTAATATCTTTTTCATATTTTTCGCCTTACTAAATAATTATTTAATTATAATTTTGTAGTTATTTTCAACTAATCCAAAAAGAGGTAAATAAGCAGAATTGACTAAAAGCGAATGATACTTTCCTAAAAAGCATATAAGGGTTTAGCAGCAGCGATGAATAAGAAGAAGAATTATAAAAGGTAAAGCAAAACTTTTAATGATTAATCAAAGTTTGTATTGGGGAATGAAGAAAACAGTTTGACATAGTGATAACGCGGGATAAGATAACGAGATACTACGAAAAAGGATTATAAGTGACCAATAATCATTTTTTACGATTTGAGAATGTAACAAAGCGATTTCCGGGAGTTGTCGCGGTTGACAATGTATCCATTGAGATTGCGCGGGGAACTTGTCATTCTCTAATCGGCGAAAACGGGGCGGGCAAAAGCACACTTGGTAAAATACTCGCGGGGATTCACCAGCCTGATGGCGGAACGATTTACATCGATGGGGATGAACATAAATTCAGGGATGCGGGCGAGGCGTTTAAGGCAGGGATTGGGATGGTTCACCAGGAATTGGAATTCTGTGAAAATATGTCTGTGGCGGAAAATCTTTGCCTCTCTGAACTGCCTGCCAAAGCGGCGATAGTTAATAAAAAGCAATTATATGAAAAATCGCGGCAGAAGCTAAAATTAATAGGGGCGGAGCATATCGATGTTACGAAAAATCTGGGGCTGCTTACGGTGGCGAATCAGCAGCTTGTGCAAATAGCGGAGGCGGTGGGCAGAAACGCGAGGATATTAGTTTTTGACGAGCCGACAAGTTCTCTGTCGCAATCGGAAGCTGAGAATCTGTTTCGGCTGATTGATGATTTGAAATGCAAATCAATTACATGCATTTATGTTTCGCATCGTATGCCGGAGATTTTCAGGCTTTGCGACAGTGTTACGGTTTTGCGGGACGGGAAAGTCGTCGGGACGAAAAAAATCAGTGAAATAACTGAAGATAAATTAGTTGAAATGATGATAGGCAGAAGTTTCGAGGCGTATTTTCCAAAACATATAAGGAAGGACAGGGGCGAAGAACTTTTGCGAGTTGAAAATTTTTCGAGTCCGGGCAAGTTCGAGAACATTTCGTTTTCGCTGCATCGGGGGCAGATTCTTGGGCTTGCGGGGCTTGTAGGGGCGGGAAGGACGGAACTTGCTGAAGCGATTTTCGGGCTGGATAAAAACGCAAAGGGAAAAGTTTTTGTGGCTGGGAAGCAGGCGGATATTACTGAACCGCGAGAGGCATTGAACAGCGGGATTTATCTTGTGCCGGAGGACAGGAAAAGGCACGGACTGATTCTTTCGATGAACGCGGCAGAAAATATTTGTCTTTCGGTGCTGGAAAAAATTTCGAATGCTTTGAGGATTATTAGAAGGAAAGAGCTACTGAGTCTTGCAGGGAAATATTTTAAACTTTTGAAAGTGAAAGCGGCATCATTTTGGGTTTCGGCTTTGAGCTTGTCAGGCGGGAATCAGCAGAAGCTGGTTCTTGCGAAAGCGCTTGCGGCGGAGTGCAAAATTTTGATTGTCGATGAGCCGACGAGAGGAATCGATGTCGGCGCGAAGGCGGAGATTCACAGCCTGATAGATGAATTGGCGGGAGCAGGGAAAGCAATACTGCTTATATCGAGCGAACTGCCGGAACTAATTAATCTTTCAACGAATATACTTGTTTTCAGGCAGGGGAAAATCACAGGTGAGCTATCGAGAGATGAAGCGAGCCAGGAAAAAGTGATGCGACTGATGGCGGGAATATAGACGGATTTAAAATTTAAGGGTATCTCTAAAAATTAGTATTTTTATGTGCATTTCAATGCACTTACGATTATTTTAGCTCTTTGGCATTCAAATATATTATTCCATCTT
>MHXZ01000103.1 GCA_001825665.1 Planctomycetes bacterium GWF2_41_51 | reverse complement strand
ATCCCTGTGTTGAAAAATTAGGCTGTCTTATATCACTAAAGGCTTGGGCAAAATATTTGAGCAATGCACGAAAATACTGGTGATCAATCCATCCCAACCAATGCTAAAATCGCTCTTTGAACATGTTTAGATAGTCTTGGCCATGCCTTTATCATCTTCTTCAAATTGTTCTGTTTTTTAGTGGCCAAGCAATCGGACAAGTCAGATGTGATCTTTTTCATAACTTCTTTTTTTGAAAGTATTTGGGTGCTTTCTTCAATGGGTTTGCCCTCCCCTTGAGGGTATTTTCAAAAAAATAAATCTGTGTTTTTGAAGCAAAATAGAGGTGTTTTTTTTATCACAATTCACAAATTGATGTATGTCCACTGAGTACGGCCAAGTAAACGGGCAAAACATTAAATTCATTTGTCGTAAGTTCTTTAGCTTGCAAAGTTTACTTTTTAGCGTGAAAGGGATACTGACCGCTAACGAACGAATAGTTTTATGAAGGTCAATCGATTTGCAGTTTACAAAATTCTAAAAAATGGTATTCTGGCTTAGTAAAACAAACACCATGATTGGGGATAAAAACCTATAGTTCTTTTCAGAATGAGTTCTGTAAATGCGAAAGAAAGTTGCTGTATTAATTGAGGCAATCAGGGGCCATGAACGGCATTTAATGCTTGGTATCGCTAAATATGCGCGCATAAAGAATAATTGGGTTTTTTACCTTGATAAGGAAGACCCTTTCTATAAGGATTTCTCATCAGGTAAGCACAACATCAAAGAAAAACTCGAGAATTGGGGGGTAAGCGGAATAATTACAAGACATCCCGATATGGTCGAAGAACTTTCGCAAAAAGGAATTCCTGTTGTTATCGTTAAAGAAATTCCAGAAGTCAAAGTGGGCTGGAATTCCATAAATATTGATAATGACGCCATTGGCAAAATGGCCGCTCAACATTTACTCGAAAGAGGTTTCAGGAATTTCGGTTTTTGCGGCCTTGACGATGAATTTTTCTGGTCGAAAAAACGCGGCGAAAGTTTCGGCAAAACAGTTATCTCTGCAGGCGCAAAAATATCATATTATAAACAGCCAAAACCTCTTGAAAAACTATCATGGGAATTCGAGCAGAATGTTTTAGCCGATTGGATTAAATCGCTTCCAAAGCCCATTGGAATAATGGCATGCAATGATGATCGTGCCGAGCATGTTATGGAAGCGTGTAAATCTATCCAGGTAAATGTTCCCGAAGATGTCGCGGTTATAGGTGTCGATAATGATGAGTTGATTTGCGAATTTTCAAATCCTCCTCTTTCCAGTGTTTCATTAAACAGCGAACAGGCAGGCTTTGAATCGGCCGAAGTTCTGGATTTAATGATGATGAAGAAAAGTACCTCAAAAAAAAGAATCATAGTTCTTCCAACGCAGGTTGCAACAAGGCAATCGACCGATGTGCTGGCTATTGAAGACAGGGAAGTTGCCCGAGCGATTGCTTATATCCGTGAACGTTCGCACATGGACATCAGCGCAGAATCTGTTTCCGAATATATTGGTTTAAGCTTAAGAGTTTTGCAAAAAAGATTCAGGAAAGCAATCGATTGGTCAATGCGAGATGAATTAAAACGTGCCCGTATGACCCGCATAAAACAAATGCTGCTTGAAACAAATATGACTATCTCGCAAATCGCAGATGTGCTTGGATACGCCAGCAATCATAATATGTCACGTTTTTTCAAAAAAGAATGTAAATCGAGTCCCCAGGCTTTTAGAAAAAAACGTTTAATATAATTCAATATAATTTCGTCAAGTGATACCATTTTGTCGTGAAATGACCTGTTTATATAAATAGTCTCAGCTATAATCCTCTCACATTCTATTTTGCTTCAATGTTTTAATTCGTAACGGGATCCCAATCAGAAAATAAAATTAACTTGAATGGAGATAACTTATGAAAACACATAAGCAGTATGCATTTCTGTCTATTGTTTTAATCTTTTTAGCATCTGCGAGTTGTTCCGCAGATCAGTATTGGGATGGCGGAGGTTCCAATGATCTTTATACGAATTCAGCCAACTGGGATTATGATACTTTGCCGGCGTATGAAGAAAGAATTCTGTTGCAGGAACCTAATGGTTTGATTCTTGTACAAACCGGAAACAATCTGACTCCCAGAAAAATATTAGGCCCGGTTTACAATGACGATGTTACAACTACGATGACATTTACCGGAGGTTCTCTGACGAACACAAGTTACTGGATTGCTGCTCAGAGTAATGGCGGCAAAGGGGTCATCAATGTTACCGGAAGTACATGTGATATTTATACCCGTGATTTGGTCCTTGGGCAAAATGGCGGTTCAGCGTTGTTAAACATCAGCGCAGGCCTTGTTGAAGTTTATGGCACAGGTTCAGGTTTAGGTCTGATAGTTCCCGGCGATTCATCGAGCAAGGCTGTTGTCAAAATCACCGGCGGCGAACTGTATGCTAATCAGCTTACAATGTATGACGGCGGTTTGATTAACATCATGGGAACCGGAGTATTTACAATGCCCGGAGACAAACGTTCTTTGCTTAATGGTTATATCAGCGGGCGAAAGATTATTGCCGAGTGTGGAGGAGCAACTGTACAGGTCAGTTATAATGGCGCTGAAACTACACTTACATCTGCCGGCGGTATAACGCACAATATAGCAGCGCATGATGATGCGTATTTTTATGGCTGGCCCGCAAATGAAGGTATATGGAAATGGGGCAATGAAATTGTTGTCGGCTTTAGCAGGGCAAATTATCTGTACAATCCAAATGGTCATAGTTATACGGGAGATTTTATAACTATGCAGGCGTACAGCAGTGATGGCGGAGCAAATTGGACATTGCAATATCCTTCACAACTCAATGATTTGACAATTCTTCCAAAACATTCAACCGCCTTGAATCTAACTTACCCGGATTTTGCTTTTAAAGTCAGAAATTACAGATATTGGTACAGCTACGACAAAGCCGCAACATGGAATGGGCCGTATGAAATGCCGACCTGGGGTTGGCCTGCACGTTCAAGAACGGACTACATAGTAAATTCTTCCAGTTCAATGAAATTGTTCCTTGTTTCAGAAGTTGGTCCTGATGATGATATTATTATCGACAGACCATTTTGTGCCGAAACGTCTGACGGCTGTCTGAATTTTAGTACGCTCAATTGGATAACCCCCAGCCCTCATACGGATTGGGGCGTAAACAATTATTATACCATGCCTTCAACCGTTAAAATAGATTCCTCCACGTATATAAGTGCAATTAGAAAACGTGACCGTAACGATGTTGATGGTGACGGCAATATTGAACCTGCTGACGGCGATTTTGATAAAAAGTATATAGACATTTACCGCACAACCAATGGCGGCTCAACATGGTCGCGCATTGCACAGGACGTTGTTGTTGGTCAGTGGAATCCGCCAAGTATGATAAAACTGGCAGACGGCAGAATTTGTTTAACTTATGGTTATCGGGGCGCCCCTATTGGCATTCGCGCCAAAATAAGTTCCAACAATGGCGTAACATGGGGTACCGAAAAGATTTTGCGAAGCGATGGTGATAATTGGGACATTGGATATCCTCGAACAGTGCAAAGAACAGATGGAAAGGTCGTAACTGTTTATTATTACTCAACGCTGGAGATACCCGAACAGCACATAGCAGCGACAATTTGGACTCCATAAAGACTTTTTGAGCATTTTTTTTGAGGCCATCAATAAAGTAGTTGATGGCCTTTTTTTGTATTTAATATTCGCAAAATGATACCTATTTGGCGCGAAGTGGTATGTCTTATAAAAACCTTATTGTTATATTTTATATATCAGGAATGCACTTAAATTCTATGCAAGGAAAAGGAAATGGAAGCCAAACAAAGCAAAAAAAATTGCATTATAATCAATTTTAGTATATATTTGGCGTTGGTATTCAGCGAATTGGGGTGTAATGCCGCTGCATTGGAAAACAAAACTATTGATGTAATATCGCAACCTTCGAAAATTCAAAATCTAATAGCTTACAAAGAGCAGGATAAATTTTGCGGCTGGCCAGCCAATGAAGGTATTTGGTCATGGGGAGATGAAATCCTTGTTGGCTTTGAAATCGCTGCTTTTTCAAAAAGTGAAAAATCTCATAGTATTGATAGAAACAGTGAAAAGTACATTTATTTCGTAAGAAGTAAAGATGGGGGTCAGACCTGGATGGTCGAAAAACCAAAAGATATTCAGCCGCCGGCATATTTGGAAGATCCGAATATGTTCAAGACGGAGGAAAGTAAGATTTCCAGATTGAATGAAAAGATGGATTTTCAAAATCCTGATTTCACGATGAAACTCCGCGGTAATAATTTTTATTATTCTTACGAGCGAGGTCATTCATGGAAAGGGCCTTTTATACTCCCCGATTTCGGTCAAAAACTTATCATGGCCAGAACAGATTATGTTATTTTGAACAAAGATGAATGCCTGATTTTCATTTCCAGCTCGCAAACTGACGGCAATTACGGAAAAAGTTTAGCGGTAAAAACTCATAATGGCGGATTGAATTGGGAATTTGTCGGTTGGATGACTTCTAATTTTCCTCCTGAAGAATATAAGAAATTCTCATTTTCTATCATGCCATCAACAATAATGCCGGGTGAGCAAAAATTAATCTCCGCTTTAAGGCAACGTTTCGAAAGAGACGTTTGGATCGACATTTATCAATCAGACGATTTTGGCAAAACATGGAAATTCCTCAGCAAGGCCGCTGATAACATTAATAATCCGCCATCACTTATTAAATTAAAAGATGGGCGATTATGCCTGATATACTGCAAACGAACCGAACCTTTCGGTCTCTGCGCTAAAATCAGCAAAGATGAGGGCAAAACATGGTCGCAGCAAATTGTTTTGCGCGATGATGCGCTAAGCTGGGACATAGGCTATGTCCGAAGCATGCAGCGTCCTGACGGCAAAGTAGTGTGCCTTTATTATTACCACACAAAAGAAAATCCGCAGCAACACATCGCGGCTACTATTTGGGAACCTTAAAATGAAAAAAGTAATTTGCCTGTTTGTTTTTATTTTTGTTTCTGCAGCTTGCGGAGCAGATAAATTCTGGGATGGAGGCGGTTCTGACGATAGATGGCGCACGGCCATTAATTGGAATAACGATACTGTGCCGACAAGCTCTGACAGAGTTTATCTTGATACCGCAGGCGAAAATACTCTCATCGAAACAGGCGACCTTGTAACAGTCAATAAAATCCTCGGCCCTTGCGAAAACGCATCTGGTACTGTTAGTTTGACAGTTACAGGCGGGACTCTGATAAATCCAAGTTATTGGTATATCGGCAGAGAGGTCGGGGGTACGGGTGTTTTGAATATTCAGAGCGGAAATGTTTCCACGCGTGATTTAATTTGTGCGTCCGGAACAAATTACGCTTCAGAGATAAACATCAGCGGCGGTTTGCTTGATATCACCGGTTCTGCCTCCGGCACAGGTGCATATTTCGGAAGTGATCCGACAACAGGAGCAACAAATGGTTTCGCGAATTTCAACCTGGCAGGCGGAATTTTGCGAATAGCTCGCCTTAATACGTTAGGGAATAACGTATTGATCAATATAAGCGGCGGACAAATGCAAGTCAGCGGCGATTATACTTCCGTAATTAATGGTTATATCACAGCAGGCAAAATCATTGCCTACAATGGTCAGGGCAGTGTTTATGCTGATTATGATAATATGAACGCCGGCATGACAACTGTTGTCGCAATCTCCGGTATTCAGGCAGCGATTGAAGCAGCCGCAAGCGGCGCAACTGTTTTCGTACCGCCAGGTGAATATGATGAAAGTCAATTCAACATTAATAAACCAATAACGCTCAAGTCAACCGCAGGACCGCAGGAAACGACAATCAATCTTTCCGGAAACGGTCTTTGTGTAATCAGCGACAATGTTATGATTGACGGCTTTGCATTTAAAAATCAAACTTCCTCACTGACATATTTACTTCGAATCGGTAAATCAATCAGCGATGTATCCTTTGCAGTTAATAATTTTCAGATTCAAAATTGTTTCCTGGAAGCTTCGAACATAACCGACGGCCTGATAATATACCCTGACGCAAACGACATAGATATTTTTAATTGCTCCGTTTATAACTGTATCAACGGCATTGTAGTATACAGCAATGCAAAAGACATTGCGATAATCGATAATGATATTTTCAGCAATACACATGGCCTGCGAATTTTAGGTTCTGCCAGTCAATGCAGAATAATGTCCAATGGCATATACTGGAACAGCGTTTCAGGCCTGACAAATACTTCGAGTTCAGAAGTAAATGCTGAAAATAATTTCTGGGGGCATTCAAGCGGCCCATATCATGCAATATACAATTCCGCCGGTCTGGGCAACGCGGTTTCAAATAATGTCGATTTCCAGCCATTCTTTATTGGCTGTCAAGGTGATAAATGGCATCTTTGCCCTGCGGGCGATTTGAACAATGACTGCAAAATCAATTTCGCTGATTTGGTAATAGTAGCATCAAGCTGGCTTAACTGTAACGGACCCGAATGTGATTAAAAGGATTGATATGATTAGATATTTGATTATTTTGATTTTAATTTTAACTTCGATTTGCACTGCTTCGGAAAACAAAATTGTTTATACAGAAGAAGGTAAATTTTGCGGCTGGCCCGCCAATGAAGGCATTTGGTCTTGGGGTGATGAAATTCTCGTCGGCTTCAACATCGGCCAATACAAACATGATGACCCCGGCCATGATTGTAACCTTGCAGGTTTTATCGGAACGGTACAGGCAAGAAGTCTTGATGGCGGAAACATCTGGACTATTGAAATGCCCCATGTTCTTGATTTACGTAAAGGCGCGAAGTTAAAAGAAAAAATTAATTTCCTGCATCCTGATTTTGCGATGAAACTGCGTGATTCGGTTTTATGGTATTCTTATGATAGGGGCAAAAACTGGAACGGGCCGTACGAAATTGCCAATTTTAATAAAAATAATCTGCGATGCAGAACAGATTACATTATTAACAGCAAAGATGAATGCATTGCCTTTGTAACTTCTCAAAAACCAGATGATATCGAAGGTTTTGTTTATGCAATCAAAACAACAGACGGGGGTTTGAACTTCGACTTTCTTTCATACATTGCGCCAATGCCGCCGCTCGGTGGCGAGCACAATTTCAGTGTTCAGCCATCGACTGTAAAAATTTCTGACAAAAAGTTAATCACTTCCGTCAGGGAACGCCGAGGGAAACAGAAATGGGTGGACGTTTATGAATCCAATGATAATGGTGCAAATTGGAAATTGCTTAGTACGCCTGTGCCTAAAGGCAATTCGTGCAACCCTCCTCATCTTTTGAAATTAAAAGACGGCAGAATTTGCCTGACTTATGGCCGACGCATCGAACCGTACGGTATAACCGCGAAACTAAGCAGCGATAATGGCAAAACGTGGAGCAAAGAAATAATACTCCGCGATGACGGCAGAGAATGGGATTTAGGCTATACACGCAATGTACAAAGAACCGACGGAAAAGTCGTAACCGTCTATTATTATACAACAAAAGAAAATGAACGTCAGCACATTGCCGCCACAATTTGGGATCCTTCTGGAAATGAATAAAAAAATCTTTATAATTTTTTTACTTACCTGCACGCCTTTCGCATTTGCAGAGAATGTGATCGTTTATCAGCAAAGCGGTAAATTCTGTGCCTGGCCCGCTAACGAAGGAGTCTGGTCATGGGGCAATGAAATCCTCGTTGGTTTCAACATAGGCGTGTACAAATATAATCCTGACGGCCATAGCGTTGATCCTGATTATGCTACCGACACAGTGCAGGCAAGAAGTCTCGATGGCGGGCAAACATGGACTCTTGAAACACCGCAGGTTTTGAATCAAGGAGGTTTTCAGAAACCGATTGGAGCTATAAATTTTACACATCCAGATTTCGCATATAAATCTCGATTGTCGAAATATTATTTTTCGTATGACAGAGGAAGAAACTGGCAGGGGCCTTTCGAATTTCCAAAATTAGATCAGACAAGACTCATCGCCCGCACTGATTATATTGTAAATTCACAATGCGAAGTCTTGTTTTTCGTCACTGCTGCAAAATCGGATGGAGTAGAAGGCAGAACTTTTTGTGCCGTAACAAAAAATGCGGGCAGAACGTTTGATTTTCTTTCCTGGGTCGCCCCAAGTCCGCCCATCGATGCAGGCGATCATAACTTCACAGTAATGTCATCGACCGTGAAAATTGCTGATGATACGTACATCACAGCTTTAAGACAGCGCAGAGGTAATTCGCAATATATCGATATTTACAAATCGATTGATGGAGCGAAAAGCTGGAATTACTTAAGCTTAGTTGTAAACAATATAAATAATCCGCCGGCAATGCTCAAACTCGCTGACGGCAGAATATGTATAGCTTACGGCCAAAGATATTCACCCTATGGAATTAAAGCCAAAATCAGTACAGATAACGGCCAAACATGGGGCAGTGAAATCACTTTAAGAAATGACGGTTTAAGCTGGGATCTCGGCTATCCGCGCAGTATTCAGCGGCCGGATGGTAAAATCGTTACTATTTATTATTACGCGACCGTCACCAATCCGCAGCAGCATATTGCCGCCACAATCTGGCAGCCCTAATATTTTTTTTCAAGGATAACAGATGGATAGCAGTAGTTTAAAAAAAATAATTATAATTGTTATTTGTATCGCAGCGGCCTTGGTTGTTTTTGCCATTTCGAGAAACTCCGGCTCGGATGTTTCTGATTTGAAAGGCCAGAAAATCGATGTCAAATGCAAAGCCTGCGGTGCGGAATACCAAATGGACCTGGCAGAATTTTATAATTTCAGACGGGAAAATGCCGACCCCGCAGCGCAGAAGGTTTTGCTTCCGCCTTGTCAGAAATGCGGCAAAAACGCAATAGATGAAAAAAATCTGGAATAAATTATCGTTCGCAAAATGATACCAAATTGACGCAAAGAGGTATTCAACTTCGATGTGTCATTCGTTAAAGTATAATTATCAGATTACTGAAATTTTTTAATTTTAATTACTTTTTGGAGGAAGGAAAATGAAGAAAGTTTTAATTTTTGGTTTATTGGTGTTTATGTCAGCAGCAACAATTTCACATGCAGCAGACAAATATTGGGATGGCGGCAGTACGAATGACCGCTGGCTTACTGCCGAGAATTGGAACAACGATGCGCTTCCGGCAGTTGGTGACAGGGTCTTCTTTGATGTTGCAGGGGATATACTTGTTGAGACTGGTGATTATCTCAATCCAAGAAGAATTCTTCAGCAGGATTCTGTTGTTGGCGTTGTTACAGTAACGTTTACCGGCGGTGAACTTCTTAATACGAGTTATTGGTATATGGGAAGAGAAATTGGCGGTGAGGCAATTTTGAATATTTCAGGTGATACCGCTATTACTACCAGAGATTTGCTTCTGGCTTCAGGTAACGGTTATGCAGGTACCATTAATATCACAGGTGGTTTACTTAATATCAACGGTACAGGTGCAGGAGTTGGCGCTTACTTCGGCAGCGAACCGATTTCAGGTGTTACAACGTTATATACAGGTTCAGCTTTGGTGAATATTTCTGGCGGAATGCTTAAAATCGCCACCTTCAATACTATGGGTTCTAATGCTTTGATTGATATTTCAGATGATGGCAAGATGGTTCTTTCAGGCGATCTTACATCGGTTGTAGATGGATACATTCAGGCTGGGAAAATTATTTCAAGTACCGGTTCGCTTGTAGTTTCTACCTATGAAGAAAGCGGCAATACATTTACTCTTGTTGAAGTTCCTGAACCAGCAACGATTTGCCTGTTGGGTTTTGGAATGTTTACTTTAATTCGCAAAAAATAATATATTTTATTCTACGGAGGTAATATGAAAAAATCAGGATTTATTTCAGTTTTATTAATTCTCGCAAGTTCACTCTACGCTGCGGATTCTACATGGGATGGCGGTGCGGGCGATCATCTTTGGAGTTCTGCAGTAAATTGGGTTGGAGATGTGGTTCCGCCAGCAGGCAACAGGATTATTATGAACACCGATGATTATGTAGACTACGATTTGGAAAGTTTGACAATCAATAAATTGATCACCGGTTCTGCTTCTCCTGATTTTCCAGGTGCGACAATGAACTTTTCATCCGGCAGCATTACAAATGGCAGCTATTGGATTGTTGCTAATGGAGCAGGCCAGTTCGCGACATTGAATATCAGCGGCTCTGCCAATGTACGTTCACGAGATTTGAACATTGGCCAGGCCGGTGGTTTTGGTATGGTATATGTCAGCGGCGGTCAATTCACTTCCACAGGCACATCTGGTGTCGGCGTTGGATTGAATATCCCTTATGATACCGGCAGTTGGGGCAAACTTGTTATTAGTGATGGAAACGTTGTTACAACTTTGTTAACTATTAATGATATTGGTGCTACCAGTTACATTGATATTTCCGGCAATGGTATGTTAAGATGGATTGGTGATCACAGAACTGAAGTTAATGGATACATCTCTAATGGTTGGATTACCGCAGAAGATGATTCAGCGACTCCTCTGGTTTTATTTGACGGGGGCAGCACAATGGTTCTCTCGCCAAATAACAATGAATTCCTCGTCAAAGCATGGGCACCATTTCCGCCTAACGGCTCAACAGTTCCGAGCCCGAATGTTAAATTAACATGGGCACCAGGCGCTTACGCTGTAAAACACAACGTTTATTTCGGTACAGATGCTGCTAATCTGGCACTTGTTGGAAATCAGATAGATGTAAATAATTTCCAGCTTCCGGAACTTCTTTTTGGAACACAATATTACTGGCGTGTTGATGAATTGGACAATGACACGCAGGTTTGGACAGGCGATCTTTGGAGCTTTACCACACGCGGACTTCTCTATATCGAAGAATATGAAACTTACGCTGATGATGCTGCCTTTAATGCGGCATGGACTGCTTCAGGCGGTGCTGCTATTAATTTGAATATTGCCGCACCGTTCCAGGGCACAAAGTCAATGAAACTGGTCTACAACAATGCTGTTGCTCCTTACTATTCAGAAGCTTCTTCAACTAATATCTGGCAGAAAGATTTTACAGCATTCAATCTTAAAGCTCTTGATGTCTGGTACTATGGTAATGCCGCAAATGCTGCTGAAAAGATGTATGTAACTTTGAGCGACGGTACAAATAGTGCGACAGTCCAGAATCCAAACAACATAAGTCAATCTGCGACATGGCAGATTTGGAACATCGCTGTTTCTGATTTCAAAGCCGCAAATCCGAGCCTCAATCTTACCAACATAACAGGTCTCCAAGTTGGTATGGGTACAAAATCAGCTCCAGTCGCAGGCGGTGCTGGGACAGTATATATTGATAACATCAGGCTCTATACACAGCGTTGTCTTAATCAGCCGATTGCTGATTTGAATGGCGATTGCAAGGTTAACTTCACAGATTTTGCGCAAATGAGTTTGGAATGGCTCGCTGACGGAATGTGGCCGCTATAATTTAAATTACTCACAGGTGCTGTCGTTTTGGCAGCACCTGTGAAAACTCATACGGAGTTTTGGCAAAGGATAAATAAATGAACACTAATGTAAAAAGAAGTTATAATGGATTCACTCTTGTTGAGCTGCTTGTTGTAATTTCTATTATCGCGCTTTTGCTGGCAATACTTATGCCTTCTCTTTCAAAAGCAAAAAAACTCGCAACTGATGTTACCTGTCGCTCGAATCTTAAGGGAATCGATCTTCTTTACGGCGTTTATCTTCAGCAGAATAATGACCGTTATCCAACAAGTTACAGATTTACAACGGGAATTGGTATGCCGGAAAACAGTCCTATGCTTGATTGCTGGTATTCTGCCATCTGGAAAAACAGCGGCAAAAATAATGATGCCAAATTTTTCCTTTGTCCCGCTGCGACTAAACCGGAAGTAAATGGCCAAGGCCATCCTGTTGCCTCTTACGATGCGTCGTATTTCCAAAAAGGGTTGCCTCACTTCAGTTATGGCCACAATGATTGGGTTTTGAGCAGATGGAATATGCCGAATGAATCCGGTTTAAGTGCGTACGCAAAAACTACAGGTTTTCCTGATGCTGCCACAGAGGCAAGAGCCTGGAAATCACGTTTATCCGCGAAAAATCCTTCGAAAAATCCCGTTATTGGTGACTCAAGTTACCCGATAGCTACTGATGTTGCGTATATTAATACTCCTCCGAATGTTCCGCGTTTCAGCGGAGATCACGGCTGGGTTGATAGCCAGAACCAGGCCAATCAGATGAAACGTTTCTGTCTGGATAGGCATAGTTTGGCGGTTAACTGGACGTTTATGGATAGTTCAGTCAGAAAAGTTGGACTCAAACAGTTGTGGGATTTGCAATTCCATCGTGATTGGAACCCCACCCACAAAGATACCGATGCTTTTATGACTAAAATGTACCCGAAAGTTTGGAATGGCTGGATGAGAAATTGCAGAAACTATTAACTTGTTTTTTAATATTTATTATAAATTGTTTTTTTATTAATGTTCAAGGTTTAACAATGATTAATCCACAACCTGTTTCTCTGATTATCGACACTGATGTTGGCAACGACATTGATGATGCTCTGGCGATTGCTCTCTGCCATACGCTCCAAAGTTTTGGTGAATGCAATATTCTCGGCATGACTGTTTGCAATGATGATTTCTATTCAGCAGTTTATACTTCGGTGCTTAATTCATTCTATGGCCGCCCTGACATACCCGTTGGGCTTGTTAATCAAGGCGTAAAGGATAAAAATGGCAAATTTCTCAGGTATGTATCAGACCTGAGAGATAAAAATGGGAATTTCGTATTTCCCAGGAAAATTTCTAATCAAAATCCGCCTTATGATTCTGTTAAGCTCTTGAGAAAGCTTCTTTCGTCTCAGCCTGATAAATCAGTTGTTATTGTAATGATAGGTTTTTCCACGAACATGGCTCGTCTTCTCGCGACCGAACCTGATGAATTTTCATCTCTGACCGGCACTGAATTATTTAAACAAAAAGTTAGTTTCGTTTCCGCGATGGCAGGCGATTTCAGCGATGAAGTCCAGAAAAATCCTACAATGCAAAACAGGGAATATAATATTCGGCTCGATATCAAATCAGCAAAATACTTTTTTGAAAATTGCCCCGTTGAGGTTGTTTTCAATGGTTTCGAAATAGCAAATAAAATGCTGTATCCTTATAAAAGCATAGAACAGGATTATAGCTGGATTCCTGTTCATCCTGTTGCCGAGGCTTATAAAGTTTTTACCGGCAAACCCCGTGACCGTGCAACATGGGATCTTTTGAGCATACTCTATGCTGTCCGTCCGGATGATGGATATTTTTCGTTTTCTGAAAAAGGCACTGCGAAAGTTACAGATGAAGGGTATGTGATTTTTGAAAAAAATGAAAAAGGCTTTCACAGACATTTGAAAGCCGACGACGAACAAAAGAAAAGAATGTTATCGCTTTTCATTCAATTATGCTCGTGGCAGAATTCCAAACCAACTCAAAAGTGCGGCAAAATTGTGGGTATTAATTCTGAAAAATCAAAAGTGGTAAGAACAGCAGCTTTTGAATGATTTTCAGCATTCGAGTAACATCAATGATATTGATTGAATTTCCCGCTTAATAAATTACAATTATAAACTATATCTGAAGGTATTTGAGAAAGTTTTTGGGCGGCTAAGGACTGCAAGAATAGTTAAGCTATACGGCGATAATGATATCAAATTAGTTAAGGACGATAAGCAATGACAGCAAATTTAGGCGTTATCGATATATCAATGTTAATTTTATACGCTTTGATTTGTGTCGGCATGGGCGTATATTATTTTCGCAAAACTCGCACCAGTGAACAGTTCATGCTCGCGGGCCAATCTATTCCAGCATGGGCAGCCGGCATCGCGGTTATGAGCGCGTATGTCAGCAGCATTTCCTACATCGCTGTTCCCGGCCAGGCATTCGATACTAATTGGCACCCAGCAGTTTTTGTTCTTTGCATACCGCCCATTGTCTGGTTAGTCTGCTGGTACATCATTCCATATTATCGAAGAATAAAACTTGTATCAGTTTATAGCCTGCTTGAAAACAGCCTTGGCAAATGGGCAAGAATTTACAGTGCGCTATCATTCGTTGTTTACATGATTGGCCGTTCCGCTGTTATCATCTATCTCACAGCACTGCTTGTCGGAACTTTCATACCCATCAATATTGTTACCTTGATTATAATCATAGGTCTTATCACAGTTTTTTACACTCTCGTCGGGGGAATGGAAGCAGTCATCTGGACTGACGTAATGCAATCCATAATCATGATTGGCGGTCTGCTCTTCTGCGTGATACTCTTTACAAAATATCTTTTCACCGGCCCGGAATATCCAATTAAGCTTGCTGCCGAAGCGGGCAAATTCAGTCTTGGCAGTCTCGATTTTTCTTTTTCAAGCAGGACGATATGGGTAATGATTATTTACAGTCTGACCGAAAATTTGCGAAATTTAATCGCTGACCAGAATTATGTCCAGAAATACTCAACGGTTTCCGATGAACGTTCCGCAAAAAAAGCGATTATCATCAGCATGGCAATCTACATCCCAATGACTCCTGTTTTCCTGTATATCGGAACATCGCTTTTTGCATTCTATCACACCGGCGGCAACGTGTTGCCCGACACAATTACAAAAGGTGACCAGGTATTCCCGTATTTTATTGCTACGCAATTGCCTGTGGGCTTAAAAGGCCTAATCATCGCAGCAATCATCGCCGCGGCCATGAGTACCCTTAGTTCATCATTGAATAGTTCCGCAACAGTATTGCTTCTTGATTTTATTAAATGGATGAAACCTGATTTAAGCGAAAAGAAAAGTCTTTCATTCCTCCGCTGGACAACCGTTGTCTGGGGCGGACTTTCAATTATCTTTGCGGTCCTGATGATTAGAGCTCAAAGCGCATTAAACATCTGGTGGCAGATTTCCGGAATTTTCGGCGGCGGAATCCTCGGCCTGTTCATACTGGCGCTTTGCAAAGTGAAATTAAAATCATGGCAGGGCATCACCGCTGTTGCTGCAAGCATTCTTGTCATTTCCTGGGTTACTTTCTTCCGCAGCCTTCCAGAAAATTGGAAATGGGCTCAATGCAATATTGACAGCATTCTTGCAGGTGCCTGCGGCGTAGGCATCTTGATTTTAGTTGGATTTATTTTGGTTTTTTCCGGCGGAGCGGCAATGAACACTGAACAGAAAAAGCAACTTCATAAAGATTTCTGGCAGTCAAAAACATCCTGCCTGATTTTCATACCTTCTGCTCAAATGGTTCAATACGATACTGATAATTATGAGCAGCGATTTTATGATCCTCAAAAAATGTGGGATGCTGAATGCAAAAGAGCAACGGCTGTTCTGGATTGGCCGACAGATGGAATACCGGCAATCAGGCCAAATCTTGGTACGATTTTTATTCCATCCATTGCCGGGCAGGATTTTGTCATCAGAGATGGTCAAATGCCTTGGCCGGGCGAACATTTATCAATAGAACAAATTTCCGAAATCAGAAATATTGATATTGGTTCTACACAGGTGATGAACCTTGCCGAAAAATTTTATGAAATAAACAACAAAAAAGGTTCACGGCAGATTTGTACGTACATGCCTGATACGCAGGGCGTATTTGATATCCTGCATTTACTTCTTGGCGATGCGATTTTCTATGAACTTGCGGACAAAAAAGAAAAAATCAAAGAGCTTTTACATATCATCACAGAATTTTATGTCAAGGTTTCGTTAAAGCTCAAAAAATGTATGGGAGAAGATGCCGGCTCAATGTTTCACGGCCACGGCACACAGCAGGGCCTTTACTTTCCAAACGCAGGTGTAAGGCTTTCCGAAGATACGCCTACGCTTCTCTCGCCTTCGATGATTGATGAATTTGTAATTCCTTACATGCGGCAGGCCGCAAAGCCATTTGGCGGTGCTTTCGTGCATTTCTGCGGCAAACACGATTATTTATATGATAAGATACTCGAATGTGATTTCGTTAAGGCAATCGATTTGGGCAATCCCGAAATGTATGATACGCACCATTTGCTTGATAAATGTGCAAAAACTAATACTATTTTCTATGGTAAACTCGCGAACATGGAAAAAGAATCATGGAAACAGTATCTAACTCGAATCGCGAATATTATCAAAGACACAGGCGCTAAATGCGTCTTGCGTCCGACCGTTTTTCCGGATAGCATTGACGAGTGTAAAAAAATGTATGATATTTGGCACGAATTGACAAAATAATATGAAAGTATCAGAACGATTTTTAAATGCTCTTAAAGGCAAAGAAGTTGACCGTGTACCTGTTGTGCCAAAAATCTGGGTCGATTTCTCTGCTAAAGTTACTGGCACATCTTTGATAGATATCATCCAGTACCCTTTAACGGCTTTAAAGGTAATTGCACAAGCCGGTAAAAAATTGGAAGTTGATGCCGTCAGACAATTTCACTTTGCTCCAAGAAATATTATTGAAGAAAACGGCGAAGTTTTCGAAATAAATAAATCCGGCGAGAGAATCGGTAAAATCGATATGGCCGGCGGTTTGGCAACTCATCTTTTCGATTCCAAAGATTACAACATCTCCGACCCTTTCACGATGGCTTATTGTCATAATTGGATTTCTCCAGAGCCTGTTATAAATTCAATTGAAGATGTAAAGGCAATTGCTGTTCCTGATTCCAATGTATTTAATCAGCTCGGTTGGGCAAAAAGGCAAAAAGCTGTAATTGACGAATTCGGCAATAACTTGCATTTTATCGGAAATTGTGATTCAGCAACAATCGCTTTTTACATCGCTTTTAGAGGCATGAATAATGCAATGATGGATTTGGTTATGCAACCTGGTCTGGTGCATGCTGTCCTTGAAAAGGGCACGCAAATTGCAATTAACAAAGGCAAATACTGGCTCGATATGGGCATCAATGTTTTGCGATTGAATGATTCGGCCGGCAATATGTCTTTGATTTCTCCGCAGCACTGGAAAGAATTTGTCTTTCCATACATCAAAACAATTTGTACAGAACTGCATAAATATAATAAAAATGCAATTATTTATTGTCACATCTGCGGCAATGTACTTCCCATTATTGATTTGCTTGTCGAAGCAGGTCTTGATAACATTGCGCCTCTTGACCCTCTTGGTGGTTTTACAGTAAAGCAGGCTCGCGAAAAAGCAGGAGATAGTGTTTCGTTAATGGGCGGCGTAAACACACTCACTCTTCTGAACGGAACTCCCAAAGAAGTGATGAATGAAGCTTTTGAATGTATGGCAGGCGCAGGTTCAAAGGGCGGATTCATACTTGGCTCAGGCTGTGTTGTTCCGCCAAATACTGCTAAGGAAAATATTAATGCTTTAATTGAAGCATCAAAAAAATTTAAAAGGAATAATTAATAATGAAAATATCAAATTTACCCCGGCCACTTAAAGGCATAATACCGCCAATGATTACACCTCTGCTCGACAGGGACAACATCGACGTTAAAGGTTTGGAAAAACTTGTCGAACATATCATCGCAGGCGGAGTCCATGGCCTGTTCATTCTCGGCACCACAGGCGAAGCTCCGTCTTTAAGCTACAAACTTCGCTACGAATTAATCGAACGTACCTGCAAACTCGTCAATAATCGCGTTCCCGTCCTCGTCGGCATCACAGATACATCGCACATCGAATCTATAAAAATTGCTGAACACTCACAAAAACAGGGCGTCAGCGCTGTCGTTCTCGCTCCGCCTTATTATTTTCAGGCTGGTCAGCCTGAATTGATAGAGTACATTGAGCATCTTGCTCCGAAAATTCCATTGCCGCTGTATTTGTATAACATGCCAAGCTGCACAAAAGTTTTCTTTGAGCCTGATACGGTTATTAAAGCTGCCCAAATACCAAATATTCACGGCATCAAAGATAGTTCCGCGAATATGATTTATTTCCATAAATTACTTTTACTGCTAAATGAAAGAAAAGATTTTTCTTTCCTTGTTGGTCCTGAAGAACTGCTTGCCGAGACAATCTTGCTTGGCGGCCACGGCGGAATCTGCGGCGGGGCTAACATTTTCCCGAAATTGTACGTTGATTTGTATAACGCATCAATTGCAGGTGATATAGAGAAAATTCGTGAACTGCACAAAAAAGTTATGTGGATTAGCACGACGATTTACAGTACAGGCAGATATAGCTCAAGTTTCATCAAAGGCGTGAAAGCCTCATTGAATCTGATGGGCATCTGCAACGACTTTATCGAAGAACCGTTCCATTGTTTCAGAGAACCGGAAAAGGAAAAGATAGCAAAATATTTGAAACAATTTAAAGATTTTAAAGGATGACGCAATGGTCAGGAAGATATTTTATTTTGCTATTATCGTCTCACTTGTTTCGTTTTCTTTTGCTGAAATAAAATTACCATCTATTATTTCAGACAATATGGTTCTTCAGGCCGATACAAACGCGCCTCTTTGGGGCACTGCCGATCCTTTGGCAAAAGTCGAAGTAACTTGTTCATGGTCAAACGAAAAAAATGTTGCTGTTGCAGATAATAGTGGTAAATGGCAGCTAAAAGTAAAAACACCTAAAAGCGGTAATAACTGCACTATAACAATATCTTCCAATAATGAATCCACGACAATAGAAAACATTCTTATCGGTCAGGTCTGGCTTTGTTCCGGCCAATCCAACATGCAATGGACTGTAAAAGATGCCAATGATGCGAATGATGAAATAGCCGCTGCTGACTATCCTCACATTCGTTTGTTCACAGTTCAAAGAAAAGCTTCTCCGCAGCCTCTTGATGATACAGTTGGTAAATGGCTGATATGCGACTCTGCAAACATTGCACAATTCAGTGCGGTCGCGTATTATTTCGGCCGGGAATTGCACAATAAATTAAATGTGCCCATCGGTCTTATTAATTCTTCTTTCGGCGGAACGCCCGCCCAAGCATGGACTCGAAAAGAAATCCTCATCGGCGATAATGATTTGAAATGGTATTGGGATTTCGACCAGCAAATCATTGCAGATAAACCCCAATATCAGGCTAAATATGATCAGCAGCTCCGAAGCTGGAAAGAGGAAAAAGCAAAACAAACTTCCGGCAAGTCTCTGCCTGAACCGAGATTACCAGGCGAATTAAACGATAAAAACAGGTCTTCGATGCTTTATAATGCCATGATTCATCCCATTATCCCATTCGCTATCAAAGGTGTGATATGGTATCAGGGCGAATCGAACGTCAATGATGCTTTGCGGTATAGAAAATTATTCCCTGCCATGATTCAAAATTGGCGTGATGATTGGAAGCAGGGCGATTTTGCTTTTTATTATGTTCAGCTTGCTCCTTTTGGAAAACAGATGAAAAAAGATTCTAAAGGTCGCCCGGATTTATCGCTTCCTCCTGATTCAAATTGGGCTAAACTTCGTGAAGCACAATCAATGACATTGAATTTGAAAAACACCGGCATGGCTGTCATCATGGACATTGGTGAAGTATTTAAAATTCACCCAAAAAATAAACAGCAAGTCGGCAAACGTCTTGCATTATGGGCTTTGGCGAAAGATTACGGCTTTAAGGACATTGTCTATTCAAGCCCAATGTACAAAAACATGAAAGTCGAAGAAAACAAAGTTCGCATTACTTTCGATACCTTTGGTTCATCACTGGTATCGAAAGGAAATGAAATAAAAGGATTCTCAATCGCAGGCCATGATAAAAAATTCGTATGGGCAAACGCTAAACTTGATGGTGATGCAGTTCTTGTCTGGTCTGAACATGTGAAAAATCCGGCAGCCGTTCGATATGGCTGGTCTGACTGGATCGAATGCAATCTTTTCAACAAGCAGGGATTGCCGGTCTCGCCTTTCAGAACAGACTCTGAATAAACCCGATATTTTTATATACCTCGTACAAATTCGGCTCTGACTAATTGATGGGCAATGTAATATATCAGTAGTGCTTTTCTTAAGGTCTTTGCCTGCAAGGGTTTAGCCGCTTTTCTCGATGGTTCTGCTACCCCTGAGGGTATTTAACATTATTGATATCACTTTTACTAAGATTTTTCCATAATTCATCAACTCTAATTTTAAATTCCCTAAATATTTCCAAAAGTGGCGGGTAATTGCACATAAAGTGGCGTTAATTTATAACTAAAATAATGTATTTTCTCGTAGAGCAAGACACCTTGAACTCACTTCGTTAACGTTTAAATGGAAATGTCAGATAGCTTTACAATATTATTTCCAGGTTCTCCTGAACAGGAGTTATGAGCGTGCTGCTAATTTTTAAAAAAAGCTTTGCTATCATGTCTTTTAATTACCATTCACCTTTTTGTTTTGTTTTTTTGTAGCCATTGTAAATTATTTTTTCAGAAAAAATGTGGAAAGATACATTCTCCAAAAAAGTGTAGTTCCTATTATATTTTTGGCATTTGAAAGGATTTAAAATGAATAAAGTAAAAATCGGAGCTTTATATTTTGTTTTAGCTTTGATCTGCTCGTGTGGTATGGTTATGGCATCGGGAAACGGGATTAATCTTCCGCCGACACAGGGCACTTCGGGTACCGGAGCTTTTCTTCCGGGTGTTTATTCTTATGGCTACACCAACAATGATGTTGCAGGTGTTGCCAATAAAAACTTTACACATATTCGTATCCCAATTAACGTTGAAACTGCAAATGATGCCGCTTCGCTTGATAAAATAGAGGGCTACTTCGCACAAGTAGGCTATAGAGGAGTTATCTGCATGTTTGACACACTGGAAGCCGGTGAAACAGGTCATGGAAATGGCAGACCAAATAATCTTGCAGCAATGGCAAACGCATGGGCAAACATTCACGATTGGTTTGCAGATTATCCAAATATAAAATACGAAATATTTAATGAACCGTATGGATACAGCAGCGCATCCACCTATATGAATGATATGCAGTACATTATGTCTAACGCCGGACTGCCTTCATCAAAGTGTATTATCGATGGTATAGGCAGCGCAGCAACTAATGTACAGGCAATTAAAAATCTATGGAGCGGCGCGCTTGCTTATCATTTTTATCCCAGCAGGCTGGCTGCAGGCAGTTGTACACAAAGTGCATTTTCGAATATACTTCAAACAGACCTTGCCGGTGTAAGCAATAGAACCTACATTACTGAGTTTGGTGCTGTTTTGACTTTAGGGGATTATTACGAGACTTATACAGCCGATACCACATGGTGGGGTCAGAATATCAATTGTCTTCGCGGTATGCATGATGCATTAGCGGCTTTGCGCAATGCGGGCAATCCGATTAAAGCTTCATACCATTGGCATGGATGGCACAATAGCGATACTTATGATATTTGGTATTCGAGCAGTAATTATGGCGCAGAAAAAATTATAAATATTCAAAAAGACAGCGGCGGCTACTATAAGATTATTAATAAAAACAGCGGGAAATGTGCGCAAGTAAACGGCTATAGCACAGCAAACGGCGGCGACATTACTCAATGGACATACACAGGCGGAACCAATTGCCAGTGGCAGCTTGCAAGTGTCGGTGGCGGTTATTACCAAATTATTAACAGAAATAGCGGCAAATGCGCACAGGTTAATGGATCAAGCACCGCAGACGGAGCTGATATAACCCAATGGACATATAACGGTGCTGATAATTGCAAGTGGCAGATAGAAAGCACCGGCAATATTGCCAGCGGATATTTCAAAATTATCAACAAGAATAGCGGCAAATGCATGATGGTTATCGGGTCAGGTATGTCCGATGGTGCCGATATCGTCCAGTGGACAGATGATGGAGCAGATAATGCTCAATGGCGGATTATGAGTTCAGAGTAATATACTTTTAACTTCAAATTTTATACTGTATAGCCTCGTTGATTCAGATCGTTTAGATGAATTAATGAGGCTATAAATTTTATTAATTTCCAAATGTGGCGGTAATAGCACAAAAAGTGGCGTTAATTTAGACTGAAAATCGTGTATAATGATAATATGAAGCGATATTCTATTTTTTACATGATGTTTTTGGTTTTCGCAGTGGGGGCGAGTTCGTATTCTGCGGTTACAAATATGGTAATTATTAATCTCGCAATCAAAGGGCAGGTATTTGAAGGGTTTGGGCAGGGGCACATGGGGCAGTTCACGCCCGGCTATTATCAGAATTACACTTCTGCCTCTCTTGCTGCTTTCCTTGATAAATTATATTTGCTTGAGAATGATGGTCTGGGATTGCGAATTTGCAGAGTGCTGATGCCGGTTGGTGATAATCCGAGCCATAACCACATGACAAGGATTCCGTATCCTGGTAATAAAGCTTTTGAACCCGAAGAAAATGTATTCGATTGGACAGGTCAGGAAGCTAATTTATGGTATATCCAGGGTGCAGCCAATCGCGGGGCGATTATGTGGGCAAATTGGTATAGCGTGCCGTATTGGCTTACGGTAAGCGGATGCACGGCGGGAGGCACGAACGGTTCGGTAAACAATCTTATCTCGGGCAAAGAGGGACGGTTTGTAAAGCATGTATGTGATGTGCTTGTACATTTCCGCGATTCCTGGGGAATAAATTTTGAGTATCTTTCTCTAATTAATGAGCCGGAGGCGGATTGGTGGGTTTATGGGGGTGGGCAGCCGGGGTGCCATGTTTCTGCAAGTCAGGCGATAACGATACATCAAAGAGCGCTTGAGACCTTGCCTTCTTATGGTTTTTCGCCGCAATTAATTGCGTATGATGCAGCATATCTTACCTCATATTCATATCTCGACACGCTGCTTGCTTCAGGCATTGCATCGAATCTGCCGGTAATCTCCTGTCATCAGTATCAGGTATCCAGTTCTGGTATTAACGGATGGAACTTGCGGGCGGATACTTATGGCAAGAGGATGTGGTCAACCGAATGGGGAGATTGGGCAAATGACGGCTATCCTTATAACAGGCCGGGCGTGCAGTCTCTGATTTATGCAACAAAGATACATGAAGGCTTATCAAAACTGCATGCGAGCGCCTGGGTTATGTGGGAGCCGGATTTCATATTTGACAGCGGTCCGGTGAGTCTTATACCAAGAAAAGCATATTGGGCAGTAGCACATTACAGCCGCTTTATAAGGCCGGGAATGCAAAGGATCGAATCAAGCGATACGGAGCCGAATTCGCTTACAACGGTATGGGTTGAGCCTGAAAATCCGGCCGGACGCAAACTGGCTATTGTTACGGTAAATAATGGAGCGCAAGATACGACCGCCAACTATGATCTTTCGGGTTTCAGCAATTTTGAAATACTTGAAAAACGGAGAACATCGAATTCGGAAAATTACGCGAACATTCCGACCGGCGATATAAACATTGGTTTGAATTCGCTGACTGTTCGTGTGCCGCCGGGATCTATAGTTACATTGTCGCTGCGTTTGAAAAACTGTGCGAAATTGAACGCCGATTTTGATAATAATTGCATTGTCGATTTCAACGATGTTCAAAAACTTGCTTCGGATTGGCTTGTTTCGCTTGCCTGGCCATGTCCTGGATCGCAGACTGATATTACGGATGATTGCGTTATTAATTTTCGTGATTTTGCATCGTTGAGCCAGGAATATCTTGATATACAGGCTTTCGGGCCTTGTCCTGCTGATGACGCTGTTAATGTTCTGCCAGGGTCGGATTTGGTTTGGGGGGTTAACTATTATGCTCAAACGCAGGATGTATATTTAGGTTTTACCGAAAACGCTGTTGCGGCAGCCGAACGCAATTCGCCCGAATATAAAATGACCTTGGGACGTGATACAGCCAGTTATGATGCTGTATTGCAGCCGCAGATGACATATTACTGGCGTGTGGATAGCATAAGTAACGGCAGGATAAATAAGGGGAAGGTTTGGAGTTTTACGACCGGTCAGGAGACAGAACTCGTTGGATGGTATAAATTCGATGAAGACAGCGGCAGTACGGCGCACGATAGTTCGAATTATGGTTATGATGCTTCAATTACAATCGCTAATTGGACGGTGGGAAAAATCGGCAACGCGCTAAATATCGCTGGTACGGGTTGGGTTAATGTTCCGGCGGACGGCGTTGCATTGTTGAATAATCAGGTAACTGTAACGCTGTGGCAAAATGGCAGTTCAGTACAACCGCATAGTGATACAATTTTTATCGCAGAAAACAATTCATCTTCTCGCATGATCAACGCGCATTTGCCATGGAGCGATGGTGTTGTGTATTGGGATGCAGGTTCAAGTTCGCCTTCGTCATGGGATCGTATTTCAAAAGCGGCTTCTTCGGAAAATTACAAAGGGACATGGAACCATTGGGCATTTACAAAAAATGCAACAGCGGGTACTATGAAAATATATCTCAACGGCTTGTTATGGCACAGCGCAACGGGATTGACCAAAAACCTTTCAGGTGCTGCGCTGTTCAGGATTGGATCGAATACCGCAGACACGAGTAATTATAATGGTATAATTGACGATTTCAGGATATATAAACGTGAACTAAATGCCGATGAAATAAGGGCAATCTATCAGGAAGGATTATAAGTATTATCCGCATAGCCGAGATGAGGAATTGTTTTTGAAAAAATTAGTATTTGCATTTTTGATGATATTTTGCGGCTGCGCATCGGCTGTAACTGTTAATGTTAACGGTACAGTTGTCGGGCGTGCCTTCGAGGGAATTGGCGCTGTGAGCGCGGGCGGAAACTCACGGTTACTGATAGATTATCCTGAACCTTATCGCAGTTATGTTCTTGATTTTTTGTTTGAACCTAAGTTCGGCGCAAATTTTCATCATTTAAAAGTGGAAATAGGAAGCGGACAAAATTCAACAAGCGGGTCAGAACCCTGTCATGCTCTAAGTGCTTCTGAAATTACTAATCCCAATTCTGAAAATTATGAGTTGTGGCTGATGAGTGAAGCGATAAGCCGCAATCCAAATACTATCCTTGACTGCCTGATGTGGGGAGTTCCAAAGTGGACTGGCGGCTACTGGACACAGAATACTGCAAACTATTTAACAAGTTTTATTAAAGCGGCTCACGACGGGTGGGGTCTGAATATAGATTGGATAGGCGGATGTATTAATGAAGACGGAGGCGGGGCAAATACTTCGTGGTTGAAATATAATTTGCGGCCGACGTTGAATGCGGCAGGTTATTCTTCAGTAAAGATTCAATCTGAAGAAGGAAAAAATGATTCTCTGCCTTGGACTCTGCTTGATGAATGTATGTCGGATTCAGCATTGAATGCGGTTGTTGACGCAGTAACATATCATTATATTGAAGATGCATCGAAATGGCCGAGCGCGGCTCAAATCGCATGGGGTAAGCCGATGTGGGACAGCGAACAGCAGGCAAGCGGCGGAGACTGGAGCAGCGCGAAAAATGCGGTCAGAACAATGAATCGTGATTACATAATGGGCAGAGTTACAAAAATAGAATTATGGTGTCCGATAGACAGTGCAGGCGAAGGAGTGTTTCTGACAGATACAGGCGTGATGAAAGCTGATACACCGTGGTCGGGCAATTATACAGTTCGGCCTGCCATTTGGGGAGTAGCTCATTATAATCAATTCGCCGAGCCGGGCTGGAAATTTATTGATTCGGGCTGCGGCAATCTGACTGGAAACGGAAATTATGCTTTCCTTAAACATCCAACAACAGGCGATTGGAGCATGATCATTTATGCCGAAAGCGCAGAGAGTATAACAGTGAACCTGGCGGGCGGATTATCGACTGGAACAATTCATGTTTGGAAATCAACCTCGGCGAATCAGTTTGTGCAGCAAGCTGATATTATTCCCACCGGCGGCAGCTTTACGATTAACTGCTCGGCTGATTCATTATATTCTCTTACGACTACTACCGGACAGCAAAAGGGAAATCATCCTAATGCCGCGGCTTCTGCATTTCCATATCCGTACTCGGAAGATTTTGAAAGTTACACTGCGGGTGATATGCCGAAATATTTTTCCGATATGCAGGGAATGTTCCAGGTGCAAAACTGTAAGGGCGGCAGGAGCGGTCTTGCACTTCAACAGATGGTTCCGCAGATAGGTTATGGATGGGGAACGGAAACGGAATACAGGGAACAAATGATGATTGTGATACCCGGGTCGATGTCGTGGAATGATTATGAAATAAGCACGGATGTTTATATTGAAGCAGGTGAGGTTTATGCTGCGGTTCGCAAGGGACACTCAAGCTGGATGAGTACAGGTTTATATTGCGGTTATGCTTTTGTATTAAAGAAAGACGGCGACTGGAGGCTTTGTTTCGATAATACACAGGACAGCACCAAAATGCTGAATCGCGGAACAGTGCCGGGATTCGATGGAAGCAAATGGCACAATATAAAGCTGCGATGCATAGGCGAAAGAATTGATGCTTATGTCGATGGTGTTCATGTATGCAGAGTGATCGATTCGCAACGTTTTGCGGGCAATGCCTGTATTGGCGGAAGTTCGGATTTGAATCAATATGACAATATTTCAGTTAAGCCCGTAACTGGCTGCATCGGATGGGAGATGGTAAACGAAAGGCCGCCGAATGCAAGCTACACAGGGTCATGGTGGACATTTAATGGCTCATGGTATGTTTTCGGAGATTGCACTTATTCTGATATTGCAGCGGCAACGGCAACTTTTCCATTTTACGGCAGAATGGGACAGGTGATAGGAACGACACGAAATGACTGCGGGTATATGGATGTTTACGTGGACAATGTTTATAAAACTACAATTGATACCTACAGTAATCCGGCAGTTTATGGAGGCGTTCTATACCAGACACAAGAGCTTCCGCTCGGCAATCATACGATAAAGATTGTAGTAACAGGGCAGAAAAGAACAGCCAGTGCAAACGAATTAGTTATATTGGAAGCATTTTCGTCCACTACGAACCACGAAATCGGAGGCAATCTCGCATTATCTGCAACAGCATCGGCTTCGAGCTTTTATCAGAACGATCCGACGTGGGGAGCAAATAAAGTAAACGATGCAAACTATACTTCGAGATGGAATTCATATACCAATAGCTGCTGGCTTGAGCTTGATTTTGGCAGACAGGTAACATTTGCCTCGGCACGACTTACGGAATATGAAAATAATCGAATCACGAGCTATCGAATACAGTATTATGATGGTGCATGGAAAGATGCATGTTCAGGGACAACGGTGGGCGACTCCAAGGTCGATGCATTTCCTGCTGTAACGGGAACAAAGGCCAGATTATATATCGATGCCGCGACAAATGTTCCGAGTATTTATGAATTTGAAGTTTATGCGGCAAGGGGTGATCGAGACCTTGATAGTGACGGCGAAATCGGATTGAGTGATCTTGCAATCTTCTGCGATAACTGGCTGGAGCAGGGATGCAATTCTTGCTGCGGCTGCGATGGTGCTGACCTGCTGCATGATAATAAAATTGATTTTCAGGATTACGCGATATTTGCTGAATAATAAAATACATGGAGATTAAATGAAAAAGGAATTTCTTTTTTTAGCTATAATTTTTGTTTTCTCAGGGGATTGCATGGCCCAAAATACCGACATCGCGGACAGCAATAATTATCTGATCTACTTAAAGAATCAAATGAATCTTAAGTGGCCTAACAACAGAACTATAAATATAGTCTGTCACGGTCACAGCGTTCCGGCAGGATATTTCAAGACGCCGGATGTTAACACTTTTGACGCATATCCGCATCTGCTTCATAAGGGCATAAAGGACAGGTTCCCATATGCGGTGGTGAATGTGATTGTTACGGCCATCGGGGGTGAAAACTCTGATGCCGGCGAGAAGCGATTTGAAAAAGATGTTCTTTCGCATCAGCCGGATGTTATAACCATAGATTACGGTCTTAATGACAGAAGTATCAGCCTTGAAAAGGCTCGCGCGGCATGGAGTTCGATGATAAAAAAGGCAAAAGACAAAAATATCAAAGTCATATTGCTCACTCCGACGCCGGATATAAAACATAAACCTGATGACCCCAACGAACCTCTTAATCAGCACGCGCAGCAAATACGACAGCTTGCAGCCGAATTTCGTGTTGGTTTGGCGGACAGTCTTGCGGTTTTTGATGAGAAACAAAAACAGGGAATTAAGCTCGATGAGCTGCTTTCACAATCCAATCATCCCAATGAAAAAGGCCATCGCCTCGTGGCAGATGAGTTGCTGATATTCTTTGCAAATGATATTTGATAAATGAGAATTATATTTTTCATTTTGTATTCTTTATTCCTTATTTGCGGTGCTTCTGCGGATGTTATTTCATTGGCAGGTCAATGGAATTGCCGGCTGGATCCGAACGGGCAGGGAATTCAGAAATCGTGGTATCGTACCGAACTGACCGAACCTATTACTTTGCCGGGCACTACTGATGAGGCGGGATATGGGATTAAAAATTCTAAAAACGAAATTGATCAACTGACTCGCATAGTATCATGGAAAGGCAAGGTGTGGTATCAAAGGCATATAAATATTCCTGAAAAGTGGCAGGGTAAACGTGTTGTTTTGATGCTTGAGAGAACTAAACAAAGCCGTGTATGGTTTGATGAGAATGATTGCGGCTCGCAGGATAGTCTTTGCACACCGCACTTGTATGATTTGAGCCATGTTGTTTTCGGCGGTAACCACCGGATTACGATTTGCGTTGATAATTCGAATAATCCGCCTTTGGGTGAAACGCAGCAATTAACGGAAGCCACGCAGACAAATTGGAATGGCATTGTCGGAGCTATACAGTTGCAAGCCACTGATCCGGTCTGGATTGAAGATGTTCAGGTGTATCCGAATGTTGCCGCAAAGGTTACTAAAGTTGGCATTACAATTGGCAATAGTACAGGTAAGGCCGTTAGTTGCGAAATTTCAGCAAATGCAGTCACTTCAACACATATAGTTGAAAGCAATTACGCGGAAATTAATATCGAGATTCCATTTGGAAAAGAGGCTCGCCTGTGGGATGAATTTGATACGAATCTATATCAGTTGAAAATTAAGTTAACCGGCACTGATGGATCGCAAGAAATGCGTTACAATGATACTAAATTCATTAATTTTGGTATGCGCCAGTTTCGCGCAAAAGGTACGCAACTGATAATTAATGACAAAATAATATTTTTGCGGGGCAAAGTTGATTGCTGCGTATTTCCGCTGACGGGATACGCGCCGATGGATAAAAATTCATGGCAAAGGGTTTTTTCTATCGCGAAAAGTTATGGCATCAATCATTATCGATTTCATTCATGGTGTCCGCCTGAAGCGGCATTCGCGGCGGCGGATGAAATGGGAATCTATTTGCAGCCGGAGCTGCCGAATTGGGCATCTTTTGGTGAAAACAAGCTGCACGATGAGTATCTCAATATCGAAGCAGAGAGAATTCTCAAGAGCTTTGGCAATCATCCATCTTTTGTAATGTTCAGCCTTGGAAACGAAGTGGAAATAAATCCAGAGAGCCGAAAAATTATGACCGAAATGGTAACCAGGCTGCGGGATTTAGATAGTCGGCATTTGTACGCAGAAGGAAGCAATAATAGTTGGGCTGCCACAAGCTGCGGACCGAATGATGATTTCTGGGTTACGATGACGATAGGAGATTGGGAAAACGAACGGCGTTTCGTACGGGGCTCATTTCATAAACATACAATGGGACATATCAATAATCGATCACCTTCGACAATGACTGATTACGAAAAGTCAATCGCAGGAGTTAATGCTGCGGTTATTAGTCATGAAATAGGACAATATCAGGTTTTTCCGAATTTCAATGAAATACCTAAATATACAGGAGTTCTCAAAGCTCGCAATTTCGAAGTATTTCGTCAGCGGCTCGCAGAGGCAGGTATGCTTGACCAGGCCAGTGATTTTGTACGCGCTTCGGGTGCATTGGCGGTGATTTGCTATCGGGAGGAAATCGAAGCAGCTTTAAGAACAAAAGGTTTGGCAGGATTTCAATTGCTCGATTTACAGGACTATCCCGGTCAGGGGACGGCTTTGGTTGGGATTCTTGATGCTTTTATGGATTCAAAAGGTTTAATTAAGCCAGACCAGTGGAGGCAATTTTGCAGCGAAGTTGCAGTTCTTGTTCGCATGGAGAGTTATACTTGGACAACTAATGATATTTTTACAGCAGATGTACAAATCGCAAACTATGGAAAGAATTCGATTAATGATGAGACTGTTGAATGGAAGCTGAAAGATAGTAATGCCTGCGTAGCTGCATCAGGAAAAATTTCTGCCCACATGATTGCCCAGGGATGTCTGGCAGATGTTGGAAAAATAAGCATAAAGTTAGATTCCATTACAGCACTGGCCAAGCTGATTCTCGAAGTGAAATTGCGAAGTACAAAGGCTGCAAATCAATATCCTTTATGGGTGTATCCTGCGGATGCTAATGTCCGGCCTTCGGCAAATATTAAAATTTATCGCAGGTTAAAACGTTCTGTTTTTGAGGAAATAAAGAAAGGCGGTATGGTACTGCTTATCCCTGATGTAAATGGGATTGAACGCTGGATACCGGGCGCATTCCAAAGCGATTTTTGGTGCTATCCGACATTTAAGTCGTTCAATCCGCCTGGAACCATGGGAATTTTATGCAACCCGAATCATCCGGCTTTTAAAAATTTTCCAACCGAATTTCACAGCAATTGGCAATGGTGGCATCTGGTTCGAAACGGCCGTTCTGTCATTCTCGATGGTATCTCCGCTGATTTTCGTCCTTTGCTGCAAACGATAGATAATTTTGAACGTAATCATAAATTAGGTTTAATTTTTGAAACGAAAATTGGTGATGGTCGATTACTGGTATGCGGCATAGATTTAATTTCGCTCCAGAACAGGCCCGAAGCGAGGCAGTTATTAAGCAGTTTACTTTACTATATGAACAGTAATGAATTTGCTCCGGCAATAGAATTGACCGAAAAAGAATTAATCAAGACAGGTTTATTTAAGGATGAATAAAATGAAAATAAGAATTATTTTGACAATTGCTTTTATTATGTGCGTATGTATCGGCCGATCATTTGGCAAAAGTAACGATGCAAACGCAATCAGGATTATGACATATAACATTCACTGGGGTGAAGGCAGGGATAAGATTCATAACATAGAAAGAATCGCTCAAGTAATTCGTGAATCAAATGCTGATATAATAGGGCTGCAGGAAGTTGATAATCACTTTAGCCACAGGAGCGAATTTATAAATCAGGCGGCTGAGTTGGGCCGAATATTAAATATGAATTATTTTCACTGCCCCAGCGTCCCAAGAAAGCATCTGCGAGGCAAGGGATGGTTTGGCAATGCAATATTGTCGCGGTACCCCATCAAATCGACAAAGTTACACAAGCTGCCGACCCAAAAAGGGTTTGAGCAGCGTACATGTCTTGAGGCCAAGGTTGAAATAGACGGTATCGATTACAATTTTTTTATAACGCATTTATGCTACACGAATATTCCGAACAGAAGCGGACAAATAGAATATGTCATTAAATTACTGGAGAAAACAAATTCGCCAAAGATACTGATGGGCGATTTGAATGAAAACCCAAATGGGGAATGTCTAAATATGATTCCGCCGGAAATGATAAATACGTTTGATGTTGCAGGCTCGGGCAATCCTTTTACATTGGGCACTCACCGCATCGATTACATATTCGTGGATGAAAGTCTTCAAAAAAGAATTTTAAATTGCAAGGTTTTACATAATGACGTAACTGATGTCGCTTCTGACCATTGGCCTGTAATGACAGTTTTGGCAAAAGCCGATGTAAATAGTGCCGTTATCAGTCAGACTGAAACATTAAAAAAGAACATGTGCGAATATCTGATTTTGCAGGAAATAAAAGATGACGATATTGCGAACTATATCAAAACTCTGCGTGAGGATGGGACATGGGCTGATATTCAGTATATTAATACCGGGCTTGGAGAAATTCCTATTGTCCATCATCTTCTCCGGATGATAGAAATGTCTGTTGCTTATAATAAAACGCAATGCAGATATTATAAAGATAAGCAATGTTTGAACGCTATCAATAAAGCTTTAAATCATTGGATTGGAGCTAAATATTCGAGTCCAAACTGGTGGTGGGTTAAAATTGGTTTTCCAAGACGCATTGGTTTTGCGGCAATGCTTATGCAAAATGAACTTTCGCAAGAACAGATGGACGGCGTAATTAAAATTCTTGAAGCGGCTGGAATCGAAGGCACCGGTCAGAATAAAGTATGGCTTGCAGGCGTTGTCTGCATGAGGGGAATGCTTTTGGACAAACCGGAATTAATAGAAACCGCGATGAAAGCGATAGAAAGCGAATTACGGATTACAACGGATGAAGGGATTCAGCCCGATTTCAGCTTTTTCCAACATGGGCCGATGCAGCAGTTTGCAAACTACGGTTTGTCTTTTCTCGAGGATATGCCTATGTGGATTTATGCCGCGCAGGGAACGAAATATGAATATGATAAATCGAAGCTGAGCATTTTGCGCGATTATATTCTTAAAGGCCAGCAATGGGTAATCTGGAATGGCCGTTATGATATTAGCTGCGTTGGCCGTCATTTGCATCCTGACAGCGTTGTGAAAAAGGCTGCGGTATTGCTGGACAATTGCAGACGGATGCAATTTGTTGATCCGGATAACGCGAGTTCTTACAAGACGATACTTGCGCGCAATTTAAACGAACGAAACGCAAATGATCTCGTCGGCAATAATTTGTTCTGGAGGTCTGATTATATCGTTCATCGAAGGGAGAATTATTTTTGCTCTGTAAAAATGTGCTCCAATCGAGTTAAAGGTACAGAATCGATACTCGAAGAAAATAAACTTGGAAAGTATATAGCCGATGGTGCGATGTATGTTTATTTATCGGGCAGGGAATATGAAAATATTTTCCCGGTTTGGGATTGGTACAGAATTCCAGGCACAACTTGTGCAAGGTCTGGCTTATCTCTGAAGCCCACCGAAAAGAGCAGCTATATTAAGTCGGATTTCGTAGGAGGCGTTTCTGACGGACAATATGGTTTTGCTTTTATGGATTTACAGCGTGATGAGATTAAGGGTCGAAAGACGTGGTTCTTTTTTGATTCCGTAATAGCCTGTCTTGGTGCAGGTATCGAAAGTTTATCTTCATATCCTGTAACTACATCGGTTAATCAATGTCTGCTGAATGGAAAAGTAATAACGGGTTATGAAGGCAAAACGACCGGAATCAGCGGAGAACATTCCTTTTCAAAACCTCTCTGGCTGCATCATAACGGCATAGGATATGTTTTTCCTGAATCGAGCAATGTAAAACTATCTTGCGGCACTCAGTCGGGCAAATGGACTGATGTTATTGGTTATTCTTCAGATAAGCCGGTATCAAAGGATGTGTTTTCGCTTTTTATTGATCATGGCACAAATGTAAAAGATAGCGGTTATGAATATTTTATATTGCCCGATGCGACAGCAGGCAAAACATCTGATTTTTTTAAATCTCCTTATGTGAAGGTACTTGCAAATAACCGAACATTACAGGCAATTCAATCTGATAAAGATAAATGTATTCAAATTGTGTTTTATTCTCCCGGTACTTGTCAGATTAGCGAAAATTCTCAAATTACAACAGACGTGCCGTGTGCTCTAATGATACGTAAGGAAAATAATAAAACACGAATTATTGCCGCAGACCCCACACGCAAACAGCAATTAATTCATTTGAAGTTATCACAAAGTGGTAAAGAAGAAACTATAGAAATTAAACTGCCCCAAAATGAATTTGAACCAACTGCTGCAAGCGTTGAACTTGAATATATGGTATTTTAATATCAGAAACGATTTATGATGATGCGTAGGTTTTGCGATACTCGAAAGGGGTCATGTGTTTTTCCTGCTTAAAGAATCTTGCGATATGATCTGCATCGTTGTAACCAAGAGCCAGTGCAATCTCTGAAATGGATCGATTGGTTTTGAGGAGCATGTTGCATATCATCTCGATCCTGATGCGTCTTATTTCGGCAAAAATGGAATGGCCAAGAATCTTGTGGAATTTCTCATCAAGGCCTCTTCGGGAGCATCCCACATGGTATAAAACATCAGTTACTTGTATAAGCGGGTTGCTATTGGCGCTTATGAATTCCATTGCCTTAGCGACTTGTGGGTCTTCGATGGCCAGCGAATCAGTTGATTGACGGGTGTCGATTCCTACAGGCTCCACTTTAATAGTATTTTCAGCGACTTGCTCCTTTCGCATAAGTTCGTGAAGCATCTGGGCAGTGAGAAAGCCTGCTTTTTTTGTGCTGAGCATTATGCTTGATAACGGGGGGTATGTAAGGTTGCATACTTGCGGGTCATCATCGATCCCAAGTACCGCGATATCAAAGGGAACTCTTAAACCTGCTGTTTTGCAGGCTTCAATAACATCACAGCCCCTATCATCGTTGCAGCAGAGTATTGCCGCAGGCCTTGGAAGCGAAGTCAACCATCGTACCAGGCGGGGATATTCTTTGTCCCAAACTAACAACCTGTAAGATTTTGAATAAAAAAATTCAGGCTGATATCCTTTAGATTTAAGAGCCGAGGCGAATCTTTCTCCTCTGCTGACCGACCACGGCATATCAGTGAAGCCGCAATAAGCGAAATTCTTAAAACCGTGCCTTATAAAGTAATCGCAAGCAAGCCCGCCAATTGCATCGTGATTCGAGACTACTTTGGGAACATTGCCGACTTTATTGGTCTCCTGAAATGCCTCCACAACAATTATTGGCAATTTAAATTCCAGGAGTCTGTCAAAACCTTTAAAGTCTCTGGTTATGATACCGTTTGCGCCCCATCTTTTTATCCATGAGAGATCCCCTGAGCCTTTTTTTAAGGTGCTATAAAAATCATCTTCCTTATAAAAGGTCCAGGGACCATTTATAAGTGAATATTCAGCTATCCCATTAATCAGATCTCGTCCATACTGTCGTGAACTTTCGAGAAACAATATGACTTTTGGGATATTTAACATAAAGTCAGGCACCGGTTAAAGCTCTTCATACTGCATAACCTTAATAAAATACCCCCAAATAGCAAGTATTTAAACGCCATTTTTTGTTGTAAAATCGCCAATTTTGGAATTCATTGTATAGACAGTCAATTGCTGAAAGGCTGGAGATAGACAACAGGAAGCAATGGGCTGGATAGATTTACGTTCCCTGGCGGAGTAACAATTGAGGCATAGAAAAGTAAAAATTGGAGGATTAAGTTACAAAAGTGGCGTTTATTAAATTATGTGGTTGTTATACACTTAGTACTCTGCAAGCAGATTGTTACAACGTTCTAAGGAGGTATTATGGTCGTTTGCCATGCGGGCCGTGTTTTTAAGATGTCGGCGGTTGTTTTGCTGATACATGTTTTATTCCTCCTGACTCACGCTCCATGTTCCGCAGCAGAACCTCATTTGTCAAAGGCAATCAGTTTCGATCACGATTGTTTCATAATAAATGGCAAAGATGTCGTTCTCTACAGCGGCAGCATGCATTATTTCAGATGCGCTCCTGAACTTTGGAAAGATCGGCTGTTCAAAATGAAAGCTGCCGGCCTTAACGCGGTAACCTGCTATTTTCCGTGGAATTACCATGAGAGAGTCAAAGGCAACGTCGATTTTTCTGAACTCGAGAATTTTTTAGACCTTTGTAAAGAACTCGACCTTTACGTGATATCGCGGTGGGGGCCTTTTATATGTGGCGAATGGGACAACGGCGGTTATCCAGAATGGCTGCTTACGGAAGGAATCGAGAATTCCAGTCTTCGCACAAATGAAAAAAATTATGTTGAGCTTGTCAAACGATGGTACGGAGATATTGCAAAAGTTATCAGGCCCAGGCTAATTACTAATGGCGGAAACGTTGTTCTGGCGCAAGTGGAAAATGAATACGGCGGCGGCGCAGATTATAAAAGGGGGGTTCTCAAAACCTGCTATCAAATGGTGCGGGAGCTTGGCATCGATGTTCCAATCATTACATGCGATACAGATTGCGCATGGGACAATGACGATCCGGTGATGGCCGACATAATAAACGGCAACAATACCGGCGTTGTGAGATGGTCAAGTATCGACAGAGTAGAAAAACGCACTTCACAGTCCCGCAGAGAAGAAAAGAACGGGCCGACAATTGTTCTGGAAAATCCGGGCGGACAGGGAATGTTCTCGAATCTGATAAACCTGAAGATGGATGCGCTGGACGCAAGGGATTTTACGGCTGTTAATAAGACAATCTGGATGGAAGGCGGCAGTCTTGCCAACTATTATATGGCGTACGGCGGAACAAATTTTGAGTATTGGGGTTCGTCTTATCAGTCCACCACTTATGCCGACCGGTCGCCGGTTCGGTGTCCGATCTCAGAGCCGGGCGGACTGGATGAGTCGTATTATGCCATAAAATTGATAGGCCAGTGGCTAAAGACTTTCGGTACGCTTGAAGTGCGTTCGAGACCTCTTGCGAATGGGGCTGCAATAATCGACTGCAAAGGCAAAAAACCGCCGAAGATTGTTGAAAAAATTAACGGCAATGCAGTTTTTCTTTTTGTACGAGAACAGGAAGACAAGGATCAGCAATTTAGAATCTCTTATATGGATCCGGCCATTGATGAAACCATTACAATACCATCGAAAGAGAGTATAAGTCTTCCTGCACGAGAGATGATAATCCTGACATGCAATATTAAAGTCGATGAAACTACGATGATGAAATATTGTACTTCCGAAATACTCGGAATTGGCAATATTAAAGGCAAGACCATTATTACGGTCTACGGCCCGGAAAACGGTTCAGGTCAGGTGTGCTTAAAATTTATCGACAGGCCGCAAGTAGTCGGGACAGAGGATTATACGTGGAACGATCATGCCAGTACACTTGAAATTAATTACAGGCATACCGCGAACCCGCAATATATAACAGCCGGTAAGGTTGTATTCATAGCTATCAATCGCGAACTTGCTAATACCACCTGGATGGCAGAACTAAATAATGGCGAAAGTGTGCCGCTGATATCAAATAATTATCTGGTCAAAAATCAGCGCGCGGGCGAAGGATTTGTAGAAATTGAGAGCCAGACGTTTGAGGGTACAACGCATTTGAGCACGTATTTGCCTGCTTCCCCCAAGTCTGTTGAGTTGAACGGCAAACCTTTGGATTTCGAATATGATAAATCTGTCGGAAAGCTCTCATTAAATTATGCCACACCTGAATATCAGTTTACTGAAATAACGTTCAATGAGGCCAAATTCAAACACGAAGATTTTTCTGGGATAAGCGGTTGGCGGAAAATTGATCTTACGCAGTCGCTTCAGGCGCAAGGAATACTCGGCAAAGGATATGTCGTCTATTCGGCGAAGTTCGAAGATTCCAACTCTCAAAACATGGTCGTGCGTTTTTATGAAGGCTCCGGCAGAACCGGCGGCGCAAATAGCGCGATGCTTGGCGATCCTGTGATGGTATTCATTAATGGGCAATATGTTAACAAAACCTCTGGGTACTGGCACTATTCTAAAATAGAGTTCAATGTTCAGAAATATCTCAAAAAGGGTGAGAACCATATTTTGGTGGTACTCGAAAGAATGCCTCACGCCAGCGGATCTGGCGGGGGCGGGAAAATCGGCATTGGTGAGCCTAAAGGACTTGCGGCGGTGAGCCTGATTGGCGGCGGCAACAAGCCCTGGCAGAAGATGATTGACGGCTGGAACATCAAGGTAGGCATTGAGGGCGATGACCAGAGTTATTTCAAACCTGAATTTGATGATAGAGAATGGATCAATGTTCCTCTTGGCAATTGGAAAAACATCCCTGAACTTGAATCTTACAACGGTGTGTGCTGGTATCGGTTGAGTTTTGCTCTTGACCTCAAAGATGAATGGCAAATACCCCTATATGTTGAGGCTAATATATCCAATAATGCATTAATTTATTTGAACGGCAAACTTATAGGACGCTACCATCATGTGGATTGGCAGCGTGAGTTTTATCTTCCAGATAGCTGGCTCAACAGGCATGGTTTAAATGTGATAACAATAGCAGCCAGAAATGAGCCTAACGAAGCTTGGCATAAGATAGGTGACAACGCTGGAGTTAATTCGGCCGCAATAAGGTCTTATAAAAACTGTACAGTAAGAACAAACAAATTAAAAATAGCATTTTAAGTTAGGGAAACTTTGGCGGGAAAAAATGCACTAAATGGCGGTGCATTGAATTTAACAAAATGATAAAATAGGAACATAAGTAATAATAAATGAATATTGTAGACAAGGAGAGGGAAGAAGTTTTTTCCCCCTTGCAGATTTTAAACCTTATTTTTTTTGGAGGAAAGAAAAATGAAAAAAGTGTTTATGTTGTTTTTAGTTTTGGCGTTGGTATCATGTGTAAGTGCTGCCAATTTGCTGAGGAACGGCGACTTTGATTATGTAACTGAGTACGCGCACTGGAATCACAGCACATGGGGCAGTTGGTATGATTATGATTTGGGCGATAGCACGTCAATCATATCGTTTGGCTACTGGGGAAATCTGGGTATTGTTCAGCAAGTTGGTACTGCCGAATTAGGCGGTCCTATAACTCCGATTACTTTTGCGGCAGATACAGTTTATACACTGACTGTAGTTGGTTCCGATCCTTCTAACGGCTGCAATGGCGTTATATTGAAGATTGGTGCCGGCACTTACAACATGGGGCAATCGGAAGCTGGTGCCTGGACTTATCAGGAAAAGCAGTCTTTTACTTACCCCGTCGTGGCTGAGCCAGGCCCGTGGACTTCATTCAGTCTGACAATCGATACTGCCGATCACGTTGATTGGGTAGGCCAAAATATTCTGGTAGGTGTGTTTGCCGATAACGCCAGTGGCGGTAACAAGTGGTCATGGGTCGACAGTGTTACTCTGGTTCCAGAACCTGCAACAATGGTGATACTTGGTCTTGGTGCTTTGTTTGGACTTCGTCGCAGAAACGAATAATATTGTATATGAAAGGTCTTGGAAATGCGCTTTAATAAGCGCATTTCCCTGGCCAGGATTCTGAATGGATTTTAATAAGTTGAAAGTTTTACTGTTTCTGCCTCTTGCTCTTTTCTAACAGAGAAGTGCCTCGGGCTGCAACAGCGAAATAGATTCGAATGGCTCTGTATCGCGGCAAATACATTATATGAGTTGCCGGAACATGCCGATAAATTAACGGAATAACAATTTTGGAGGATAACTAATGAAAAAAGTAATCGTTGTACTTTCAGTTATGTTCTTTACTGTTTTAACGGCCTATGCCGACGATTTAGTGCGCAATTGGCACTTTGAAGATGAGCCAAATGGAACAGGATGGACTCTTTACGGTAATCAGGCAAATTATTATAACCTTGCTGACGCCAACTATGACAATCATGAGAAAATCTGTTCTTTGGGCTGGACAAGCGGAACTTGTATTTATCAAAATACCGGAATAGTTACTCAACCCGATACTAATTATTTAATGAAGGTAAGGGTGCGTAATGGCGATGGCAAAATAGATGGTCTTAATCTGAGAATGTGGGCTGGAAATCCACCGGAAATGTATTCCGGCGAAATGTTTCTTTATTATGGACACCCAGACTACGGACCATGGCAGTGGGAAGAATTTACAATGTCACTTAATTCCGCAGATTATCCAAATATGGTCGGAAATACCCTCGGCGTGGCACTTTATCTTGTAGATTATGTTGACCCTTGGGGACAGTACGGGTGGCTTTATATTGATTACATCAGCTTACTTCCAAACAAGCTGGCTATAGTGGACCAGCCAGATGCCATTGTAGTTGATGAGATAGGTTCAACCGCTCAATTTCGCTGCGGTGTTGCAAGTCAATCAATAGTACATTATCAATGGTATAAATCAACTGATGCCATCGCAGATGGCGGCGATACTGCAATTGGTACCGATTCGGAGAATCTTGGTTTTGCTGTACAGGCCTCGGATATAGGCAAATTTGTTTATTGCGTTGTCGCCAATGAAGATTTCCCCGCTGCTCCGGTAACCTCAAGGATAGTATTGTTAGAACGAGAGCGGCTGTTAGGACATTGGACATTTGACAACACTCTTAATGACGCATCGGGCAATGGTTTTAACGGCTCATGGGCTTCCCCGGTTTACGTAAGCGGCATCAGCAATCAGGCAATTCAAACTGTTCGCGATATCGCCAGCACCAATCGTGTTGAGATATCTAACAGCAGCAATGCGTTCAACTTCTATAGCAGCGGCCTTACAGTAAGTGCCTGGATTAAAACGAGTGAGCCGAATCAAATGGGTATAGCGGGCAAGGAAAGCACAACTCCGTGGAAGGGCTGGGAAATGTATACTCGTACCAATGGAACCGCGGCCTTTGGTTTCAAGGAAGGCGGCGTTGCCAACGGCACAACCGTGGTCAACGATGGCCAATGGCATTTGATCACCGGTACTTATGATGGAGCGGCAAAGACTGCGAAGCTTTATGTCGATGGTGCTCTTGATGTAACAGGAACAATTACAGGAACGCCGACAGGTGATGCAAACAACGTCATTATCGGCGGGCTTGGTTTGTTAAATAATAATCCTTTCGGCGGCATGATTGACGATGTGAGAATATTCACTTATCCGCTCTCTAACAAGGCGGTATTAGACATTTACAACGATTTTATCGAGCCGGATAAGTCATTGTGTCTTAATGAGTTCGACAGCCGGTTTGATGCGGACGGTAACTGCAAGATAGAAATGATTGATCTGGCCGAATTTGCCAAACATTGGCTTTCATGCGGCAGACATCCGGTTACGGCGTGTCAATAAAGTCGATTTAAGCAGTGTGTACAACTGAAAAAATGAACCGTGAATTTTGCGAGGTAAATAAAATGAAAAAAATAAGTCTTGTTTCTTTTATACTGCTGTATTGCCTGAGTTCTGCCGGATGGGCCGACCCATATACAATATCTGATATTGCCAATGGATCGGCGATATATAAACTGTCTGCCTTTAATATTTCATCTCCTATACGCAATAACGGCAATATCGGTGGCGAATTTCATCTCGGCCCCGTAAGCCGTGTAGTCGATGCTCTCGGAGTGATTGATTTAGATACCGATGGACTTGCCACATCTCATCAAGTGGGTCTGTGGCGAAAGTTGACAGATTCCACAGGAGAGTTGTTGGCTTCTGTTACTGTACCGGCTGGAACCGCAGCGCAGCGTATCGATGGTTGGCGTTATGCTAAACTTCCTCATCCGATTACGCTCAACGCCGATACAATTTATGTATTAAACGCTCGAATGTATAACGCCGGCACCGATGACAGGCATCCTGCAGCGCAATATCCCGTGATGAATACATTTTTCCTCGGTTCCAATGAAGACCTTTCACTTTGCCGATGGTTAGGCGGTGATTTTGCTTTTCCTACTACATTCTATACCTGGGCGGGTGCAGCTTATGGCGCTGCCAATTGGGGTACAAATATGTATCTTGCAGGCCACAATCTTTCGCCCGGATGGAACGCAGCAAATGTCGGCACTGCTAACGGCAGTATCATCGATGTTACATTGAATTGGACAACCGGCAGAAGTTCAGCAGATATGAATCTTCCTAATTCACAAATAACAAAACATTATTTATATATTTCGACAGACCCGAATTTTGTTGGCGTTACGCCCCTGGAAGTATCCGCAGGCTCTCCTGTGCAGGATACCGGCTCTTATTTCATGGCAGGCCTGACTCCGGAAACAATTTATTACTGGCGCGTAGATGAAAGCATTAATAATTCGCTGCCGGGTGCTGCACAGACTATAGTCTCAGGTGCATTGGGGAGATTTACGACACGAGCACCGAACCCGGTGATTGTTATCCAGCCTGCCGGCGTTCTTACCACAATTAATGGAACCGCTAATTACAATATCGGTGTTGTTGCCGAAGCGGGGCTGTCTTATCAGTGGAAAATATCCAATGATAATGTTGCCGATGCAGGAGATGCATCACTCGGAACAGATTCCAATAGTTTAACGCTGACAAATATTCAATTAGCCGATGCGGGCAAGTATATCTACTGCGTTGTCAGCAAACCGGACGGGTCAACCACTTCCGATTTGGTGTTCCTTGAAGTTGAGCGTCAGATGGCATGGTGGAAACTCGATGACAATCTCAATGATACTTTGGGTAATTGGAACGGTGCGATTTTGCCGGGCGGCGGCATGATAACTTACGCGGCCGGCAGGAACGGAAACGCCGCCGTATTTTCCGATGATCCTGATTACAACCGCATAAAGATTACCAACAGTGAAAATGCTTTTAACAACTATAAACTTGGTCTTACTGTCAATACCTGGATCAAAGGAACGGACAAAACGTGGAGCGGTATCATCGCTAAGCAGCATCGCACAAGCATCGATACAACAGGCGCAACCGGCTGGGCGTTGGAGATAAGAGGTTCTAACGCTACTAATGCCCCAATGGGCAGTGCCAGCTTTGTTATCCGCGGCCTTTCAACGCTTAGCTCTCCATTGGTTGTTGTTGACGCCAATTGGCACATGATAACTGTAACATTTGATGGCGCCACAAAGGAAGCTAAAATATACGTTGATGCCAACCAGGTAAATTCAATGACAATGACCGGCACCGGACCGTTTGATTGCAATGAAGCTGTTTACATCGGCTCGGAATTTGCTGATCACAGCACTGTTTATCAGCCTTTCGGCGGAACTGTTGATGATGTCAGAATATTCAATCATCCGGTCAGTGCACAGTCAGTTCTCGATATGTACAATGAATTTACCGATCCTGACAAGGTACTGTGTATCTCGCCTTATGCGTCCGAGCTGGATGCAAATATGGACTGCAAGGTTGATTTCGCAGATCTTGCCGAACTGGTTTCCGGTTGGCTGTCATGCGGCTTATATCCGGATTGTTATTAAATTGGTACAAAATTAATTGATGAACAGGCGGATTTTGTTGCGTCCGCCTGTTTTTTTTAGCTAACTATCAAAGCGAAAAACCAAACATAAAGATTATTAAAAATGCAATAAATGGCGTTTTTGATATAATAAATGGCGTTCACAATTGAAGAGATTTTAGTAATATTGTATAATAGATAATAATGGCTGACAAGTCAGTTTCTAGAATAGCTCAATATTTCGAAAAGGGTTTTGAAATGAAAAATCATGTATCGGAATCACGTCTGAAAGGATTCACCTTCATACCAAATTACAGTTCTACTGTACGAACGCATCGTACGGGAAAATCCGTATCGGGGTTCACACTGGTCGAACTGCTTGTAGTCATTTCGATAATAGCGATATTGCTTGCGGTATTAATGCCCGCGTTAGGCCGTGCACGGGATCAGGCGAAAATCTCGTTGTGCAAATCGAATCTTAAGCAATTGGCAATGGCTCACGTGATGTATCTAAATGAAAGTAATTATAAAGGACTTACTTCAGGCAACAAAAGTGGTTCCGGCGGAGCCGCATTTTGGATGACTCAGTTGGCGCCTTACCTCGAACAAAATAAAATTAACAAAGGCCAGGGAGCATCCAATGTTCAGGATATGACCAAGCAAATGAAAATTTTAAGATGTCCATCTACAGGAGAGCCCACATCGAGTGATATCACCAAACAAGTTGCAGGTACGGCAAAGAACCGATGGCGTTATATTGGCACTAATGGGGGTTGGACAAACACCACAGTAACTATAGAAGGATCGTATGGAATGAACGGCTGGGTTGGAGGTTTATGGATCGATCTCGATGATAAGGATGGAATTAGTGATTATCTAGGCAATCTATTGGAAACCCCTAGAAAGGCATTGTGCACTATGAGAAGCTACGTTCCTCTAAGATCTGATATTCCTGTATTTGCCGATTCGAGCTGGGTGGATTTTTATCCTATTGCACTGCCCGAACGGGGATCGGGTCTTTATCGGACACCTGTTGGTCCGCCAGCTGATAAGTTGGAAACCGGTACAGGCGGCAAAAGAGATACAGTAGCCGAAGCGGGACTATACAGAATCTGCATCAAACGGCACAGGATGGCGATTGATTTGGGGTTTGCCGATGGTCATGTGGCATTGGTGCCTCTAACAGAACTGTGGAATTATCAGTGGGCAAAAACATTTATTAAAACTGGATATGTAAAAGTGCCCGGAGATCGGTGATTTCAAACGCTCAGGGTAAAGTCATGATTTAGAACCGCGACTGCAATTTTGCGCCATCGCGGTTTTTTTATAAAAACATTCTAAGGAAAATCATGGAGGAAAATAAATACTATGAAGTACATTGATTCGATTATTGTAGGAATTTATTTTTTGTGTGTTCTTGGTGCCGGTCTTTTTATCAGCCGTTATCACAAGAAGCGAACGACCGATGAGGACTTTATCACCGGCGGCAAGACTCAAACATGGTATCAAACAGCATTGACTCTTTTTGCAATGGCCGCAGACCCGGCGATTATGTCTCTGTCAGGACTTGGTTTTTTGTGGGGTTTTTACCTTATTCAATGGAACTCTGTGCACATGTGGTTTACAGGCTGGATTTCAGCTATGTTTTTTGTGCCTATATACTGGCGAAGCCGTATCGTCACAACGCCGGAGTATCTTGAGAAGCGTTTCAGTTTGCCAAGCCGTGTAGTATTTTCATTAGTTCTGACTGCCATCCTTGTAGTTACACTTGCCGGAGCGGTTTTTATGGGGGCTTTGCTTTTGCAGAGCCTGCTGGGCTGGTCGGTGATTGCCAGTTCAATTCTTATCTGTGTCATCATCGGCATTTATGTAATTGTCGGCGGGATGAAAACTGTTTTAACGCTTGATTTCTATCAGGGTATATTTGTGATTATCACTCTTTTTACTGTGATGATTGTGGCTTTATTTAAACTTGGCGGACTTGGCGAATTGGCCAGAGCGGCTGTTGTCGGTAACAGCGGCGTACATATCGGCAGCATTATTCCGCCGTCAGATTGGTCTCTATTCACAAGCAAGTTTTTCCCAATGCAGGCGGTGCTGACATGGGCGCCTATTGCAGGGCTTGGATGGCTGACGTGCAATTACGGTATGGCACAAAGGCTTTTAGCTGCGAAAAACGAACAACACGCCCAAAAAGGTTTGATGGGGGTTTCCGTGCTGGTGGTATTTTATCCTACTGCTTCATATTTAGTAGGAGGCGCGATGCGAATTATGATGCCGGATATTCTGCCTGACCAGGCATTTATCAAAGCTCTCACGGATATGTTTCCGATAGGTCTTCGCGGAGTGCTGATAGCGGGTATGCTTGCCGCGTTGCTTTCAACGGTTGATGGGATGCTTACTGCGGGGAGTACGCTGTTTGCGGAAGATTTTTATTTCAGAATCATTCGCAGGTCCTCAAATATCAGGGAACGCAAAACTTTTATACGTTTTGCGGAATTTCTCACTTTAATTATTACAATTTTACTGATTCCAATCATTATGAAAAGTGCTTCTGTCATGACGTTCATCCAGAGTTTTTACGGGGATGTTCTTGGCGTGGTAGTTGGAATATACTTAGTGGGATTATTTTCAAAAAGAACAGGGCCGTTGTCAGCTCTGACAGCGATGATTGTTTCTTTGTTGTCTGCGATTACCGTTGATAATTATACAGAACTCAATTTTGTATATATCGGGTTTTTCTCGTTTATACTGACAATCGTTCTGGCAGTGATGTTAAGCTTTTTTGAAACACCTGTTGCTGACGAAAAACTTAAAAATCTGACTATTTATACTCTTGAAGATGTTAAAGGCCCATTTGTTGGTCTCAAAACATGGCCCGGACTCAAGAAATGTGCATTGATTCTTGCAGCCGCATGGATTGCCTTTTCAATAGGCTGGGAGATGCTAATGCATTTCTATCGGACTATGAGCGTTTAATTTTGTTTAAGCGGAATTCAGAAACCATGAGGGGTGCAAATTATTGGTTAAACTCGCCAAAAATGGTGGAACTAAGTGAAAAAGTGGCGTTCTGACTTATCTCGTATTTTGCTAATCTTAAAGGGAGAATGATAATTGAAAATCTTGACATTTTGGAGTGCAGCAAATGAGCGTTGCTGAATGGCAAAAAGTAAAATTTGGCAAAAATACAAGTTATGAATTGCTTCATACCGTGAAACGCAATCTTCAAAAGCAATCGATGACGCCGCGGCAGCGTTTGATTTGTACACTCAATCACCAGCAAGTTGATCGTGTGTGCGTCGATTTTGGGGCTGGTGGACAGACCGGAATTGGCGCAGGAGCGGTATCTAAATTGAGGAAAGCGTTATTAGGTGTAAATGGTTTCAGGGTCAAGATTATTGAGCCTTATCAGATGCTTGGCGAAATCGATGCGGAATTACACAAGGCTCTTGGTCTCGATGTCCTCGGAATATCCACACGATGCAATATGTTCGGTTTCACCAATGAAAATTGGAAGCCGTTCGAAATGAATGATGGCACTCCGGTATTGGTGCCGGGCGATTTTAATTATACAGTTACCGAAGATGGCGATACCCTCATGTATCCGCTCGGAGACACGACGGCACAGCCTTGTGCGAAAATGCCGAAAACAGGTTATTTCTTTGATGCCCTGAATCGACAGAAGCCTTTGGACGAATGCATTCTCAATCCTGAAGACAATTGTGAGGAGTTTAGTGTTTTAAGTCAGACTGATTTGGATTACTACGCCCATACAGCCAAAAAACTCTACAATGAGACTGATTGCGGAATATATATGACTATCGGCGGTGCTGCATTTGGTGATGTTGCGCTCGTGCCTGCGACATGGATGAAGGACCCCAAAGGGATTCGCGACGTTGAGGAATGGTATGTCTCGACCGTGCTTCGCGCCGATTATGTGTACAAGGTTTTTGAAAAGCAATGTGAAATAGCCCTCAAAAACATAGAACTGCTCGCAAAGGCCGTAGGCGATATGGTACAGGTGGTATTCGTCAGCGGTACGGATTTCGGTCACCAGAGAGGTTTATTTGCCTCGCCTGAGACTTACCGCCGTCTTTACAAGCCTTTCCAGAAACAGGTAAACGATAAAATTCACCAATTGACTAACTGGAAAATATTTATACACTCATGTGGAGCGGTATCTGAGCTTATACCAGACCTGATAGATGCGGGTTTTGATATACTTAATCCCGTTCAGCTTTCTGCTCAAGGCATGGATCCCGTAAAGCTCAAAAGGGAATTTGGAAGGCATATAACTTTCTGGGGAGGCGGAGTTGATACGCAAAAGACGCTTCCGTTTGGAACGCCTCAGGAGGTTTATAGGGAGGTTTATGAACGGCTTGGAATTTTAAGCAGGGGCAGCGGTTATGTTTTTAACGGCACTCATAACATTCAAAGCGATGTTCCGGTCGAGAATATTCTGGCGATGTTCAAAGCCTTGCATGACTTTAATTCAAAAGCATAAATTTTCTTCTCGCATTGGAAAGGATCTTAGATGCGTCTAATAATAGTCGCTCACATCGTGTCATTTATTTGGCTGTCCTTGATTGTCCCCGCTGCAAAAGCTGTTCAAAATCAAGAGTCAATAGATTTAGCTGGTACGTGGTCTTGCAGGCTCGACCCAAATGAAAATGGCGAAAAACAAAAATGGTTTACTCAGGAGTTTGAGACATCTGTAAAACTTCCCGGATCACTCGACGAGAACGGATTGGGCGCAGAAGTTTCGCTAAAACCGGAATTAACGACAGATGTGCTCAAACATCTGACAAGGAAATTCAAATATATTGGTTCTGCATGGTATCAGAAACAAATCGACATTCCTGAGCAATGGAATAATAAACGTATTTTTTTAACCCTCGAACGTGTCCTGTGGGAGAGCCGCTTATGGGTAGACGATAAGGAAATCGGCATGCAGGATAGTGTGCTAAGCCCGCATATTTATGATATTTCCCAGGCCGGACCCGGCAAGCACACCATAACGATTAGAGTCGATAATTCCTATAAGTACCGTATCGGTGCAGTAAGAAGTCATAAAGAACCATTGGGTCATTCTTATACTGAAGAAACACAAACTATCTGGAACGGCGTCATAGGCGATATGAAAATTGCCGCTTATGATAAATTGCACATCGAAGATGTACAGGTTTATCCTGATGTAGATAAAAAGATTGTAAATCTAAACATCAAACTGCGTAACGATACAGAAAAATCTGCGAAGGGCAAATTGATTGTCACCGTAAACGGCGTTGGATACGATGCTAAACTTTCACCTGTAACCATTCCTTTCAGCACGGAAAATGATGTTCAGGTCATAACGGCTGATTATCCGATGGGCGATGATTTTAAATTATGGTCTGAATTTACGCCTAATATTTATGAATTGAAGGTTGATTTGGATTGCGGCGATTTTGCCGACACTCAAAAAGTTAATTTTGGTATGCGCAAGCTGACATCGGAAAATGGCTCATTCATAATGAATGGCAACAGGATTTTTCTGCGGGGCACAGTCGAATGCTGCGTCTTTCCTCTGACTGGTTATCCCGCAATGGATACCGCATATTGGGAAAAGATATTTAAAACTTGCCAATCTTATGGCCTTAATCATGTAAGATTTCATTCATGGTGTCCGCCTGAAGCGGCGTTTGCTGTTGCTGATTCGATGGGCTTTTATCTTCAGGTCGAACTTCCTATCTGGGTTTTTGATTTTGGAAAAGACCCGGCACGAGAGAGCTTTGTAAGGGCAGAGGCAGAAAGAATAATTTCAACATACGGCAATCATCCATCTTTTTGCATGATGTCTATGGGTAACGAATTAGGCGGCGATTTTAAACCCATCGAGGAGCTTGTTACGCATCTTAGAAATCTCGACACTCGTCACCTGTACACAGCCACCACATATTCATTTGAGAAGGGATATGGCGAGTGGCCCGATAAGGTCGATGATTTTTTTGTTTCACAGCGCACACGGAACGGCTGGATTCGCGGACAGGGATTTTTCAACAGCAGGCAGCCATCGACGACTTTAAATTTCAACTCCTCTCTTGAGGGTATAGATGTACCAACCGTTGCTCACGAAATCGGGCAATATGCCGTTTTCCCGAACATAAACGAAATAGAGAAATATACCGGCGTTTTGAAACCTGTGAATTTCGAAGCAGTGAAAAAGGTTCTTGGTGAAAAACATTTATTCGCTCAAGCTGATTCCTTTACGCTTGCATCAGGCAAACTGGCGGTAATTTTATACAAGGAAGATGTTGAACTGGGTTTGCGTTCAGATATGCTGGATGGCTTCCAGCTGCTTTCACTGACCGATTTTCCGGGGCAGGGTACGGCTCTGACGGGCATCCTCGATATATTCTGGGATTCAAAAGGAATAATATCGCCGGAGCAGTTCAGACAATTCTGCTCGACCACGGTTCCTTTGCTTGAAACGCCAAAATTTGTTTATCAGAATAGTGAATCTTTTACGGGTAAAGTCATGATATCGCATTTTGGCCCCAAGGCGATAGATGATGCACAACTTAAATGGATAATAAATGATGAGCAGGGCAAAACAATCGCACAAGGCGATTTTAAAATTCAAACCATTAAGTCAGGCGGCAATTCTGAACTTGGTGAAATAAATGCTCCGCTGGACGTTGTTGATAAGGCGTGCAAATTACGAGTCGAAATTTTTGCCACTGACAGCAATATCAGAAATGGCTGGGATATCTGGGTGTATCCTGCAAACAGCGAGATCGTCAAATCTCCGAACCTGCTCATTACAAATGTATTCGATGCCAATGCCCACAAATGGCTCGACGAAGGCAGGAACGTTCTTTTAACGCCGGAACGTGCAGCAATAAAAAAAGCGGTATCCGCAAGGTTTGTGCCTGTATTTTGGAGTCCCGTGCATTTCCCCGATCAGCCCGGCACGATGGGGGTATTGTGCGACCCGAATCATTCGGCTCTTTCCGACTTTACAACCGATTACCATACCAACTGGCAATGGTGGGAACTTACAAGTGAATCTACTGCCATTGATGTTGATTCGCTGGGACCCAGGTTCAAGCCTATCGTGCAGCCTGTATGTAATTTCCTGCAAATTAAAAAACTTGCGTATATTTTTGAAGCGAAAGTGGGCAAGGGCAAATTATTGGTCTGCTCGCTCGACATCGATAAAGACCTAGATAAGCGGTTGGTCGCACGTCAGCTCAGGCGAAGTCTTATTTCCTATATGGCTGGCGATAAATTTCAACCCGCGCATGTATTGCCTTTGAGCGCAATAGAAGATTTGTTTGCAGCTCAATAAAAATTTTGTTACCGTTTACACGCCGACGATAATGCCCATACGACAATCGTCGTGATTGACTGGTGCCAAAATTGAAAATCTTTCTTTTAAGGAATAGAGAATGGAACTCAGTGCTTTTGATATCATTGTGTTTGTCGGTTTCTTTGTAGTGGTGGTCGGTGTAAGTCTCTTCAAAAGCCGAAAGGAAAAAAGTTCTGAAGATTATTTTCTGGCCGGTCGAGGGCTGACCTGGTGGCTCATCGGAGTTTCCATAGTCGCCGCAAATATTTCAACCGAACAGTTTGTGGGAATGGCCGGGCAGGGAGCCGGCAGTGTAGGACTGGCGGTGAGTAACTGGCAGCTTTACGGAACTTTCGGAATCGTGATTATTGCGTTTACGCTGTTGCCGCGATTTTTGAAAGCCGGTATTTATACGATGCCTGAGTACCTTGAGTATCGATACAATTCGACCGCTCGCGGGATTATGGCAATCACCACCGTCGTTGTCTACGTCGCGGTACTTTTAACTGCTGTGCTTTATTCCGGCGGGATTACGCTGCGGACAATCTTCGGCCTGAAGCTGACTCACGGTGTGTGGCTGATAGGTCTTATTGCTGCGGTTTATACCGTCTGGGGAGGATTGAAAGCGGTTGCCTGGGCGGATTTGTTTCAGGGACTTGCGCTGCTTGTCGGCGGAATTATCATATTCTTTTTGGGACTGGATGCCTGCGGAGGCTGGAAAGAATTCTCAACCATTAACGAAGCCAAACTGCACATGGTTCTGCCGCCGGAGCATCCCGGACTTCCCTGGACAGGCGTTCTTTCAGGAATGTGGATTGTTCTGATTTATTATTGCGGACTTAATCAATTTATTGTTCAGCGCAATCTCGCGGCCAAAAGTCTGCGGGACGGCCAGCTCGGTGTTATCTTTGCTGGAATGCTGTGGCTTCTGGTTCCATTCGCAATCGTGATGCCGGGAATTATGTCATATCAGCTTTACGGCAGCCAAATGAGCTCGCCTGATGAAGCATTTCCGATGCTGATTCGCAATTTAATTCCAGCGGGACTTCGCGGCTTTATGTTTGCCGCGATTGCCGGTGCGGTAATCAGTTCATTGGGGTCAATGCTCAATTCCACTTCGACCATCTTCACAATGGATATCTATAACCGAATGTTTCATCGCAACGCGACTCAAAAACAACTACTGATTCTTGGCCGGGTTATGACAATGGTTTTCGTTGTGGTGGGTTGCCTGCTCGCTCCGATACTTGATAATCCGAAATTCGGCGGCGTCTTTCAATATATCCAGCAGTTCCAGGGTTACATCTGGCCCGGCGTCGTGGCTGCGTTCTTGTTTGGTATGATGGTTCCGACAGCCCCCCCAATCGCAGGTGTTGCCGCGCTTATTGCAGGGCCCATAATTTACGGCATTTTTCAGCGGTTCGCACCCGGTATCCATTTCCTGCTGCAAGTAGCAATGGCATTCAATCTGGTATTGGTTATAATGGGGATTCTGACGTTCTTCAAACCTCTCGATACACCCAGAAAACTGCCTGTGCGGGAAGATATTGACGTCAGAACATCGCCCGAAGTGAAAATTATTGGTGTAATTGCAATGGTTGCGGTAGTTATTTTTATCATTTATTTCTGGTAATCAGTATATGAGTGAGATTGGAATAGGCGCAATCGGCTGCGGCGGCAGGCTCAGACATATACTCAAAGGTATTTGCACGCAAACATCCGGCGTCAAATTAGTTGCTCTGTGCGATACTGACCACAAAGCCGTTGAAGAATTCCGCCGTCTTTTTAATCCACAAGCCAAAATCTACGCTGATTATAGAGAACTTGTGACCGAGCCAACAATAAGTGCGGTGCTCATTGGTTCGTGGAACTGTTTTCACAGAGAACATGCCGTTGCTGCTCTTGAGGCTGGCAAGGATGTGTATTGCGAAAAACCTCTTGCTACTACTCTTGATGATTGCCTGAGTATTTATAAAGCATGGCAGCGAAGCGGCCGATTGTTCATGGTAGGTTTCACTTTGCGGTATTCTCCTCATTATTTAAAAATCAAAGAAATTATCGATTCAGGAGCAATAGGTCAGCCGATTTCATTTGAATTCAATGAAACGCTTGATTTTAATCACGGCAGCTACATTATGCGATGCTGGCGCAATTCAATGAAAAACGCCGGTACACATCTTTTGGAAAAATGCTGCCACGATATAGATATTGTAAATTGGCTTTGCGGCAAAAAGGTTGTAATGGCCGCAAGTTTCGGCGGATTAAATGTCTTTATACCTGAAAATAAAAAACTTCTCGAAAGACTAAAGCCCGACCAGCAGGGCAGAAAACCTTATTTTACATGGATTCTGCCCGAAGCAGGAGATCCTTTTACATGCAAAAAGGACGTAGTTGATAATCAGGTCTCGATACTTGAATTTGAAAACGGCGTGCGCGCTACTTTCCACTGCAATTCCCATTCAGGCCTGCCCGAGCGAAGATTATATATCTGCGGAACAGAAGGCGCAATCCGTTCGGATGTGATTAGTGGAAAACTTGAACTGCGGCGTGTCGGTTTTGATGAGCAGATTCAGGATGTTGCGACAGGTGTCAGTGGCGGTCATGGAGATGGCGATACGATGCTATGTCAAATGCTGATTGATATGATCACAAAAAAGAAAAAACCGCAAACAGGTATTGATGATGCGATAACTTCAGCTATTACATGTTTCGGCATCGATAAGGCCATGCAGGACAGGGCTGTCGTGAATTTGGGGCAGTATTGGGGAAAATTCGAGAATGTCAAGAGAAGCATTTAGAGGTTCAGCAAGATGGTCAAAATCACATTCTTAGGCGCAGGCAGCACAATTTTTGCAAAAAATCTGATTGGTGATATTTTTTTAAATGATTCTCTCCGCCAATGCCGCATCGCTCTATATGACATAGACCGCAGCCGCCTTGAAGATTCTGCTTTGATTATAGGCAAACTCAACGAAAAGATAAATTCCAACAAGGCTGTGATTACAACACATCTCGGCAAATCTCAACGCGGTGCAGCGCTTAAAAAAGCCGACTACGTTATTAATGCTATACAGGTTGGTGGATACAAGCCTTCCACGATAATCGATTTTGAAATACCAAAAAAATATCGCCTGCGCCAGACTATCGGCGATACTCTCGGAGTTGGCGGAATTTTCAGGGCGCTGCGAACTTCGACTGTGTTGCTGGAAATTGCCGCTGAGATGGAAAAACTCTGCCCAAACGCATTGTTTCTCAATTACGTTAACCCAATGGCAATAATCACGGGCATCTTGCTTAAAGGCACTTCTGTCAGGACAGTTGGGCTTTGCCATTCGGTACAGAAATGTGTAAGCGAGTTATTATCTGCGGTTAAATTGCAGTTAAATACGAACAAGATTAGATGGAAGATTGCCGGTATCAATCACATGGCCTGGCTGCTCGAAATCTCCGAATCAGGCAAAGACCTTTACCCGATTATAAAACAAAAAGCACTTATAATAAATGAACTTGCCCGAAGCGGTAAAGGCATAAAGCACAATGATATGATTCGTTTGGAAATTATGCGGCATTTTGGTTACTACATTACCGAGTCAAGCGAGCACAATGCCGAATACACTCCATATTGGATCAAATTTCAATTTCCCGAACTTATAACCGAATTCAATATTCCACTCGATGAATATCCCCGTCGCTGCGAAAACCAAATCCAAAAATGGAACGCTCTCAAAAAGCAGATACTCAAAGATACACAGCACCAGAGATCCATGGAATACTGCGTCGATATAATAAACGCAGTTGAAAACAATATTCCTTTCGGTTTCAATGGCAATGTTCTCAATAATGGGCTGATTCCAAATTTGCCTGCTGATTGTGTTGTCGAAGTACCTTGTTTGGCAAATCAAAACGGCGTAACCGGCTGCTTCGTTGGAAATTTGCCCCCGCAATGTGCCGCGCTGAATATGACAAATATAAATGTGCAACTTCTGACGATGGAGGCAATTTTAAATAACAAAAAAGATTATGTTTATCAGGCCGCGATGCTCGATCCGCATACAGCCTCCGAGCTCACTCTTGATAAAATAAAAGACCTTTGTGATGATATGTTCGATGCGCATGGCAAAATGTTGCCGAAGATGCGTTAACTAATCAATAAGAACAAAATATTTTAACAGGAGTTAATGTGCAGTTAACCTTAATAGATTGGTCTATAATCATCGGCTACTGCGTCGTCTCCGTTTTGTTCGGACTATGGTTTTCATATCGAAATAAGACTAAGGAAGACTTCTTCGTAGCCGGTCGAAAGCTTAACTGGTTTGTCGCCGGGACTTCGATAGTTGCCACTTATCTGGCCACCGATACGCCGCTGGTTGTTTCAGGTTTCATCAGGCGGGCAGGGATTTACGAAAATTGGTTCTGGTGGACAATGGCACTTTCAGGAATGTTCACGGTTTTCTTTTTTGCAAGACTTTGGAATCGCGCCGGCGTCCTAACCGACGTCGAATTTATCGAACTTAGGTATCACGGAAAAGCTGCCTTGATGCTGAGGATATTTAATGCGTTTTTAAGAATTTTCGGCATCTGTATCTGTTGCGGATGGGTCATTCTGGCTGTCGGCAAGATTGTTTCAGCCATCTTTAACATACCGTCAACAGTAACTTTTTCAATAAGCACTTTTACATTTTCAATTTACAGCAGCGTCCTCATATACGGCATTCTTTTAGTGCTTGCATTGAGTTATACAATGTTCGCGGGAGCCTGGGGCGTTGTGATGGCAGACGTGCTGCATTTTTTCGCGGCAATGGTTGGCTTCATTGTTCTTGCCGTCATCGTCTTATATGAAAACCGAGGCCCTGGGGGGTTAGTCAAAAATGTTGCAAATGCCCCCGGTGTTTCGCCGGCCGTATTTGATTTCTTTCCTAATTTCAAAACAGCCGGATTATTGGCGATTTTTACGTTCTTTGTTTACATCGGTCTTTTATGGTGGTGGTCGGCGGCAGGGCTTGGCATCGTAGCCCAGCGAATGTTTGCCTGTAAAAATGGAAAACACGCAGGTTTGGCCGCCATTTGGGGGTTTTTCTGCATAATTGTATTACGCAGTTGGCCCTGGATTATTGTCGGACTTGCTTCGCTGATTTATTTTCCTTTAATTCCCGGCGAAGACCCCGAACTTGCATATCCAAAGATGATGGTCAAGTTTCTCCCCGGCGGACTGATGGGGATTGTGCTCGCCGCTTTCATTGCAGCTTTTTTAAGTACCATTGCCGCAAATCTTAATCTCGCCGCTGCCTATCTTGTAAACGACTTCTATATTAGAATTATTTGTCCAAATGCGCGTAACAAAAAACATTATGTATTTGTTTCACGCATTGCTACTGTGCTTGTCCTTATCATAGCCGTCATCGTTACATGGCAAATGACGTCTATTGCCGGAGCATGGAAATATCTCGCCGAGGTTTATGCCGGAGCCGGTTTCGTGGTGCTGTTCCGCTGGTTCTGGTGGAGAATAAACGCGTGGTCTGAAATTTCCGCCATGGCCGCCTCATTTATTCTTGCAAACACTTTGAAATTCATTCCATCGCTCGCGCCGGATGAAATGTTTCCTCTCAGGTATGTGATCATAGTTGCGGTCAGTTCCGTTATTTGGATAATTGTTACTTTGATTACAAAACCCGTTAATTTGCAGCATTTGGAAAAATTCTATTTGAAAGTCCTGCCCGGCGGCTGGTGGAAACCGTTTGCCGATAAACCGAATATGCCAAAATGTGAAAAGGTAAGCGCAAACTGGTTCGGTTGGATTATTTCTGTATTGACAATATACCTTGGACTTTTTGGCGTGGGCTACATTTGCCTGGCAAGATATGCCATTGGCGGAATATGCCTTGCTTTATTTGGTTTAGGAACTTATGTTACAATTTCAGCGATTGCAAAAATATCCATTGACAAACAGGCAGTAGTTGAAATATCGGAATTATCTATTAAAAAATAAAAAGGTGAGCTTTATGAATTCAAAAATTAAATATGTATCGCTTTTAATTTTGATGGCCTGCCAATATATTCAGGCAGTTGAACAAAAAAAACAAAATTTCGATTTAACCAAAGACAAGGTTCTTTATACCGTTGGCTATGCGCATCTCGATACCCAGTGGCGTTGGGATTATGTTACAACAATTAATGAATATTTAAAGAATACACTGCATGATAATTTCGATTTATTTGAGAAATATCCAGGATATGTTTTTAATTTTACTGGCTCCCGTCGCTATGAAATGATGAAGGAGTATTATCCTGCCGAGTATGAAAAAGTAAAAGAATACATCAGCCAGGGCAGATGGTTCGTAAGCGGCTCAAGCGTTGACGAAGGTGATGTACTTGTTCCTTCCCCTGAATCCGTCATAAGGCAGGTACTTTATGGCAATGACTATTTCCGAAAAGAATTTGGAGTCGAGAGTTACGATTATATGCTGCCCGATTGTTTCGGCTTCCCCGATACATTTCCAAGTGTGCTTGCGCATTGCGGAATCCTCGGCTTTTCATCGCAAAAGTTAACTTGGAATTCCGCAAAAGGCATACCATTCAATATTGGCATGTGGGAAGGTCCCGATGGCAATGCTATCATGGCCGTATTCAGACCGGGCGATTACGTTGGTTCTATAAAAGAGCAACCTAATGCGAATTCATACTGGGCTGATAGGATTGAGGAAAACGGCCAAAAATATGGCATTTTCGCTGAGTACCATTATTATGGCGTCGGCGACAGGGGCGGCTCTGTTCGACCTCCCGATGCCAATAATTACACTGCCGCCGCCGCAAACAGCGATGGCAAATATAAAGTTTATCTGACATCGTCCGATCGTTTTTATAGAGATATCAGCAATGAGCAAAAGCAAAAACTTCCTCGTTACAGGGGCGATTTGCTTTTAATCGAACATTCCGCAGGTTCGCTTACTTCCGCTGCTTATATGAAACGATGGAACAGAAAAAACGAACAGCTTGCCGATTCCGCCGAGCGCGCTGCCGTTGCCGCCGATTGGGTTGGTGGCGCAGCGTACCCGATTGACAAAATCAACGCAGGTTGGAAACTTGTACTCGGGAGTCAGATGCACGACATATTGCCAGGCACGTGTGTATCTAGTGCCTACGACTATTCATATAATGATGAAGTGATCGCTTTAAATACTTTTGCGTCTGTTCTCGAAAATTCAGCAGGCGCAATTGTAAATACTATGGATACAACTGCCAAAGGCAAATCACTTGTAGTTTATAATCCGTTGTCTATTGAACGCACTGAGGTAGTTGAGGCAACTTTAAAATATGATTACAACACACCAAAATATGTGGAAGTTATTGGCCCTGATGGTTCGCCGACTCCTTCGCAAATCATAAAATCGGGCGATAATTATATCTCCATAATCTTTGCAGCCAATGTTCCATCAATCGGATTTTCAGTTTTTGATGTGCGTCCTGTAGATAAACAAATAATGTATGATACAGAGATTGAAGTTAAAGAAAACGTGCTTCAAAATAAAGATCTCATCGTGGAAATAGACAAAAATGGTGACATTGCCCAAATTTACGACAAGAAAGCAAAACGTCAGTTGCTCGAAAAACCAGTCAGGCTTGCTTTTTTGAATGAAAAACCAAAAGAATGGCCTGCATGGAACATGGATTGGAACGACCGCAAAAAGCCTCCCATCGGTTATGTAAGTGGCCCCGCAAAAATCACAATTGTCGAAAACGGTCCTGTACGCGTGAGCCTGAGAATAGACAGACAAACCCGAAATTCTTTTTTCACCCAGTACGTACGTTTGACTTCCGACGATAGGTCGGCAATCGTCGAAGTGAAAAACGAAATTGACTGGCAGTCAAAAGGCGTTTGTTTGAAAGCCGAAATGCTGCTAACCGTCAGTAATTCAGTTGCAACTTATACCTTCGGCATGGGAACTATTGAAAGAACCAATAACGATCCCAAAAAATATGAAGTTCCTTCTCACCAGTGGTTTGATTTAACAGATAGCGATGGTTCTTATGGCGTTTCTGTTATAGACGACTGCAAATACGGCTCTGATAAACCCGCCGACAATATTTTGCGTTTAACATTGCTTTATACTCCCGGTACTCGAGGCAAATACGATGATCAGGGATGGCAGGATTGGGGCCGCCACGAATTCATTTATGGAATCTATGGTCATACCGCCGATTGGCGTTCGGCCAAAAGTCAATGGCAGGGGCGAAGATTAAATCAGCCGATGGTTACCTTTGAATCCGATGCTGCTAGTAGGGGACCAGCCGGCAAAAAAATCTCAATGGTTAATATCGATACAGACCAGATTGAGATAAAGGCCTTCAAAAAAGCCGAAAATAGTAATAGCTATATTATTCGTGTTCAGGAAGTAATGGGCAAACCTGCTGCAAACGCGGCGTTATCAATTGGCAGCGGCATTGCAAAAGCGATGCAGGTCGATGGACAGGAAAGAGAAATTAAATCCGTAACGCTTAACGACGGCAAAATCGTTTTGAATATGGAAGCAAATGGTATCCGAAGCTTTGCAGTTCAACTTAAACCTGCAAAATATAAAACATTCAGACCAAAATGTGAAATTGTCAAATTGGATTACAACGCAGATGTTATCAGCAGTGATTCAAATCGTACCGATGGTAAAATGGATTCTGCCGGCAAAACCTTCCCTGCCGAACAATTCCCGCAAAAAATTAATAGAGATTCAATCGATTTTGAACTCGGCAGCGCTGAAGATGGCAAATACAACGCCCTCGCCTGTAATGGTAAAACCATAGTCTTGCCAAAAGGTAATTACGATGTCGTATATTTACTGGCGGCAGCCGATGAAGATACCAAAGCCGTTTTCAAATTGGACGACGAAGAGATTAACATTGAAATACAGGGTTGGACAGGTTTTGTCGGCAGTTATGATAGACGCATTTGGGATAGTGCATTTGAAAAGGCAGATTTCAAAGGACAGGCGAAGGTAATAGGACTTGAACCCGGCTTTATCAAACGTGATAACATCGCATGGTTCTGTTCGCATCGTCATAGCCCTTTGCAAAACGATGCTTATAATTACTGCTATATATTTAAATATAGATTAAATCTAAACGGTTCAAAAAATTTAGTTTTGCCTGATAATCCAAAAATAAAAATTTTTGCAATCACAATAGCAGATATCGCCAATGATGACATCAGTCCGGCCGCACCTTTATATGATGATTTTTCTAACAGGCAGCCTTTAGTATTGCGTAATTGAGACAACTCGAATTAATTCTATGCAGGTTTAGAAAGGAAAATAATGTTACAATATTTACATCCTCTTACTATCATTATTATTTTAGTTATTAATTCGTTATGTTTTGGTTCAGAGTTTTGGACTTCCCAGCTTGATTCCAACAACCCGCAGCAGGTAATCAAATTAGATGTCGATAATGATGGCGATATTGATATTATCGAGAGATGGTGGAACGGCAAACGCGTGCGCTGGTTTGACGAAAATGACGATATGCGCAAAACAGATCAAATGGGCGATATCGTTAATGATTCCTTACAAGTCGATATGGATGGAGATGGAATTTACGATGGCGATAGCGATATGACTATAGATTGGTCTAACAATGACAAGGATGGCAGGGCGGATGTCCAGGTTATTGCGATAAATCCAAACCGTACTCAAAAGCAGCTTTGGGGAGGCAGTTCGCATTATATGGTTTTTGTGGATGTAGATAAAGACGGAGTGCTTGGTTATATAGATTGGCAAAAATTCGAACTCGCATGCTGGAGATACACGGGCGCTGGTAATTTTTCTCCCGATTACAATGGAGATTCGATATTTCTCAAAATTCACGTCCCGCCGTATGCCGTCAATGATGCGCGGCTAAGCTGGGAAAATCCATTTGCGTTCTATGATACCGATGACGATGGTTGTACCGAAATGGCTATAAGATTAATAGATTTAGCCGTTCAAAAAGACAATATATATGAGTATAAGGGCGAAGTTGGCGAAGCTTACGTAACTTATGATATTGATAATGATAGCCAGAGAGGAAACGAATTTGACTTTGATATGTCATTAAAGTTTTTTGGCGGCAAAGCTGCCGATTACATGAATGCAAAAAATAAATATCCTGCACTTAAGGTCCCTCAATGGGTTCTGCCTTATTTTCAGCACACAAATTGGCGAACGATTGACGAATTGATATATGTACCTCACGAAAAATGTTATGATGCCGTTTTCGCAAAAGGCTGGGGCGGCTGTTATTTTACATTTGACGAAGACGATGACGACCATCGATGGGAACGTGTTGAATTTTATCAGCCCGGCGATCCTTATGCCTTCTGCCGCAAGTTCTGGGATCGCGCCAACGATTGTAATTCTCTCTCCCGTCACGTTCAATGCGATTCGCTCGGAGATCGCGGCGAGTGGGATTTGGACAATAGCGGCAATGGCCAATTCTACATAGGTTCATGGGACAAAAAGTTTCATCTCTTCGGCGCTGAAACAGGTGCCTGGACTGTGGACGCCAATGCTCAATATTGGGGCGGTACTCCGATAGGAACGCCGGGCAATAGTTCATCTAAACAAGCGACCAAAGCCCAGGAAGTTGTGTTGTATAAGGATACAGATAACAATGGTTTCTTTGATGAAATATCTTACGATTATGATGGCGACCAAAAAATCGATTTGATAATATCACTGCTTGATGAAAAAGATAAAATAGAATTGTTTGATCCTGCCAAGCTCGGCTGGTCGGGTTTAAATGAAAAATTCCGGCAAATAACAAGCCAGTCCTGGCACGATGCTCTGATGATGTATAGTGCCTTATGGAAGAAGGGCCTCTGTACGCCGGCTCTGGACGATTTGGCAATTGCTTCTTCGACATGGGAAAAATATCACAATGCCTATTGGCTAAAGGAGCGAATCTTCCGCTTACTCGATGCCCGGCTCAAAGGCGACGACCAACTGCGGCTAAGAAAAGCATATTTCCACGGCGATACGAAATCACTTTGCAGCCTGATAGATGAGTTATAACTTATGCAAATGACTTCAAAACAAAGAATGATTTGTGCCCTTAAAGGCGGAAAACCTGACCGCCTGCCGATTACAACACACCATGTAATGCCTTTCTTTCTAAAAAATTGTATGAACGGTTCAAACATAGATGAATTTTTTGACCGTTTTGGCTTCGATCCGATAGCCTGGGCTGTGCCTCATCGTCCGGATGAGCAAAAAGGCGAGTATTATAATCCTAACCAGGGCGAGCTGGATTTTCTTGGCAGTCGTCTTATCTCATCCGACCAATGGCATATTGAATGGGAGGACGTACCGCACCAAAAATATCCTACGACCCGATACAGATTCAAAACGCCTGGCGGCGAACTTACAATGTCGATAGGCTCCAATGATTACACATCATGGGTAACCGAGCGCCTTATAAAAAACAAAAACGATATTGACCTGATTGGCAAATATGCCGCAGCCCCAAAATGTGATGTGCAAAGCGTCAACCATGTTGCAGCCGAATTTGGAGAACGAGGCATTGTCCGCGGACACATCGCATGTTTCGATATATTCGGCCAGCCCGGCTGTTGGCAGGATGCTGCATGCCTCTTCGGCATTGAAGAACTCATCATGGCGACATTCGATGATCCGCAATGGGTGCACAGCTTTCTAAAAATCTTACAGGAAAGAAAATTAATTTTCACCCAGTCGCTCAAGGACGCTAAATATGACGTTCTCGAATTGGGCGGCGGAGATGCATCATCTACCGTCATATCACCAAAATTATTTGATGAATTCGTAGCTCCTTATGATATGCCCATCATAGAGGCCGCACACAATGCCGGACAAAGGGTCGTTTATCACACCTGCGGAGGCATGATGCCGATACTCGAAAAGATCGCGGCGATGAAGCCCGACGCGATGGAAACCTTTACTCCAGTCGGCATGGGCGGCGACGCCAATCTTGCTGAGGCGCGAAAACGTATTCCATCAGATATTTGTATGATAGGCGGTTTTGACCAGTTGCATTTTTTCAAAGATTGCACTCCTGCTGATGTGCGCGCCGAAGTGCGAAGATGTTTTGAAGAAGCCGGAAGAAATGGCGCATATATTCTTGCGCCCTCAGACCATTTCTTCGACGCAGATTTGGAATTACTCGAGGCTTTCGGCGATGAAGCTAAAAAATGCGTTTATTAAAAAATATTTGTTTAAGCTAAATGTGGACAAAATATGAACAGTCGAATACGTTTAAAAAAAATTATTAGCGGCAGTGTCGCCGACAGATGTGGTTTTTGGCTGGGCAATCCTCATCCGGATACATGGCCGATTTACCACAATTATTTCGGAACCGAAACGGAAGAACAATTAAGACAAAAACTCGGTGATGATTTGCGATGGATTTCACCTCAATTTATAAAATCAACTTATAGGCATCCCGAAGGTAAGGAAATGTTTGATTCGGGTCTCAATAAAGATCCAAATTGCAAACCCGTATTTGCTGATTGCCAGAATATTGCTCAAATAAATGATTATGACTGGCCAAATCCTGATTATCTTAATTTCGATGAATGTATTGAGCATCTTCGAACCGCTGGCGATTTTTATCGTGCCAGTGGTTTTTGGACGTGCTTTTATCATAATGTGATGGACCTCTTCGGCATGGAAAATTATTTGATAAAAATGTATACGCATCCGGAAGTTGTACATGCGTTGACAGACAAAGTATGCCAATTCTATTATGAGGCGAATGAACGTTTTTATAAAGAGGCAGGCAATCAGATAGACGGCTTCTTTTTCGGAAACGATTTTGGAACTCAGCTTGATTTGATTTGCGGTCCCGCTCAATTTGATGAATTTATCCTGCCATGGTTCAGAACTTTTACAAAACAGGCTCATGCGCATAATTACCAGGTGATTTTACATAGTTGCGGCTCTATTCACAAAGTTATTGACAGGCTTATCGATGCTGGAGTTGATTGCCTGCATCCTTTGCAGGCTTTAGCTGTTGGAATGGATGCGCAAACGCTTAAAGAATTTAAAGGCAGAATCAGTTTCATGGGTGCCGTTGATACTCAGGACTTGCTGGTTAATTCCAATCCTGAAGAAATAAAATTATATGTCAAAAGAATCAAACAATTACTTGGCCCCAATCTGATTATCAGCCCAAGCCATGAGGCACTCCTGCCTAACGTTCCTCCTCAAAATATCGAGGCAGTTGCTTTTGCGGTTATAGATTAGTTTTGGAACGAAAAAACGTCAATAAACCTGATTCGCACCCGTCTTAAATTATATCAAGATCAAAATAATCAGTGCGACAATAATGAAGAGAAGAATATAGAACAGAATTTTCGCTATACCCGCAAATGCCGATGCAATGCCGGTAAAACCAAAAAGCGCAGCAACTGCCGCTATGATTAAACAGATTATTATCCAGCTAATTAAGCCCATTTTCCCTTTCTGATTCTATCGATTAACTATGCGATAAATTTATCTTGTTCTGACGGACAACTGCTCCTCGATATATATCAGGTGCGTTTTTTCATCTTCATAACCGCGCATGATTATATCTTTGGCATCGAGGTCAACATCCCAATCCATTGCCTCATTGTATTTCTTATTTGTTAATTTTTCATTGGTTCGCATTGCCTTCAATGCTCCCTCAGTCCCCGTTACACTTCTCATAGCGGTAAATCCCTCGATTAGCACTCCTTTAAAATCCGGTTTTTCCTCTGGTGGTTCCATATCATAATCTGTAAGATAAGCAGAAAGTTCATCAATATGTCTTTGATGGTCTTCTTTGTATGTCTCAAGATGTTCGCGCACTAATGCATCATCGCATTTTTCAATAGCTTGGTCATAAGCATTGGCCGCATCGATATCAAGCTGAATAAGAGATGAAAGTTTTTCATAAATTTCTTCGGTCATAATTACACCTCATAAAAATTAATAAAAATTTTGGCGAAATTGCTGAACTAATTAAAAAAACTTTTGTCATAAACGGCTATAGGCAATTTGATGATTTAGTCCGGTCCTAAAACGGAAAATTCTGAGGTTAGCGAAAAGCCGGATAAAATTAAGCAATTCTCCTAATTCTATTTGCATGATAATAATGGATTATAATATCGAAAAGACTTTATGGAAACAGCTCTAAATACATACCTGACGATAGTTATCGGTTTTGCGTTCATTTTCGGGATGTTTTCCAAGGCAATGAAGAAAATTATTTCCCCGATGTTTCTTGCCATGATGCTGGGAATTCTTGTTTCGCCGCAAGCCCTGAATCTTATTCCTGATTTGGAAAAACTGCCCAGAGAAATAATCTTCGAGCAGGGAGCAAGGCTGACTTTAGCCGTTGGCTTGATGGCTTCGGCTATGAGGCTCACTCCGTCAAGATTGAAAATGCTCTGGAGGCCGGGCTTGTTGCTGACATTCAGCGCTATGTTTGCAATGTGGTTCATCAGCAGCCTTTTAGCTCATTTCGTGCTTGGGATGGACTGGGTATATTCACTTCTGCTCGGTGCAATTATAACTCCCACAGACCCGATTCTTGCAAGTTCTATCGTAACCGGAAGCTTTGCTCGAGCCAACATAGATGAACGAATACGGATTTTGCTTTCCCTCGAATCAGGAGCGAACGATGGATTGGCATACCTTTTTGTTTTTGTTCCAATCACCATTATCAAATTCCCTATGGCGGGCAGTTTTTTTCACGAGTGGTTTTTTAATGTTTTATTGTGGGAAGTTTTGGCAGGTATGGGTATTGCTATCGCCGCCGGCGCTGTTGCGGGAAAATTGTTCAGGTTCGCAAAAGACAGGAAACTTGATGAGGAAGGAGGGCTGCTGATTTATTCGATTTGTTTTTCTTTAGTTATGCTCGGATCGGCAAAATTAATATTTACAAACGAAATATGGGTTGTCTTTATCGCCGGATTGACGTTTAATTATTTTATAAACGAGGAAGAGCGTCTGGAGGAAGAAGAAATGCAGGATGCTTCCAATTTGCTTTTCAATATTTCATTATTTTTTATTTTCGGATTTCTGCTGCCCTGGAAGGAATGGTTCAGCGTTTTTGGTTTCGAGCTTGTGATGTTCGCGATTATGATTTTATTTTTGCGAAGAATCCCTGCAATTTTATTGATATATAGGTTCATTCCAAATATCAGGGTCTGGTACAGCGCATTGTTTATGGGATGGTTCGGCCCGATTGGCGTTTCAGGTCTTTTCTATGCTGCGATGGTCTTTCGCAAAACGGGATTATACAAGATTTATCTTGCCGCGATGTTCGTGATATTTGTTTCTGTACTTGCGCATGGTCTTACCGAAGTGCCGTTTACCAAAATTTATAGAAACCAAATAAAAAAAAATCAGACCTTAAAATAAGACTGTATAAAAATTGCGGCAACAATCCACTTTAAATTGCATTTCTTTTGCTGTAGAATATTCGTTATGGATGAAAATAAAGATCAATATTTTATGAAGGCGGCAATCGACCAGGCTTACATCGCGCTCGAAAATGAGGATGTGCCGGTAGGGGCCGTTATTGTTCGCGAAAATAAAATTATCGCTAAAGGCTATAATCAGCGGCATCATCTTAACGACCCAACCGCCCATGCGGAGATAATCGCCTTGACCGCAGCCGCCGAACATATTGGCCATTGGCGTCTTCATGGCTGTACAATCTATGTAACGCTCGAACCTTGCCCGATGTGCGCAGGTGCGCTTGTTTTGGCAAGAATTGACAGATTGGTATTCGGATGTTCCGACCCGAAAACCGGCGCCTGCGGCAGTTTGTACAATATTGTACAGGACCAGAGACTTAATCACAGAGTAGAAATCACAAAAGATGTGCTCGCAGAAGACTGCGCAGCAATGCTACAAAACTTTTTCAGAAATAAAAGACGCCCTGTCGAGGATAATATTTGACATCGCCATAATATTGACACATGATGTAAATAAACTATAATCAAGCTATGATTCAGGTTTTATTATTGTCATTTTTGTTGATAATGCTGCTTTTTGCGGTGGCGGCTGCCAAGGTTACTTTTTGCATGTTAAAAGCGGTTTGTCTTCTTTTTATGCCTATAATAGTGCTGCCGCTAATAATTATCGGCTTGGTTGCGGGTTTGGTGCTCTTGGTTTTGGGGTTAATCGCTTTGCCTATTGTTCTGCCAATTATCGTCTTGTTGTTCATATTTGTATTTCTTCCTTTGCTGTTGGTCAAATGCCTGATATTTTAGACCCACTTCATTCTATAAAATCATTCCATAAACTGCGAAACTCACTGATTTTTACATCGTATAAACTCATAAAAGACGAAATTTATAATATTTTTGGAGAAATATAAGAAATTGGAAAAAATGCGGGATAACATTGTAGTCAAACGTGAACGCGCAGTTCTTGTCGGGGCGATTTTGAAAAGTGAATCCGATCATGACGATGAACTTGCGGAACTGACCGCGCTTTCCGAAAGTGCGGGCGCGATAATAGTGGATAGAATTCAGCAGAGAATAACAAGCATAAACCCATCAACATTCATCGGCAAAGGCAAAGCCGAAATGGTTAAGCAGCGGGTAAAGAAAAATGAGGCTGATGTCGTCATATTCGACAACGACCTTTCGCCGGGGCAGATTAGAACACTTGAATCGATTATTGAAATCAAAGTTGTTGACCGAAGCGAATTAATACTCGATATTTTCGCAAGCAGGGCACAAACCAAACAGGCCAAACTCCAGGTCGAACTTGCGCAGCTTGAATATACCTATCCAAGGCTTACACGAATGTGGTCTCACCTTGATACCGTAACCGGCGCGGCGGGCGGGCCAAGTGCTGGTGCAGTTGGCGCAATTGGAACAAGGGGGCCGGGCGAAAAACAGCTTGAAATTGACCGAAGGCTTGTAAATAAACGAATTACCGAATTAAAACGTGAACTTGCAGGTATCGATAAACGCATCGTCAGAGAAGTAGATGCAAGAAAAGGGTTGTTTAAAATTTGTCTTGTAGGATATACAAACGCCGGTAAAAGCACATTGATGAACGCTCTTACCGATGCCGGAGTTTATGTCGAAGACAGGCTTTTCGCGACTCTGGACACGAGAACAAGGCAATGGGTGCTCGATGGCGCCAAGAAGGTGCTCATCAGCGATACGGTAGGTTTTGTTAAAAATTTGCCTCATCAGCTTATCGCATCCTTTAAGGCAACTCTTGAAGAGGCAATTAACGCGGATTTACTGTTGCACGTTGTTGATGTTTCGAATGAAGATGCGGAATATCAGGCGCAGAACGCTCAAAAAGTGCTCGAAGAAATTAAATGTGCCGGCAAGCAGACATTGATGCTTTTCAATAAATCTGATGTTGTTCGGAGCCAGTCGCATTTCGAATTTATGCAGACGCTTTATCCCGATGCGATTTGTATTTCAGCAAGAGCGGGGTGGAACCTTGATATGCTCAAGGCAAAAGTGCTCGAGATATATAATGGCGGTATTGCTTATTTGCGTATCACGGCAAGTGCAGGCGATGGGAAAATTCAGAGCTATCTTAAATCGCACGCAAATATTCTGCGGCAGGAATACTTCGACAGCACAGTTGTGATGGATGTAAAACTCGGCAAAAGTATTCTGACAGATTTAAAACGGTTTTCGCCTATACAAATCGAAGAGCTTCATTAATAAATTATCATTGAAAAATGGCGATACTTCTGCTTAAATAAGCCGCATGAAAAATATATCTATAATCGGCGATGGCGCTATGGGCACGGTGTGCTCAATGTTGCTTTGTGAAAAAGGATTTTCAGTTCGTATGTGGGGTTACGATGCTCAGCAGCTTGCGCAGATTAAAGAAAAAAGAGAGAATTTCAGGTTTTTGCCGGGGCACAAACTTCCCGATTCAATGAATTTCGAGGCGGAAGATTCCGAAATTTTTAAAAACACGGATTTAATCATTTCAGCCGTTCCTTGCCAGTATATGCGTCCAATCTGGAAAAGATTATCAGAGCATGTAAAGCATGGTACTCCGATTGTATCTGTAACCAAAGGAATTGAAAACGAAACACTGCTTAGGCCAAGCCAGATTATTATGGATGTTTTGGGAGTAAAGGCAAAAGTTGTTGCTCTGTCCGGGCCAACGATTGCTGAAGAAATTGCAAGGAAACTTCCGGCGACAGCAACTGCCGCATCCAAAGACGAAAGACTTGCCGGCGTAGTTCAGGAAGTCTTTAATACTCGTTACCTGCGTGTTTATCGCAACAGTGATATAGTTGGGGTTGAACTTGCAGGCGCGATGAAAAATGTAATCGCAATCGCTGCCGGAATTGTAGATGGAATCCAAATCGGCGATAACGCTAAAGCGGCATTGCTTTGCAGGGGGCTTGCCGAAATAACAAGGCTTGGAGTTGCGCTCGGTGCCGCAGAACATACTTTTTCAGGTTTGAGCGGATTGGGCGACCTTGTAACAACGTGCATTTCTCCTTCCGGAAGAAACAGAAGTTTGGGTCAACGAATCGGCAAAGGCGCAACTGTCAAAGATGCAATAGAATCGACGCATTCAGTCGTTGAAGGTGTCGCAACATGCAAATCTGTTGTAGATTTAGCGAAAAAGTATTCAATTGATATGCCTATCACAGAGGCTGTGTATCAAATCTTATTCGAAGGCAAGAGCGTCCCAGCCGCAATTGAAGAGTTGATGAATAGAAAGCTAAAAGCCGAATAGCATTAAATATACGTTACCATTTTCGCCGTCGCAATATCACGCATAAGCCGCTGATTGTCATTATCAAACAGGAGGCAGGTTCGGGAATTTGTGTCAAAACTATATTATCAAGAAAGCCCTGCAATAGCTCTCCGGAAACCCAATTTGTTTTGCTGAACCCGATACTAAAAACTAATGTGTTAATATCTAATTCCTGCCAATCTGCCACATTAAAAGTTTCTGTTCCGGTAATTGTAACCCATGTGTTTGATGCTTCTGCAGGTATTTCAAATCTGTTATATTCAACACCATAAATATATTCACCATTGTAAGTCCTACCACTAACTGAAATATCTAATTTATCAAAAGGATTTATGCCATTTCTTACATCCACACTAAACGCAAATATTGGCCCTGCATTTTTATCTATAGAGAAATTTCTTTGCCCTATCCCATCTCTTCCTGTTATAGTTTCAAGTTTGGCATAATACGAGCCATTGGACGCAAACGATACATCATTAACCAAAGCATTTCCACTGCCCCATGGATCCCATTGGCCGGTTTCGAAACTTCCGTTCCGCGTATTTTGGTCGATAAGGATAACGGCATTGCAATTCCCGCAAACAAACAAGAGCATTGTAAACATTAAAATGTTTCGCATACTTACCTCCTGCTCTTTAAAATTTTTATGTCATCTTTTTCTTCCTAATAAAGCTGCTCCCAAAATTATCAGCATCATCGTCCCCGGTTCAGGTATAAGTTCCGCTTTTGTAACTCGAGCAAAAATGTTAAAGCTGTCAAGTCCGGAAATAACAAAGTAATTTTCACTTTTCCAATTATCCAAAACCGGTGCTATAGTCGGAAGTTCAAGATTTGAAATTGCCGTGCCGGTATCATCTCTCAACTGCCAGTGAATTTCATAATAGCAGTCAAAAATTTGAAGGTTATTAAAGCTGTGTACACTATAATAATCATATTCTGATATTGATTGATTATTTCCTATGCTTAAGTCCAAACCACCTAGATTAGGATTTGTCTGAAAATTAAACTCTCCCGCTTCCAAATAGATACCGAAAGGATAACTGAACGCATATTCTGCTTCTATCGAATCTAAATAATAGGGCGATGTAGCGGTATTATAAGAGTAATAACCTTTTATTCGATCATCTACATTAATTTTGCCGTCGAAGTATCCCCAAGGGTCATCAACGCCGGTGATGTTGGCTTCTATTCCGATATAAATCATCTCTGCCTTGGATAAATCAGATATTGCATACATTCCAATGCATAATACAATATTCATTAACTTTAGTGCTGCCTTCATTTTATTACTCCAATAGATAATTTCTTTTCAATCAATTTTCCTGTCTAAATATTATACTTTGCTGGAACAGCCAATGGGTAGAAATGCTGTTACTCCAGGTCCTTGTACAGCTTCCGACATGATCAACGCCTGGGTATTCAGTATAATAAGCTGTTCCGCCCTGCGAGATTATCTCGTTATAAACCGCTATACTTCCATACCTCATTGCGTCAGCACCACCAACAAATATCCATACAGGCATATCTTTATATATTGCTACTTCAACTGCTAATTCGTCCAGCAAATCGGGATCCGGATTTGAATAAGCATATCCAATCGGCCAGCCCGCACAGCACAATGCGCCTGCGAAAAGTTCGGGGGCGGATTTGAGAAACTCCCAACATGCTTTCCCCCCATACGAAAGACCGGTGTAGTAAATTCTATCAGAATCTACATTGATAGACGTGCTTTTTATTAAATCCCTAATCAGCGATAAACAAGCCTGATTGTACCAGCCATTCTCATTAACAGCAGCCCAATCAGGGTGTTCCGGATAAGTAGGATCCCCATCGTTTCCAGTCGGATAGTAAGGCATTGGAATCTGCCCATCAAGTGGTGGGATTTGAGGTACAATGCTAATACATTCTAAGTCCGTTTCATTCAGATATTGTGCAAATAGAAAACGAGGCATTCCGACCATTTCCATATTTGAATAATTGTTAGTTCCAACACCGCCTGAGCCGGATACATGTAATACAAGCGGATATTTTTTTGTTAAATCATAAGGGTATCTCTAAAAATTAGTATTTTTATGTGCATTTCAATGCACTTACGATTATTTTAGCTCTTTGGCATTCAAATATATTATTCCATCT
>MHXZ01000102.1:95558-127347 GCA_001825665.1 Planctomycetes bacterium GWF2_41_51 | reverse complement strand
AATAAACCGATGCTGAAAAATGCTGTAAGTATCGACAGAAGCATTAGTAATAAACACAGGCCGGGATAAATTACGACCTGCGGCAATCCATATTTGGTAATCGGTATTCGCATATCAATCCTGTAAAAAACTTATGTATAGAGTTCGGTATTATATCAGTCAAAAACATATAGGCTATAGGGAAAAAAGATTAGTTTTTCAGCCGTATTTTATACGAAAAAGCTATTGATGAGGGGCATACGGTCATCTTTTTAATATTTTTTTTAATTGTGCCAGCGGCAGCGTATTTATTACATCTTTTGGTTCGAGCCAGCCTCGGCGTGCCTGGCCGATGCCGAAGTGCATAAAATCCAAATCGCCGGGACGATGGGCGTCGGTATTGATGGCGATTTTTACGCCGATGTCTTTAGCCATCTTGCAGAAAATATCGTTGATGTCGAGGCGGTCGGGGAAGGAGTTGAGTTCGAGGATGCAATTTTTTTCTTTTGCAGCTTGCATGATTTTTTCGATATCGATGTCGTAAGGCTCGCGTTTATTTATCAATCGCCCCGTCGGGTGCGCGAGGATATTGAAGTAGGGATTGTCCATCGCTTTGATAATTCGCTGGGTTTGCTTTTCCTTTGAAAGATTGAATTTATAATGCACGGAACAGATTCGCACATCTAACTGTTTGAGAATTTCATCGGGTAAATCGAGTGAGCCATCTTCGAGGATATCGATTTCCGAACCTTTTAATATAGTGATGCCTTTGACTGAGGTTTTGTTGATTTCGCTGATTTGCTTTTTTAAATCATGAGGTTTTAAACCGCCGGCGACGGTAATGTGCTGGGAATGGTCGGTGATGGCGATGTAGCTGTAGCCTTTTTTCTTTGCGACTTGCGCCATTTGTGCGATTGAGGCATGGCCATCGGTGTAATTGCTGTGCATGTGCAGGTCGCCTTTGATGTCGCCGAAGGTGATGAGGTTTGGCAATTTACCATTTAGAGCGGCTTCAATTTCGCCACGGTTTTCGCGAAGTTCAGGCTCGATATAGGGAAGGCCGAGGGATTTATAAACGTCCTCTTCTTTTTTGCCAGCGATTTGCTTATCGCCGCTGAAGACGCCGTATTCATTAAGTTTATATTTTTTTTTAATCGCGATTTTGCGAAGTTCGATGCTGTGTTCCTTGGAGCCTGTGAAATATTGCAGAGCGGAGCCGAAACTTTCCTGCGGGACTGCGCGGACATCGACCTGCAAATTGGAGCGGAGCAGGACTGTGCTTTTTGTTTTGCCTTTTGATAAAACTTTCTGGATTTCATCATATTTTACAAAATGTTCCATAACTTTCGCAGAATTTTCGCAGGTTACGAGGATATCGATGTCTCTTATTGTATCGCGGCGTCTGCGCAGGCTGCCTGCGATTGAAACATCGTTTATTCCTTCGGCTTTCTTTAGATATTCGACTATGGATTGCGCGTATTGCTGCGCGGCGGAAATCATAAACCTTTCCGACTCTTTCTGCTCGAGGCGGTTTATTTCTTCGATGATGTTTTGCGCGGTTTTTTCGCCGAAGCCTTCGAGTTCGAATATTTTTTGTGAATCAATCGCTTTTTTCAATTGTTCGATATTTGTTATGCCAAGCTCTTTGTAGAGTTTTGCGACTTTTTTGGGGCCGAGGCCTGCGATGTTCATCAGCTTTATTAATTCGGACGGGAGTTTTTTCCTGAGCCTTTCCATAAAATCGAGAGTTCCGGTTTCGACGATTTCCCTGATTTTGCCTGCTAAATCTTTTCCGATTCCGGGGAATTGGGTGAGGTCTTCGTTATTGGCAATCATATCGGAAATGTTTTTGGAAAAACTGCCGACGGTTCGCGAGGCGTTTCGGTATGCGCGGATGCGGAACGGATTGTCGCCCAATATTTCGAGGAAGTCTGCAATTTGACTGAATATATCGGCTATATCGCTGTTATGTATCGGCATAGATCTGCTGCTTAACGCGGGGACCAGTATTTCGGGCGGCCATAATAATCGTAAAGCCGAATTTCATATTCACGATTTACCGGAGCAGCAGGATTGAACTCGGGACTTTTTTTCACGGTTTCTTTTGAAACATCAACAGATACTTCCGCATGCGACCAGCTAATTTCCTTTATCCAGTCCGGCGGGATTAAAACTTTTTTTCCGGCAATCCAATGAGTCGTATCGACGACCATATACCTGATGATCCAGTTTTCCTGATGAATTATGAAATCATCGACGCGACCAATTTTGCCATCGGAGGCGTGCAAAGTGTATCCAATGACTTCCTTTGTGCTTCGAAGATGATTTTCTTCGGCAATACCAACCGGAGTTTGAGTTTCTTTCGGGATCGGTACCGGCCCAATTGGTGTTGCGGCAAGGCCGAGAGGACCACCCCAGTAAGCCGCCCAATTATAATATTTGTGCAGTTCGTGTTCCTGCTGTCTTGAAATAGGCTGGTCGGTTGAAATGTCGGGACTTTTGCTGATTTCTTCTCTTGACAGTTCGACAGGGAAAACGCGATCCTGTCCTTCGGGCTTACCGAGAGCAGACGGGACGATGAGAACTTTTCGGCCGGTGAGCCAATTGCCGATATCGACAACGAGATACCTGATAATCCATTTTTCATCGTCGAACAGGAAACTGTGGACTTGGCCGATGTTGCCGTCTTTTGATTCGATTTTATAATTTGTGAGGTATTTAGCGCTTATGAGCATAAAACTGCCTTTCATTTATACGCTTAATCTTATATCAATCGGATTAAAATTAATATAAGGGTTTTACCTGCTATTGATTAAATAAATTGATTATTTTGCGCGGCCATAAACTGTTGTGATATTAAAAATTTTGTGGGCTAATTTTCTTGTTAGCAGTCCTTCCTTCAATCTCCATTGCCAATTACCTTTTTTTGAGGCGGGATTGTTCATACGGCCGTTCTGCCCCATATCTAAATAATCCTGTATTGGAATTATAGCTGTGCGAGCGACAGAACTCATCGCGAGTTTTATCATTTCGGAATTCAGTTCTTTGGCAGAAATTTTTCTGCCGAGATATGCGAAAAGATTTTTTCTTTTCTCCGGCGATGTTTCATTCTGGAACCAGGCTTTGGTTGTATTGTTGTCGTGAGTTCCAGTGTAAACAATGCAGTTTTCGGTATAATTGTGTGGAAGGAATGGACTTTTGCCGCAACAATCACTAAACGCAAATTGCAGCACCTTCATACCGGTGAGATTGAGTTTTTTTATCAAGTCCCTGACATCCTGAGTGATAAGCCCTAAATCTTCGACGATTATATTCGCATCTGGAAAATTTTTGAAAAGCACTTTGAAAAAATCTTCGGAGGGGCCGGGGAGCCATTTGCCTTTTATGGCGGTTTTTTGGCTTGCAGGAACCTGCCAGAATTTTACAAGCCCCCTGAAATGGTCAATGCGGACGACATCGAACAATTTTAAATTTTGATTTATTCGCTGCATCCACCAATCGTAATTTGTTTTTTTGATGTAATCCCATTTATAAATCGGATTGCCCCATAACTGGCCTGTCCTGCTGAAATAATCTGGAGGAACGCCGGATTTGAAAATCATCTTTTTCGATTTGTTCAATTTGAATATTTCGGAATGTGCCCAAACATCGGCGCTTTTGTATGAGACATAAATCGGAATATCGCCAAAGATTTTGATTCCGCGGGTATTGCAATATTGCTTTAAGGCGAACCATTGCCGGAAAAAAATAAATTGCAGGACTTTTTCTTTTTCGATAGCCAATTTCAGATTATGGTCTGGCTTGATTTTCGGCCATTTCGGCCAATCAAAGTTTTTGAGCCTGCCAGCCAAAGCGACGAAAAGAGCGTAATCTTCAAGCCAATATTTATTTTGGGTACAAAAGTCTGCGTATTCGTCATTGAACCTGTTAAATTTAGAAACGGCGATATTTAGAATTTTTGTTTTGTAGTGAAATACTTCGGAGCCTTGAAAATCGGGGATTTGAGCTATATCGTTTTTTTTGAGCAGGCCGGATTTGTATAATAAATCAGGGCTTATGAGCATAGTATTGCCCGCGAATGCGGAGAGACAATCATAAGGCGACAAGCCGGTATCAATATGCGGCGGGGTCAAAGGTAAAATCTGCCAGTATGTTTGTGCGCTTTGTTTGAGAAAGTCGGCGAACTTATAAGCCTGTGGGCCGAAATCTCCGATGCCGTATCCTGACGGCAGGGATGTTATATGCAGCAGAATTCCACTTGCTCTTTTGGTCATTATGATAAAGTAACCCAAATTATAAATGTTTCAAACTATATTTTTTTGATTTTAATATCGGCGATTAGAGGCCTGTGGTCGGACGCAAGTCTTGCGAGGTAACTATCGCCGACTTCAATTTTCACAATCTCAAATTCCGGACTGACGAGAATGTGGTCAATGCACAGCATCGGCCAACGTCCGAACCATGTGCTTTTATGCTTGTTCAATCCTGACTGCGACTGAGCGCTTCGTAATCTTTTGCCGATAGTTTTGAAAATCTGGGAGCCTGGCAGAGCATTAAAATCTCCGCACATAATCACGGGATTAGTACAGGCATTGCTGCCGAGCCAGTTTTCACCCATTAACTCTTCAGTGTGCATAATACGCTCGGGGCCGTTTAAGCCAAGATGCGTATTAATAAATTGAATTGGAGTTTTCTGAAAATTAATACGAATCCAAAGCGCGCCTCTCGGTTCGAGAAATGAAAATCGGGGTTTTATCGAGAGCGGATTGGCTTTAATAAGCTGCATAGGATAAATGCTTAAAACAGCGTCGCCGAACGCTTCTTCTTCCAATTTTACGGTGGGGTTAAATTGATGCTCCATATTCAGGATATGCGCGATTATTTTCGCCTGGTCTTCTTTTCCTGACCGGCTTCGGCCGACATCAAGCTCCTGCAATGCAACTATATCCGGTTCATATTGTGAAATAACTTTCGCGATTCGAGCCGGTGATAATGCGCCATCGACACCTACACAGCCGTGAACGTTATAAGTCATTATCCGCAATGTGTCCTTTGATATTGCAGAGCGGTATGGTTTCTGTCTATAATCCTTATGCAACAGTTCAAGAGCAGTTTCTCTTAAATCAAGCGGCCTAATATAACCTTTCTCCAGTCCTTTAATATTCGTGCTATGCGGCAGGTACGCGAACGCTTCTGTTTCAATTCCACGAAGGCCGCCGTGCGAACCATTTTCATTCGCAAAGCTATAATAAACATTTTTATTTTCGTCCCAGCCGTAGATTAACAAATCTCCTACATCCAGCCGGCAACAGGATGTTAAAAAATCCTGTACCATTTCATCGTAATAAGGCAGATCCGGATCAATTAATTTTTTCGCATCTTCCGGTATGTAATAATTTTCCTTATCTGTCCAAACCTGAGCTTTTTGGTCAATGCAGGGAATAATCACTATAGGAATATGCGCGTGCTGAACTAATTTTTGAGCGATAATCTGCTTTTCTTCGAGGGTCGCTTTTTTATCGAGATAGATGTGGCCAATGGGGCCAAGTGCAATGAGCAGCGGCCTGATTGTTTCGTCAACGGCTATAGGCGTAAATACTTTTGATGTAAATTTATTTCTCTGCATTCCCGCCCTTGCGAGGAACCCGACTTTTTCATAGCTATGAAAATGAATCAATTCATCGGTTTGCGCAAAAACTTCTTCAACCGACTTTTGCACAATTTTTCCGAATGCCTTCTCATAAGGTATCGTATCCATCTGCCCGTGGTCGGAATATATCCAAACTTCGTAATCTCTGAGGTTTGACCTGTGAGCGGCTTTCCAGATTCTTTTGATTGAACTGTCTATTCCTTTGAGAGTCCAGCGTGCAAAGCCTGAATTGGGTCCGCGTCTGTGGGATTGTTCGTGATAACCTACGAGATTCAAATGGATGATTGGAAGCCCTCTTGCGATGTCAATTTGAGTTCCAATCGTAATCAATTCACGAAGGACGATACAAATCGCAACTCGTGAAGGAATAAACTTCAATTCCTTTCTAAAATCCTTACCGTCAATTATTCCGCTGACAAAATCGATTATCGCAAGATACAACTCGAATATCATCAGAAAAGCAGTTCGAATCAAGCTGAACATGTGCAGAAGCGCAAGAACAATAAATCCCAATGGATACCTGTTTTTTAAAATACCGGCAGCATCAAGGTTTGAAATACAAAAATGCGATTCCTTTGCGCCGCCTGTGTAAATGTTTGAATACGCGCTTCCTTCGGCAAAAAGCCCTTTGCCCTGCTTTTCAAGGCGTCTTTCGATTTCACCGGCGTCCTGCGGATTGAACATTACTAAAGGCCGATTAGTTTCATAATCGAAGAAACCAAAAGCAGGAACTGCTGATTTGACACCATAAAAAAGTTCCGCCTGAACTGAAGCTGTGCTGCACGGCATTCCGGTATATAATGTATAAGGTCTGTATCCCTGGTCGAGCAGTTTTTTTAGAAATTTCATCCTGCCGGTCGATAGCGCATTTTCAAGCTCTATTTTGGGAAGCGCATCTATTTGAATCAGGACAAGTCCTTTGCCCTGACGGTATTTTGTCTGCGAAGACAAACCAAAAAAATTTACCAGGAAATTAGAACGATTAAATTTTCTCTGTATGCCTCTAATAAATATTTCTATTCTTCCAAGCATAGTTTAATTATCTCGTATTGTCCTTGTATAACGCTTCTCCGACCGCTGAAGTAAAATTGGCAAGCAAATTCCATTCTGCTTTGATTTGTTCTATCGCAGTTTTCCATGCGGATTCATCTCTAACGAGTTGCGGTGTTGTGTTTTGGATTACTTGCTGGTAAACAGAAGTTATTTTGCTGATGCAGTTTGAAACTTTAAAATTATCCGCTGTTTCGATTGCGGCTTGCCGGAAGTTGATTAATTTTTCCTGCGGCAAATGGCTGGTCTCCGAAAGAACCCAGGCAAAATATTCGATGTTTTCATTTGTAATTAAATGTCCATTGAAGCCATCTTTAACAACTTCCCGTACACCTGCCGCATCAATCGCAATAACGGGAACACCTGCGGCCATTGCTTCAGCGAGTACCATCCCCTGCGTTTCCGTCTTCGAAGAAAAGACAAACACATCCATCGAATGATAGGCATCAATCAGGTCATTACCAGTGAGTTTACCTGCAAAATGTACCCTGTCCCGCAGTCCTTCCACATAAAAAATTTCTTTAAGGCTTTCTTCCACTGCACCATAACCGACAACGAGGAAATGCGCCTTGCTGTTTTGGTGTAAAAACATTGCGACCGCTTTGGAGAGAAATTCGAGATTTTTTTCCTGTTCAAGCCTTCCGGTAAAACCAGCGACAAACGCGTACTCGGGAATATTGAGCTGTTTTCGGATTTTCCGGCCGTCACCAATGCGGAATTTTTCGATATTTACACCTGTCGCGATTACTTCTATCGGCACTGTTACGCCGCGATCCTTCAGGATTTGCGCAAAACTCTCGCTTGGCGCTATTACTACATCGCACATATTCGCGTAACCAGTAGATAAATTAATCAGGAACTGTTTCATCCTCGGAATGTAACCTGCATAATGCGCATAATGCTCGTACCGGGTATGCTGAGTAAAAACGAGCGGGACATTATATTTTGTCGCTATTCGAACCGCAATGCCGCCGACAAAAAATGGATGATGAGAATGCACGATATCAGGCTTGAAATCTTTCAGATGCGCATCGAGAAAACCGGGGATGGGAAGTATAACAGAAAAATCGCTTCCATTAAAATGCTGAATCGCGGGGATTCTTATCACATCCTTTTCATCCTGTAAATCTCCTTCGAAGCGCGGCGAGACGACCATAACATGATGACCAAGTTTACGCAACTCGCTTGTATACAGAGAAACAGAGTTGGCTACTCCTCCGACATGAGGCAAATACGTATTTGTCATCATCAGGATATTCATCTAAATTGCCTCTAATTCGATATTATTCTTTCCTGCGGCGGATGTTATATTTTTATAGCCGGGTACCGCAATTTCAATTTTCGGCTCCACTGCGAACCATTGTCCCTGCCAATTTACTGAAATTTTTTCATCGCAACTGAAGTTTATATTTACCGGGCCGAAAGAAGTTGAAACCGGGCCGATTGAAAACTTAGTTCCCTGTTTGAGCCAATCCGGAAAGACGCCTTTACCTATTATAAGCTTTTTATCTTCTTCCAGTACAAACGAGTTAATTATCATCATTATCCATTCTGCGCTTGCCCATATATGCTGACCATCCCCCATACATCCTGTACCGATTCTCGGGTTAGCAGCTTCGGGCCACTGGGCTGTAGGTGAAGCTAAAGCCGCGATACCCTTTACAAGATTAACAAACCTTATGTCGCCTGCTCGCATAAGCACCTGTGCCAAATGCAGAGTGAGGTATGGATTTACACCTGAATGACTGATTTCGTGATAAAAGCAATCCTTCACGATACAATTTTGCATTAAATATTCGGCGGTATCTTTGACGCGTTCATCTGAAGCATTGAATAATTCGGTTGGAAAACAAGCGGCGAGAGAACCTACGGCTCCTGAATCCAAACGGCGATGCGGAGAAGCAGGGATAGCGGGTCTGCCGATTCTTTGATGACATAATAAAAGACTTTTTTCAATCGAAGCTGTCATATCTTCAGCCTGGTCGTGAAAATGTTTAGCGTCTGATGAATACTGAGTTCCTTCAAGCATTTGCGCGGCGGCGTATAAACCGGCAGCAGCCCAAAAATCGTCCCAATAATAAAAATCGCTCGGGCCTAAATGCTCGGCGCTGAAGCCCGCCGGGAGGAGTCCGGCAGTTGGTGTATTTTGGCCGGTTGAAATGCGTTTGCGGATTATCCATTTGGCACCTTTTATGACAGGCTGGAGCCATTCATTCTTCGGCTTTGCCGCTGTTAATTGGCAATACTTATTAATAATCCAAAGCACCTGGCCGTTGGAATCCCATTCGCCCTCCTGCGAATGAAAATATCCGAACGCTGTCTGCTTTGCGAAAAAACCATCTATGATTTTTTCGGCTCTCTTAATCATTCCGGCACTGATAATCGCATTTAGAATTAATGCCGCATCTCTAAACCAGAATCTTTTGTATGTAAATGGGCCGGGATATACTTCGCCGGGTGAATGCAAAATGACCGACCTGATGGCGGCATCATAAACGTATTGGATATTTCCCCACGGCAAATTTAATTTGCAATATTGTTTGAGCGACCATTTCCATAAATCATCACCCGAGCCTTTTGCGAAATAATTTATCTGACTGATATTATTTTTTTTGCCGTTAAGAGGTATTACGGCGTTGATATTAAATTCGACCCCCGGCTGAAGGTCATATATTGCGGCGGCGGTGGCCATTCCCACACTGCATTCAATTTTTTCATTTTCCTTTTCATCTTCTTTTTTGAGCGAGACATCGCCATGATGATAATCCGAAACTAAATGCTTGTGAGGAGCCTTATCAAGCAAAATGTCACGCTTATTGTCTATTTTCCAGCTAATATTTTCTTTGCTGAAAATGATATTGTGTATGAAACTAATTCCTTCGGGATTATAGGGTCGAAGTGATATCGCAAGTTTCGCGGGAGATTTGGAGGTGCAGGAATATTGAATCCGGCATACCAATTTTTCTTCAATCCAATCGGCCTGGGTTTTATTTTGAAACTGGATGTCGGCTGTTTGAAAACGAGTTATGATTGAAAGTCCGTCGCTCATATCCAGAGTTTGTTCAACGTCCTGCATTTGGCAGGGAGCGATTATTTCACCTTTGTCTGTTATAAACCAGGCGTCGATAGACCACCCATCCCAAAACGGGGTTACAAGGCCGCGAGGGTCAACTATGGGGTAGTTAGCGTAATCGGGAACTCCCACGGCTGTCCAGTTGCGGCCGCTGAGGTTTACATGAGAAAATGAAACTGCACCTGGAATGAAAGCTTCATTTTGCGGGTTGAACTGGCGATTTATCCAGTAAGGCCAAATCCAATCCATGTTATGCTGAATGACCCTGCCATTAATAAGGCCTCTTGCGTGGAAAACTACACCGGCCCGCAGAAGCTCGATAGGTTCATTAACTTCGGCCGGCTGCGAAAAACGTCTTATATGGGACAACACGGTTATGGGGTCGGCAAAACCATGATATAGTGCCAACTTTCGAAATACATATTTCCACGGAAGCCATTTTCGCCACATTTAATTACCTCGCATCTTTTCAAATAGGATAAGAGATAATTTAATTATGTGAAACCAGCAAATCACTTGTTTAAAGGGAGGAATTTCCTTAAGGAAAAATTTGTTTTAACATATTAGAATCAATCAACTTTTCTTAGGGGAAAAAATGGCTATAAAAATTTTCTTATCAGACGACCACGCGATAGTACGAGACGGGCTGCGAAGATCTTTGCAGCAGGAAGAGGATATGGAAGTAATTGGTCAGGCAAAGGACGGGCTTACGACTATTCAGATGGTCAGAGACTTGAATCCTGATATTATTCTGATGGACATATCGATGCCGGATATCAATGGTATGGATACCTGCCGTGAAATAACGCGGGATTTTCCTAATATCAAGGTAATCGGGCTTTCAATGCATTCGGCGAAAAAATTCGTTAGTGAAATGTTCAAAGCAGGTGCGGCAGGATATTTACCTAAAAATTGCGAATACGATGAATTGTCAACCGCGATACGAACAGTTATGTCAGGCAAAACATATTTGAGTCCAGCCATAACAGATGTGTTGGTTGATAATTTCGTACGTACTTCGCCTGAAGAAAATAATTCTGTCTTCTATACTTTGACGAAAAGAGAAAGACAGGTTCTACAGCTTATGGCTGAAGGGAAAACAACCAAACAAATTGGTCAAAGCCTGCATATCAGCCCAAAGACTGTTGAGGCACACCGGCTGCGGGTAATGGAAAAACTTAATATTAATAATGTTGCACAATTGACAAAATATGCCATTCAGGAAGGGCTGACTTCGGTCGAGATTTAGTCATTTCTAAAATCGATGGTTTTTACTTTGATTGCTGCATCCTGTATAAATCCGATTATAACCTGCCGGGCCATATTTACGAACAAACCGTGACCTGCGACGCCTGGAATGTTATTCAAATCGCTGTCAAGTTTGTGAGCATCTTTAATTTCATCGAATTTGGCATCTATTATTAGATTTCCCAAATCTGTTATGACAGGTCCGACTTTGCCGCTGCCGGTTCGTATTGAAATGGTACATCCAAGCGAACCGAGTTTTTGCTGGACGAGTCTAATAGCGGGCGGCAGAACCTCTATCGGTACAGGCGAGTTTTTACCTAAAGAATCTACAATTTTGGTGTGGTCGGCAATGATAATAAAACGCTGCGAGAGCGATGCAATGATTTTTTCAAGTAATTGCGCTCCGCCTTTACCTTTAATTAAATCGCCATTTTTATCCACCTCGTCAGCACCATCAACCGTCATCGCAAGTTTATCAACATTTTGCAGATTCAATAAAGGTATATTGTATTTATAAGCGAGGAATTGCGCCTCATAAGAGGTCGCGACAGCTTTTATGTCATCGTTTGTCTCTTTTATTCTGGCTACCAGCTCCTGTGTGAAAAACTCCATGGTCGAACCAGAGCCGAGGCCGATTATTGAATGGTTTTCAACCAGTTTAACCGCTGAAACAGCCGCCGCTCTTTTCGCTTGTGATATATCCATAAATCAGCGCATAAGATTTACCACAACCATAAACATCATAACCGTGCCGAGCACAAAAATAATCCCACCCACGATTAATGCGGCAGCATGTGCGCTTACGGATAATGCGAGCATTGTAAACAAAGCCCATCCGAGGAATATCAAGCCAATGAGCACTAATGATAATGCGAACGCATAATACGTCCACATTATCATCCATTTGGTAAATCTCCTCTTAAGCGTTTTCGTTTCGCCTTCCACTTTGACAAGAACTGCATCCACAAAAATATGGAACAGATCGTCAAGTATAGGTGTAATTTTTTTGTATAGGCTCATTTGCATTTATGGGAAAAAAGACCGACTAACGCGCCCGCGAAAAACGCTACCATTACCGCTGTTACCGGTTTTTCTCCGATGGTCTGCCTGCTTTTATCCAGCGCTACATTGCTGTGCTCTTTGATATTATCGTACGCGCCGGAGGCTTTTTGAGAAATCTGATTTCGCAAAGAATCAATCGCTTCTTTAACTCTTTCTTTGGTTTCCATTAATTTTTCCTTACTTGTTGCACTGACAGTTTCGAGTTTCGAAGTAAAATCCTTCTGAAGCCTGCCTATGTCTTTTTTCAAATCTTCGATTTCCTGACTGAGATTTTCCGCTGATGTATTTGCCATAATGTGTTCCTTTCATTGGTTAAAAATGTGGCAGGACAGCTCTTGAGCAATCCTGCCACTGTGCTAAACAGCACTCTTAAAAGATAGTGTATGTAAGAACTCGAATCTTCTATAAAGACTTTCCGGTCTTAAACACATCACTACCTTAGTCTTTAAAAAGATCCTTCCTGCTCTTCAATACGTTCTTTACGCTGCTGTATCCGATCTTTCCCTTCTTTTTTCATTTCCTTATGTGGCTGCTGCGTTCCGCTTTCGCCAGGTGCTTCGAAACCATAGATCTGCCAATACGGTTCAGCGCCAAAGACTTCATGGACACGCTGTGCGAACTGCCTTTGATTAAGCTCGCTGATATTTCCCGATTCTGTTAAAGCGGCAGTTTGAAGCTTATCCTCTGTTGCATCGAGCCTTGCAAGCGAACCATCGGGCTGAATTGAAATTGCTGACCACGGCACGGCTGCTGATTTCTCTCTTACACCCAGCATACCGCCGAAATTAACAAGCGTGTAAGCCAAGTTTCCTCTGCGACTGTCAACAACAATATCACTGATCGACCCGATTTTCTCATCATTTAGATTTTGAACATCCAAACCTTTTATATCAGAGAACTTCAGAAGGGTTGCCTGTCCCTGAGTTTCAGATGTTCCTGTTCCTTCCTTCAATGCAGAAGGCATTCTCTCTTTGGCTTCAGATTTCATCTTGTCCCATGTTCCTTCCATCTGCGATGAATAGAAGCTGTCAACTCTTTGTTTCAGAGATGAATCGCTTAACTGTTCAATATCTGCCGATTCGACAGTTGGAGCCTGATGGAACTGGTCTCTGCTCATATTGAGAGTGATTTTCTTTTCCCGACTTTCGCCGGTATCGGCGGCAGCATTTGCATCTTTATCGCCGCATTTTATCGCTTTCCACGGCACCGGATGAAGCATCCCTTCAGACGAAACAAGCACGTACTGGACATCATCATTATTCTGATTGATTATCAGTTCGTTGACTGTTCCGAGCTTTTCATCCATATTATTTGTGACATCCTTTCCCATAATTTTGTCACCGCTGATAAGCATACTGCTTTTTCCGCTCATTCCGCTCTTGTACATCTTGTCTCTCTGTTTATCTTCTTTCGCCGCCAAGGCGGTTCCGATAACAAGAAAGAACGTGATGGCATAAACTAATTTTTTGTTTTCACACATAGCTTTTCTCCTAAAAAAGTTCTACATTCGTTTTGTAATTTATACGTCTGAAGGAGATGGGTGTCTATCGGGGTAAACATCTTAAATTGTTTCAGATTTTTTTCGCGCAGTGTAAAACAAGCTCAAAAAGAGGAATTGCAGCGTAATGATATGCTAAAATATAGTATTTAAATACGGTTGTTTAATACCTTCAACTCGTACTTTTGGACTTCCTGCATCCAGTCGGTTTCCTGCAGAACATCGTTCTTCAGACAGTAATAATCCCATACCGCACCAAATGGCAATGTTTTGAGAGTTTCGAGTAAAGCCAGTCTTTTGGTATAATCGCCTTTAACTTCCATTTGTTTTAAAACGGTAATCGGCTCGAGCAAGGCCGCAAGAAGTGATTTCAGCATTGAACGTGTACCAATAACCCACGCAGCAATACGGTTGATACTGGCATCGAAAAAGTCAAGGCCGATATGCACTCTGTCGAGATATCCGCCGCGTATGAGTTCCTGGCTGATCGCATAAAGCTCATCATTAAGAATAACAACGTGGTCGCTGTCCCATCGAACCGGCCTGCTGACGTGCAAAAGTATCTCGTCGAGAAAGGTCAGCACTGATGAAATCTTATCCGAAATAACCTCAGTGGGATGAAAATGTCCCGCATCAAGACATAATAATTTTTTGCGTGTCGCGGCATATCCCATATAAAATTCATGGGAACCGACAACATAACTTTCAGAACCGATTCCAAAAAGCTTTCCTTCCACAGCGTCAAGATTGTATTTGGGATTTATTTTATATTTGAAAATTTTATCGAGAGAATCAGCAAGTCTTTCTCGCGGAGCTTTCCTGTCTATAGGAATATCTTTATAACCATCTGGAACCCAGAAATTAGTTACAGTTGTGTAACCGAGTTTTTTGCCAATTTGTTCAGCTATTTTTCTGCATGCGATTCCGTGCTGAATCCAAAACTCTCTTATTCCTTTATCAGAATGACTCAATGTGAAACCATCATCAGCTTTGGAATGAGAGAAAAAAGTCGGATTAAAATCAAGGCCGATTTTTCTTTGCCTTGCCCAGTCAATCCAGCTTTGGAAATGCTTTATGTTTATTTGATCGCGTTCAACAAATTTGCCTCCATTATCCAAATAGCAGGCGTGGAGATTTAATCGATGTCTGCCTGGTATTAACTCCAGCGCTTTATCTATGTCCTGCCTTAATTGGTCAATAGTTTTTGCTTTTCCGGGATAATTGCCTGTGGATTGAATGCCTCCGCCGCTGAGTTCGGCACCAGTTTTTTCAAATCCACCAACATCATCGCCCTGCCAGCAGTGCAGAGATATTGCTATTTTAGAAAGTCCTGATATTGCTTTTTGAGTATTGATGCCTAAAGCAGAATATTTTTCCTTTGCGAGTTCGTAAGCTTTTTCAATTTTAGCGGTATTCATATTTTCGTTCCCTATTATATTTATAGGTATTAGTATAACTTCTAATCGCACAATTTCTATGATAAAAAACATTGAAAAACACGGAAAGCAACACAATAATACATAAAAAAACAGCCCATAGCTTTTTCTGTTATGGGCTGTTTTTGCGTGCGTGATAGAGCTTATTTATGTAAATAAAGCCTCGAAACTTTATTCTTTAGTGTTGTCTCTGTCATAAAAGCGCCTAACGATAAAATGATTATCGCTATTAGACTCAGCACAAGCGGGTTGATATCAAGTATGGCAAGTATCCCCAATGTTAATCCAGCTACACCGATTAAAATTTCGAATGTCGATTGCCTATCAACTCCTGCACCTGCAGAGCTTAAAGTTGGTGCAAATGCCGAACCCAAAATTAATGCCGCTCCGTAGATGATCGCCGCAATGGCTATTAAGGTTACAGGAATATAGCCTATCAACGCCAAAATACCCAGCACGAGTCCCGCTACACCTCCTATTACCTCCGCACTTAATTCAACGGTTTGCATTCCGCTTTCTCTTTTGCGGTTTGACATTTGGAAGAATCTCACCATTGTTCCGCCTTCCAGCAAAAACACTATTGCAAGCATTATCACTGCTACCGCTGATGCCAAAAGGCTGTAATTTGCCAACCCGATAATCGACAAAACTACCGCTACGGCACACAAGATTCCAACACTTACATAGCCCCATAAATAAGCTTTTTCTTCACGCATTTCCGGCGTATTTTCATAAATTTCGGCCATTTTATTACTCCTTAAACTAATCAATTTCCGATTCTTTCGTATCTTATATTTCCTACGAAACAATTAAACTGGCAGTGCTTAAATAACGGTTCAATTGCAAAAATAAAGGTTTTTCCTACTCTTAAAATGAAGGTTGAAGGTGATGGGATTTTAACAAAAAAAGCCGGGCCTATTTACAGACCCGGCTTATTTGTTAATAAAATATGTCAGATTTACATTTTTTCGAATCTAACAGCATCTGCGCTTGTGCTTGGCGGACTTCCATTTGGTGCCGTTATAGTTATCCTATAAGTCGTACCTGCATTAAATGGATATTGTCCAAGGACATTCCACATTCCGCCGTTCTGCGTCTGATTAACGGTCAAATTCGCAATAGTTCCGCCGTTCCAAATTCTGACCGGCACACTTGTACTTCGACTTGCAAGAGCCGTCCACCACATTGAAACGCGGTATGTTCCAGAAACTGCAGGAGTAAACGACCATGTGTAAGTAGCGCCGCTATAGCTCCAAACAGAATTTGTCCCATACGGGTTTGGCGCACCTGATGGTGCCCATGTACCTGTTGAGAAAGTACCGGTCTGGCCATTGTCGATAATTACCGTAACAGGCGTTGACGCACCTACTGTTGCAGAAGCTGTGTTGGTCCAAAGCGAAGGAATTGCGCCATTGACCGCTTGTACTCTGTAATAATAGAGCGTGTCAATTACAACGGAATTATCGACATAGCTCGTAGCGCCGCCTGCGGTATTTGCAGGAGCAGAGAAGGTTGTCAGTCCTGTTGTGAACGAAGAGTTTGTCGCTCTCTGGATAACAAAACCTGTTTCAATGCCTGAGGTGTCTGTCCATTGAAGTGTAATCGTAATAGGATTGGCAGTCGGTGCTGACGGCGTCGCTGTCAAGGTTGTGGGGTCTGCCGGATATACTACTCGAACCAAAACGGTGTTCGACCATGCAGATGTGCCCGCAGCATTGGTTGCACGTACTCTGAAATAGTAAGTTGTGCCGAGAGCAACACCGCTGTTATTCAAGTAACCCGCTGCGTTCGCACCGGCAATATATGTTACCAGTCCTGCAGTGAAAGTTGAATTTGTCGCTCTCTGGATAGTATAGCCGGTTTCATTAGTTGCGTTATCAGTCCAGGTCAAATTGATGCTTGATATTGTTTGCAGCATCGCGACCAGGTTTGTCGGAGCGGGAATAGTACTGGTATTCGTAACGCTTGCAGAAGCAGTATTAGTCCAGGCAGATACGATAGCGCCATTAACTGCTCTTACTCTGTAATAGTAAAGCGTATTGAGGACAACAGTATTATCGACGTAACTTGTCGCACCACCTGATGTATTGGCAGGAGCAGACAAAGTTGTAAGATTTGCAGTAAACGCATTATTTGTGGCTCTTTGAATAACGAATCCCGTTTCAATTCCGGATGTGTCTATCCAGTTGAGTGTAATCGTCAAAGGATTTGCGGCAGGTGCAGACGGCATTGCGGTCAAAGTAGTCGGGTCCGCAGGCTCAGCAACGCGAACCGAAACGGTGTTCGACCATGCAGAAGTACCAACCGAATTGATTGCTCGCACTCTGAAATAATATGTCGTTCTCAACGAGACACCACTGTTGTTTAAATAACTCGTCGCGTTGGCATTGGCTGTATATGTGACCAAGCCTGATGTGAACGAAGCATTTGTAGCTCTCTGGATAGTAAAGCCTGTTTCATTGTTTGCGTTATCAGTCCAGCTCAAACCGATACTCGACATTGTTTGCAATGCCGCTGCCAAATTTGTCGGAGCAGCCGGTGCAGTTGCGCCGAAAGAAACGGTTACAGCATTGGAACCAGAATCACCTGCTGCGTTGAATGCAATAACTCTGTAACTGTACGTCATACCCTGAGCAATGGAAGTGTCGGAATAGGTGGTCTGGTTTGCAAGCGCTCCACCGATAAGTGAGTATGCTCCGATAACTCCATTGATAACATCGGCTCGTTCAATTCGGAAACCAATTTCGTTTTTCGGATTTCCTAATGTCAAAGGATCGGTTTCAATTGTACCGTCTGTCCATGAAAGATTCGCCTGTGTACCTGCCGACAGTGCGGTTAATACCGGCGCATCGGCAATGAAACGAGATACATTTACGGACATCGGCCTCATCATATCCATCTCTTCATGACTTAAAATATGACAGTGCCAAACATATTCCCATCCAAAGTTGACTATCTCATTGGTAATTGGCGGATTAATTGGATTTCCATATGCGTCAGTGCTGTTGAACATGGCAGTTGAACCAACAGGCATCATAGGATTGAGCGGTCGAATGCTGTCGGGTAATCCGAAGGGACTCTTCGGCATGATCGGCCTCATAGCGACAATGGTATCTTCCAGCGGACTGATTCTGACTGTATCTTTCCAGCCAAGTTCATTGAGTTCAGGTCTGCGAATAATGCCATCCCATCCAACCCTATTAATGAGCTGGATGTCAAACAGATGGAAATGAATAGGATGAGTATCGACACCGTTATGTGTTATTTTCCATAACTGCGTACCGTCATTAGCACTGCTGATAGGTTCTACGTCGAGAACTCCCGGCGGCAGCTCTATTCCATTAAAGATTTCGCTGGCAGGGTTGACGTAAGGATATAGAATGAGATTTTGCTGAGTTCCGGCTTGAGTCAGAGGTACTTCCAAGCCTAAATTTCCGCTCATTCTTCCATATTCCTTTTCGAACGCCTCTCCCATTTCATCCTGAATGGCTTTGGGCTGAAGCGGCATAGTTAAGGAAGGTCCTGAAGCACCAGCAGAAAGTGTTTTGAAGTTTAAGGAGAAATCGAATATCTGTGCAAGACCTGCGTTCGGACCATTTGTATTGAACGATGTGCCATAAGCAGAATTATACGCACTTTGTCCGACAATAATCGGATTTTGAGAACTTTCGAAAACGCCAGAACCGTCAGCCTTGTGTGCGAAAGCATTCTCGAGAGCGGCAAGATTATAATCTGCTGCGGGGGTTGATGCAGCAATTTTAATCTGCATAACGGTACGAATATTTGGTCCATATCCGGGAAGCGTCGGAGGAGCGCCGCCAGTATCTGTTAAATCCGGATTGCCTGTATAATAATCGTATCGCGGATCACGAGCCGGGAATGCGGCAGGTGCATCGTTGTATAAAATGAGGGTTTGACCAGCAAAGGCCGAAAAGTCAACTATAACATCGGCTCGCTCGGCCGGACCGAGAAGCAATGAGTGCTTGTCCACGTTTCCTGCGTTAAAGACAGTTGGGTCTGTTACCCAAGTTGTTGGTTGAGGAGGAATGAGAACCGGAGCAGGAAGGAAACCGCCTTCTGTTCCAATCTGTATCCAGCTTGGTCCCTCTGTACCAGCTACCGGAGTTGGAAATACTCCTGCGGGGTCGTCGAGCGCAGCTGCAACTTCAGCAGGATTGAGAAAAACTTCTGTGCCGTTAGCGTCGGCTTTATATATTGAAAGATTAAAGAAGCGATCATTTGCGGCATTTAGAATACGAAAACGATATGCCTTTGGCTCGAGAGTAATTGTTGGATAAGCTGTTCCGTTGACAACCGGGGTATCGTTAAAGGCTTCCATTCCCATAGATACAAATGGAACACCCGGAATAAGCGGCGGCTCACACCACATATTATCAGGATTACAATTGGCATCATAATACGGATTGGCGATTGGACCAAAATCAATGTTCAAAGTCGGAGGCCAGAACCATGGGCCGTAAGCCCATCTTCCGAACTGATTAACGCCAGAGCTGTCACCAGGATTTTGTGCGGGCATATAAACGTGAGGAACCCACAAATCGCCGATTCCGCCCCATCGCATTGAATCCCATGTTGGGTCCTGCTTAGAAAGCGCATTAGCATTTGGAACAAAAGTTTTATCCTGAATAATCAATGGAATCTGATTATCAGGAATTATCCCTTTATTTATCAAAGCCTGTTCTGTGGCATCTGCAATTAAATATCCTGCGGCTTCACCGGCATAAACATTCAATCGTGTTATACCCCATGAATGATCATGATAGAACAAGAGTCGTGCACTTTGCTGATTGCTGTAAAAGAATGTCATTGCGCCTGGGCCTGGATCGGGCATATCAGGTACATTCGTAACGCTTACGCCTTTTGGATACACTGTGTCTTCACCGGCAGGTGTAATCCACTGATGCGGAGTACCATCGCTAATCCAGGGAGTGATACCTCCGTGCAGGTGCAGCGTGGCGCGGTTTTCAGAGTAGCAGCCCATCGGTTTTGGCGTTTCACCACACATCGGCATTTGCGGATTCATTTCACCCATTCCGCTCATATCTGGTCCCATACCGGCACCCATCACTGTTGTATCAACGGGGATAAATAAATCGCCGCCAAGACCGGTCGGCAAAAGATTACGAAACAGAATTCGCGCCGGTTTATTTTTGGTTGCCAGAATCATAGGACCCATGTAGTGAGGATCATCAACAGCGTAAACAGGTTGGCCGTTTAGTAATATCGGGGAAGTTGTGCCGTCACGATTCACATTGACAAGAGCAATGTGGCGGCTCTTTGCGGCATTGGCTGCGGTTTCGAGCTGAACGTAGCCGCGAAGCAATGTCGGCGGCAAATCGGAGTGCATCTGCTCCTGATACTGTACGACCGCAATTTCGTAGTAATCACTTTCACGGTAAGTATTAACATCCGCAATAGCGACAGGAATATATTGACCGAGATTGTTTGCGTTATCAAAACCTAAACCCGGCAGCGAGTCAACGAACTTTCGGATTCCTCCGGAAATAGCGGCGTGCGGGGCTCTGGAAGGTGCTGGTGTGAAGAATTGCTGCAATGCAAATTGCGCAAGCTGCTGTCCGAGTGTCACTCCCTGAATTGACGAGCCGCGATAATGAACTCCGCCCCATGTTCTTGCATCAATAACTTCCTGCTTGAGGATATCAACGGTAGCATAATGCCTTGTAGTTCCTGTTACGGTACTTGAAAGGTCGATTTCAATTTGAGTTGTGCCAAGACAATCAGCGAATACCTCTGCCTGGGCGGAGGTAAAACCTGAATGGCCTGCTACGTATTCGGGGTGATTGGGAGTCATTATAAGCGGCATCCACATTGGGTCGGGATCAGTTGCCGGATTGCCGTCGGTATCTGCACGGCGAATGGCGGTTATTGGGCGCCAGAAACTATAATTGTATTTAGTATCAAAACCGGCGATTAAGATATCGGTACCAACCATATTTCCCATCGCAAGCAGCCGAGCAGTGTCGAGCAGGTTCATTTGATTTTGGGCTGCGGTATCGCGGAAAGCTTTATTGTACAGTAAGACCATATTTGTAGTCCAAAACTGGGCAACTTCGGTCTGCGCCGGGGTTCTTATTGTACTGTTTGCGGCTCCGATAGATTTGACTTCATTCATCTGCTCAGCCCATTGGGAACTATTCAAAGCAGGAGGAGCGGCGGGACGAAATTGTGATGCGGAATTGAGCATGAATGGACGAACGTTGACCATCCAGGGATCGATTGGTTGCGCAGGTGAACCGTCAGGCATTGTGGCAGTAGGTTCCCATACTCCCGGTCCCGGCGGCGGTATAATATAAGTAGAAGGTTCGCCGAGTCCATCATTCGTGCGAAGCGATATCATAGAAGCAGCAGCTTGTTGACCAACGGTAATGCCGGCAGTTTTTTCAGGACCATTAGGAATGGCAGCAAGCGCATCGGCATACTTGGCATCAAGCATAGATTTTTGCGGGTTGTTTGGAAAATAATGTACGAGAATATTGTACGCCGCAGCAGCTACAGCAGCATCCCGCGATGTATTAGGGTCAGCCACAGATTGATAATTGTAAGGTTTGTATCCACCCTCAATTGACACAAGAGCGTCGTAAACAGCTCCGTGCACGTAAGACAGATAGATAAATGCCTGCGACATGGAAACGGATGACATTGGCATTCCCGGCATCGGCGCCGGCTGTACCAAATTCTCGGCAATGATGTTCCATTCAAGAACAGCATTGCTCGGCAACGGACTATTTGCATAGTTTGAATAAGGTCCGAAGTAGTGCGGCGCTGCATTCGGGTCCATCGGCATTGCCATTGCATTATTTTCTTGTAATTCAGTTGAGTTAGTTTGCATATTTTGAGCAGTGCGGCTTTTATTTTTTAACGCAGCGGCACGCGCTTTTTTCTTATTTGCAACAGCTTGTCTATCGTTGTGTGTTATTCTTTTATTCATTCTTTCATTAACAGTTTTCGCATCAATTCTGGCGAAAGCATTACTTGGTTCGATGATCCAAACCGCCATCAACATAATCAAGGCAGCCATTATCGAAAACCTGTTCTTAGTCATTTTTGTTCCTTTCATTAATAATTTTTTTACTTAGCCATTATAAGCAGAAATATTTTGCACAATGAGTGAGAACGCCAACACCCCCAGCAGTAGTTTTTTTATTTATTTTTGATTATTGAAAAACATTTAAGTTTATTTCGGGCTTTAGTCCAAGAGGGAATAATCTTGTTTTAGAACATAAAAAATAGTGCATTTTTAGGGGTAGTAATTTTCCTTTAGATACATTGCAGAAAAACAACTATGAATTTAAATCACTTTTAATATGTAATGATTTGCTGTATATAAAGATAGTATAAAGCATTATATTCTTGCGCGTTTTGAATCTTTTGGTTACAAAACAAACATTTTAAAGGAGTTTTTTTTGTGTTTGGACTTGAGATTGCGGATATAGTTGTAATCGTCGTTTATTTTTCACTGATTATCGCGGTTGGTTTTTGGGCCTCCAGGAGAATAAAAAACAAGGAAGATTATTTTTTGGCAGGCAGAAGTTTCGGCAAACTTATTCAAACTTTTGCCGCTTTCGGTCAGGCGACAAGTGCAGATACCGCAGTAGGAGTTACGACAACAACATTCAATAATGGTATCGCAGGAATATGGAGTTCACTTCTTTATCTTTTCGCGACACCATTATACTGGGTAGTTACACACTGGCCTCGCAGAATGAGGGTCTTTACTCTTGGCGATTATTTCATTGAACGTTACGATTCAGTTAAAATGGGACTGACGTACTCGCTCATTGGAGCAGTCGGCATGATGGCTTTTATCGCGGTAGGCTTTAACGCAATGGCAAAAACCATTGAAGCAATTATGCCGAAAGATATCGCAATTTATAATGCCGCCGATATTGCTGAATATTCAAAAACGTATCAGGCAGAACTGATTACCGCAGGCAAACTAAATGAAAATCCAAACGTACTCAGCTACGAAGAATTGGCCGAACGTAATAAGCTCGACAAAACTCCTGCTGAAAATTTAAGCCAATCTGAAAAAAGCAGGCTATCTTTTTTAAATACTCTTCGACCAGCAAAAACAATTTCCCATATTTCAAAAGATGTTCTTGTATGGGTTGTTTGCGTAGTTGTTTTGCTTTATGCTGTTGTGGGCGGCGTTCTTGCAGCCTTTATTGTCGATTTGATTCAGGGTGTGTTTATTATTCTTCTTTCGGTTATGCTTCTTCCGTTCGCGTGGGCAAAAATAAATGCTACTTACGGAGGGAGCGGAGTTTTAAACGCCTTTAGTGTAATTCATCAAAAACTGCCTGATGCTTTTTTCCAGATTTTCGGCGCACCTCAAACTCCCGATTTCACGTGGTATTATATTATCACATTGTCTTTTATGGCAGCGATTACTGTTGTCGTTCAGCCAACAGGCGCGGTCCTGGCAGGTTCAGCAAAAGATGAGATTTCGAACCGGTCAGGAGTTGTGATTGGTAATTTTATAAAACGTTTCTGTACTGTTTTATGGGCACTTCTGGGGCTGGCGGCAATTGTGCTATACAGCGGAAAGGTCGTGCATTCGGATTTGATTTGGGGACACGCAGCTCTCGACCTGCTCGGCTCATTACATATCGGTTTGATTGGATTGATGATTGCATGCCTGCTTGCAGCTCTTCTTTCCACAGTCGATTGCCATATGCTTACTTCGTCAAGTCTGCTGATGCACAATTTTTATACGCCCCTTGCGCCTAATCGCAGTCCGAAACATTATATCTGGGCCGGAAGAATTCTGGGTGCGATGATTGTGGTAACAAGCGCATGGGTTACTTTGCAGTTCGATACAATTTTACAAATTTTAAAGTTTATCTGGGAAATTAATGTAATGCTCGCGCCGGCTTATTGGCTCGGCATTAAATGGCGAAGAGCAAACCGTTACGGCGCGTGGGCTTCGATTAGTATAGGTGCTTTGCTGTTTTTGGTTGTTCCGGTTTTAGGGCCTGCTGTTTGGCCGCAGATGAGATATAGTGAAAATCTCTTGCGGACGACAAGGCCTGCCCCCATCGTGAAAATTGAGCATGCCTCTGAATATGACGTTCAAAAAAGAGGGCAGCAGATTGAACAATGGGAAAGACTTAGCAGTCCTCCCGGCCGCCGCCCTGTCGAACTTACGCTCGGAAGTGAATTCGAACAGACATATACTTTTCCGAAACGAAGCATATTCTGGTCGCAAGGTGTCAAAGCTGATGCCGATGGTAAATTATCGGGCAAAGGCATGTTCAGCACTGAATTATGGATAATTGAAAAGCTTGGCGTTGACCTTCAGAACAAACCGTACGCGTTGAATGAAACGCTCCGGATTCTATTCCGCACTTTGCTGCCATTCGCAATTATGATAATTGTATCTCTTATGACTAAACCCGACCCGGAAAATGTGCTCAACAGATTTTATGCAAAGATGAGAACAAAGGTAATTCCAAATCATGACATAGATGCTCGCAAAGTTGCGATTTCATTGCAGAATCCGAATCGTTATAACCACCTGCTTGTCTTTCCGAAAAGCAAATTTGAAATTTATAAATGGACTCGTCAGGATTATATCGGGTTTATTCTTTCCGTTATGGGGGTCGGTATGGTTCTTTTTTTTGTCTGGTTGATGGTTTCATTCGGAGCTTAAATTTATGAACAGAAAAATAATTGCAGCGATACTTTCGTTTATCTGCTTTTTCAATTTGTCAGCATATTCCGTGCAGGATGCAAATGAGAAAAAGATTCGCATTGTTCTTGTCGGTGATTCGACGGTAACAGACAAAGCAGGCTGGGGACTGGGTTTTAAACAATTCCTTAACGATAAAGCAGAATGTATAAATACGGCCGCGGGAGGCAGAAGCTCTAAAAGTTTCATCGCGGAAAATCGCTGGGCACAGGCTCTCGAATTGAAAGCCAATTATTATTTAATTCAGTTTGGACATAACGACGAACCAGGCAAAGGGCCTGAACGTTCAACAGAACCGAATACAACATACCGCCAGTATATGACACAATATGTTGACGATGCTCGAGCAATTGGCGCAAAGCCTGTGCTGATTACGCCACTTGTGCGAAGGCAATGGGACAAATCGGAAAATGGAAAAATTAACTCGAGTCTTGTGGCTTATGTCGAAGTTGTTAAACAAATATCTAAAGAAAAAAATGTGCCGCTTATTGACCTGCACGCAAGCAGTAAAGAATTATGCGAAAATCTCGGCAAAGAAAAACTTATTGAATTAAGCCCTATTAAAGATAACAATCAGGTTGACAATACTCATCTGAACGCAAAAGGGAGTCTTGCTTTTGCTCAGCTTGTGGTAGAAGAACTTGTCCGCGTGGAGCCGGAACTTAAATCGTACTTTCACGAGAAACCCGCTGATGTGAATATCGCATCTGAAAAAATTTTTGATGTTCGACAGTCAGGCGCGAAAGGTGACGGTAAGACGTTAGATACTGAGGCGATTCAGAAAGCCATAGACGAGTGCGGAAAAGCGGGAAGAGGCACGGTTCGCTTTGCAGCGGGGACATATCTCAGCAAACCTATCTTTCTTAGAAGCAATATAACGCTGCATCTTGAAAATGGAGCAATTTTGAAAGCGACTGATGAGCCAAACGATTTTAAGAACACCGAAAATAAAAGCAGCAAAGAACCTTTAGGTTTTGTCAATGGGAAGAATCTTACGAACATTACCATAGAAGGTCAGGGAACAATTGACGGGTCGGGACAGCGATGGTGGCCGGCGGCAATCGAAGCGAAAAAAGCAAAACAGCCTGAAAAATTAAGAAGGCCAAGAATGGTGGTTTTGAACGGCTGCGTCGGTGTGAGAATCAAGGATGTAACGCTTACTAATTCACCAACTTTTCATCTTGTGCCGAGAGATTGTGAAGACGTGGACATCGTACGAGTAAAAATTATATCACCTGACGAATCGCCGAATACCGATGCTATCGACCCGAGCGCATCACGATATGTCAAAATTTCAGATTGTATTATTGACGCCGGTGATGACAATATCGCGATAAAGTCAGGCCATCAAGATCCGGCTCATCCTGATGCGGCATGCCAATATATAAATGTTACAAATTGTAAGTTCTTTCACGGTCATGGAATGTCAATCGGCAGCGAAACTGTCGGCGGCGTACAGAATATGACTGTTAAGAACTGTTCTTTTGAAAATACGGAAAGCGGTCTGAGGATTAAATCTTCGCGTGAAAGAGGCGGTATTGTTACGAATATTGAGTACAGCGATATCACGATGAAAAATGTCAAAGCGCCGATTAACATCACAGCATACTATCCTAAAATCCCAAAGGAGGATTCGGCACAGCCGGTAACAGATACTACGCCAAAATACAGTAAAATTAAAATTACGAATCTTACAGCCGACAGTCCGAAAAACGCAGGCTTTATAGTTGGTTTGCCTGAATGGCCGATAACGGAAGTTGTGCTTGAGAATGTAAATATCAAGGCGCCGAAAGGTTTGACGATTCGAAATGCGAAAGTAACTTTAAAGAATGTAAAAATCGAAACGCAGGAAGGTCCGCCATTTATTTTGGAAGATGGAGCTGTTGTAGAAGGTCTCTAACAGATGACAAAATAGATTTAGTTAGTATAATAGCTTTATCATTAACATTTTCATCTAATTGGATTTTTTTCATTATAGCTTTATCGAAACCTTTCAGCTCGATTGCATTTGTTTTCTCTCCGGAGAGTTTCATAAAATTACCCGCTGAATCATTGGAAGTTATATTCTCAAGCAGATAATTTCTGCTGTTATTTATTTCAAAAGCCGGGCCTTTTAGCTGAATGATCTTGACATTCTTAAATCTTATATCGCTTGTTTCAAAACAGTTCACGCCTTGTTTAGCCGATATAAAAACATTTTCGAAAGTCAAATTATGCGTCGGCAATTCGGGCAATCCCTGAATTGTCATAGCCCTTGCGGCTCCACTGCATACGATATTATCGAAGTGCATATTTTTGAAAACCGGGGTTCCTTCATCAATCGCCGGAACCTGATCTGATGCCATCTTTTTTCCTGAGTAGAATAAGTCGAAAATAACTGCATCTCCGGCTATATCCTTCATATAAATATCCTGGATATAAATTTTCTCAACGACTCCGCCTCTGCCGCGAATGCTTTTGAATCGCAACCCTGTATCTGTGCCAAGGAAACTGCAATTGCGAATATAGATATTGCGAATTCCGCCTGACATTTCGCTGCCGATAACAAAACCGCCATGGCCGTGATAAACAATGCAATTTTCTATCGCCACATTTTCCGTTGCTTTCCCTCGATTTCGTCCATCTTCATCTTTGCCGGATTTCATACAAATCGCGTCATCGCCGACATCGAATTTGCAATTTCGTATTATTACATTTTTGCACGACTCAGGGTCGAGTCCATCACCATTCTGCGAATACCATGGATTTCGCACTGTGATATTCTGAATAATCATATTCTCGCACAAAAGCGGATGAATGTTCCAATTTGGCGAATTTTGAAATGTCGGGCCATCAAGCAGAATATTTTTACAATTGACAAGTCCGACCATGACGGGTCTTAAATACTGGCCGGCAGCAGCGTATTCATTTATAAACGCATTATTGGCAATAAGCCTTTTGACAGTTTGTTCGCCATTCATCGCAGCTGTCGATGGATACCAGGTTTGGCCCTTTTCATCGACCACTCCGCCGGAATCGATTAATTTTTGCCATTGCGATTCCGTCATTTTAGATTTTTTGACCGGCCTCCAGGCATGGCCGCTGCCGTCGATAATGCCTGAACCTGTAATCGCGATGTTTTGCAGATTCTCACCAAATATCGGAGGCGTACAGCATACCTCCGGTGTTCCGCCTGATGACCTTATTACAATTGGATAATCTTTGAAATCAGGACTGAAAAGAATCAATGCACCGGTTTCAAGGTGCAAGTTAATATTGCTTTTTAATTGTATCGGTCCTGTCAGCCAGATTCCCGCGGGCACAACTACTTTGCCGCCGCCGGCATCTGCGCAGGTCTGTATTGCGTTGGCGAATGCTTGTGTATTTTTGGTAAGCCCATCACCAACAGCGCCGTGGTTTGTAATTGGGAAATTTTTATTTGGAAACCTGGGCGCTTTAACATTGGGAATTATAAAAGGGAGTTCCTTAGCAAATGTCTGCGAAGGTATAAAGAAAGACGAAATTAAAAATGAAATGATACTGACGCAAAGAATTTTGTTCAATTCCTTAATTCCTGCCATCATTAGAATCCTTATTAAGGTTGTATTCTTGCCTGGATAATTTTCAAAAGCGTTTTGTTATTCACGGGCTTTTGGAGCAGACCATCAAGTCCGAGTTCTGAATAGCTCATATTCTGGCTTAAACTGTCTCCAACGGTTGAGAGCATATAAATCGGAGCCTTGTTATTCAATATCTTCATCTCTTTAACAAAATTCAGGCCGGCGTCCACCTCCTCCATCATCAAATCCACAAGGATAAAATCGGGTTTGGTCTCTTTGTACTTTCTCAGTCCTTCCTCTGCGGAGTAAGCCTCAACCATTTCCATTCCGCCGGCTTCGAGAATAATTCTTAACCCGTTTAGCACGTCAGGATCGTCGTCAATCGCCAGAATCACAAATTTCTTTTCTGTCATACCTCACCTTTCCTGAAATAATCCAGTCCCCCCGCAAACGGCCTTAACGCCCTCTCAAATATACCAAGAATATACGCGATAGCAACCCCATAATTTGTAATCGGGACGCCTAATTTCCGGCAATGCTCAATTCTCGACAGCACCTGCCGTCTGTTGGTCATACATCCACCGCATTGCAGAACAAGCTTATATTCTGCCAGATTTTCGGGGAAATCATTGCCCTGATATACATCGAATTTCAGTTCTCCGCCTACATATTGGGCCATCCACCGTGGAATCTTCACCCGGCCGATATCCTCGGCAATCGGATGATGCGAGCACGATTCAGCAATCAGAACCTTATCACCTGATTTTAGGTTCTTAATCGCAGCCGCCCCATTAACAAATTCGTTTAAATCACCTTTGAATCTTGCAAACAGTATCGAAAAAGAAGTCATTAGAATTTCGTTCGGCGTATCAGCAGCAACTTTCAAAAATGCCTGCGAATCGGTAACGACAATCTTTGGCGGGTTATTTTCAAGTCTTTTCAGTGCATCGTTCAACTCGCGTTCCTTTACCACAATGCAATAAGAATCGTTATCGAGCAAATCGCGGATACACTGCACCTGCGGGACAATCAACCTGCCTTTTGGTGCTTCTTTATCAATTGGAACTACAAGAACAGCAAGTTCGCCGGGGACAACAAGGTCGCCCATAATTGTTGAATAGTTTATAAAGCTCTCGGGAGCGGAGCGAATTAAAGCTTCACGCAACTCCAATATGCCTTTATTATGGATTACGGAAGTTTCGACGTAAGGAATGCCGTTTGCCTTGAGTTGGGTTTTGGTATTTTGAGGGGCGGGCGCGATATCGCATTTATTAAAGACTGCGATTACGGGAGTTTTTCTTGCTGTCAGTTCCTGATAAATGCCATTTTCAAAATTTCCCCATTGGCCGTTATCACTAACTATAACGCCAAGTTCGGTACGGTCGAAAATCTGCTTTGTTTTTTTGATTCTTAATTCGCCAAGCGCGCCGATATCATCCACACCGGCTGTGTCTATAAAAAGCACCGGTCCAATGGGCAAAAATTCCATTGGTTTTTCCACGGGGTCGGTCGTCGTGCCTGCGATATCTGAAACAATCGAAACTTGCTGGCGGGTAATGGCATTGAGAAGCGATGATTTGCCAACATTTCGCCTGCCGAATATGCCGATATGCAAACGCAATGATTTTGGTGCACTTGTCATTTCTTCTCCACATCAACCGCACTGCCGAGCATTGTAACTTTTTGCGGGGAAATTAAATTTTCAAATTCTGTTTCAGGCATCAGGCCGCGTTCAAGAACAACCTGGCGAATTGTCTTATTCTCATTTTTTGCGGCAGCCGCAATTTCCTGCGCGGTTTTATATCCAATTTTTTCCACCAAAGCAGTAACTATCGCCGTTGAAGTTTCAACATTTTGCCTGCATCGTTTTTCGTCGGCCCGGATTCCACTTACGCATAACCGGGCAAAAATATCGCAAGCGTTTGTCAAAAGCTGGATGTTTGTAAGTATCGCATCGGCAATCAAAGGCATAAACTGATTCAATTCGAGATTCCCCGCCGAACATGCCTGCGTAATCGCATTGTCATTTACCATTACCATTATCGCGGCCTGTGAAACGGCCTCGGGAATAACAGGATTTACCTTGCCCGGCATAATCGAAGAGCCTGCCTGTCTTGCAGGTAAAATAATTTCACCAATTCCGCCATCGGGTCCGCTTGAAAGAATCCTAAGGTCGGTAGAAATTTTGAGCAGATTCGAAGCAAGCGCTTTGAGAATTCCGCTAACCTCGACAAACACATCAGTATTTTGAGTCGCATCGATTAAATTCTCCGCCCTGCAAACCGGAAGCTTCGTTATATCTTTAAGATGTTCAGCAGCACGGAAGATAAATTTTCTCGGTGCCCCAAGACCTGTACCAATAGCGGTTCCACCGAGATTTACTACACGCAAACGCTCGGCACATTTGTAAATTCGCCATCTGTCTCGTCCTATAGCATCAGAATATGCGCTCATTTGTCGTCCCAAAGTTGTAAGAACGGCATCTTGTAATTGCGTTCTGCCAAGTTTTATTATGTCGGCAAATTCCTTTTCCTTCTGCTGAAAATGCTCAAGCAGAATTACAATTTTCTGTTCGAGTTCTGAAAGCTGCCATAAAGCGGCAACCTTTAATGCCGTCGGATATGTATCGTTAGTTGACTGGTGAAGATTTATATCATCAATTGGCGAAATGGTATCATAATCGCCGGTTTTTTTGCCGAGTATTATCAATGCGCGATTTGCGAGCACCTCATTGACATTCATATTGGTGCTGGTCCCTGCGCCGCCCTGCATCGCATCGACTTTTATATGCTGGTCGAGCTTCCCGGCTATCATTTCTTCGCACGCCTGTACAATCGCAGAAAAGACGTTATCATCCCATTTGCCTAATTCATGATTAGTTTTAGCGCAAGCGAGCTTCACCGCTGCGAAAGCGGAAATCAGTTTGGTATGCACGGGACGAAGCGCGAGCGGAAAATTCTCTATCGCCCTTGCGGTATGAATACCATAAAGCGCATCTGCCGGTATATCCATTTCGCCTAACAAGTCTTTTTCTTTACGCAGGTTCATTTAAAAATATAAATCCCTTTGCTGAGATTCCTGAATAATTTTCAGACGCTCTTTTATTTGCTGTTTTATTTTTTCATCTTTTACTTTAGAAAGTTCGGCTTGAATAAGTTTCAGACCGGAAGCCCTTGTTTCCTCGGATGCGTAATCTATGAGATATTCCATCAATGTCGTCAGCGCATTCGGCTGGCAGAACCTTTTTATAAAGCCTGGTATGGCGAATTCCATAAAATGTTCGCCTGTGCGTCCAAGCCTGTAACATGATGTACAAAAACTCGGAACAAAATCATCCTCGATAAGTTCTTTCATAACGTTATCGAGACTTCTAATGTCGCCGAGCACAAATTGCTCGCGTTCCTTGACCTGCTCTGACCCAAAATCGGTATATCCTCCGATTTCAATTCTGCTTCCTGCGTCAATTTGCGAAACACCGAACCCCATCATTTCTCTTCTCAACGCCGGATTTTCACGTGCAG
>MHXZ01000102.1:0-95549 GCA_001825665.1 Planctomycetes bacterium GWF2_41_51 | reverse complement strand
GCAGTTAAAATCAAGCCTGTGTATGGAACAGCGAGTCTTAAAATTGCTACCATCTTTTTGAAATCGGCGTCTTTGACCATCCATTTTTCATCGAGATTTACACCCGCGGCAGGCTGAATTCTCGGAAAACTGATTGTATGCGGACCTACTCCGTAGCTTTTCTGCAAAAAAAGGGCATGACTTACGAGACCGAGCGTCTCGAATCTCCAGTCATACAAACCAAACAAAGCGCCAACGCCAACGTCATCACAACCAGCCTCAAAAGCTCTGCTTAATCCATCAAGCCGGTAAAGGTAATCACCTTTTTGGGTATTAGCCGGATGATATTTTCGGAAGCTTTCGTGATGATATGTCTCCATAAAAATCTGGTACGTTCCGATTCCGGCTGCCTTGACTATTTTATATCCTTCGATGTCCAGCGGAGCAGCGTTGATATTTACTCTGCGGATTTCACCTTTTCCGATCTTAATGCTGTAAACTTTTTGAACACAATCGGCCATGAACTTAGCATCGTAATCTTTATGTTCTCCGAAAACGAGAATCATTCTTTTATGACCGACGTTTTCAAGTGCCTGTACCTGTTTTGCGATTTCTTCGCTGCTTAATGTTCGCCTGATTGCTTCTTTATTAGATGAACGAAAAGCACAATAAGCACAGTTGTTGATACATTTGTTGCCAATATAAAGTGGCGCAAAGAGAACAATCCTGTTGCCGTAAACTTCTCTTTTGAGTTTTCTTGCGGCATCGTAAATTTCTTCTGTCAGTTCATTATCGGCTGCAAGGAGAACTGCGGTTTCCTCGACCGACAGAGCCTGTTTATTCAGGCTTTTGGCGATTATATCCCGGACAGCCTGCTTATCTGTTTTTTTTTCATCAATAAGTTTTTGTAAGCAATTGTCATCGATGAAATCTTTTACGGTGCTGCTGAATTTTTTTTCTTTTATCATTATAATTTAACCCCATTTTCTGTGCGTTCAAGGAATCGAGGAGAAATACCGCTGCCGGTTCCGATTTTGCGTCCGATACTTTCGATGCGTTTAATCATGCAGGAATGGCAAGCCTCGGCGGTTTCATAAATACAGGCTTTTGCCGGATAAATCTCATACATCTGCCGGTATTTTACCAGCGTTACATTAGGCATAACAATATTTGCGCCGCTGCAAAGGCCCTGCTCTCTTCCGCTTTGCTTATTCAGAGTTGCAAGCGCAGTTGTGCTCGGAATATTCGCTTTTGGACAGAGCAAGCGGCTCAGCGCTATAACTTTATAAGTCATTTCTTCAGTTGCGGGAACCTGATTTTCGCTGTCGAGCATAAAGGATTGCAGTTCTCTGCCAAGCTCGGTATTCTCGTGCTTAATATATGGTCCGACACCTATCATATCGAGGTCGAGTTCCTTAAATTTGAGTAAATCCTCTGCGAGCATATCATAGCTTTGTCCCGGCAGACCTATCATTACACCGCTTCCAATCTCATATCCGAGACTTTTAAGTAACTTTATTGCTTCGAATCTTTCGGCTGCACCATTTTTGCTGTCCGGATGAAGACGCCTGTATAATTGGTCATTGCTTGTTTCAAACCTGAGCAGAAATCTGTCGGCGCCGGCGTGTTTCCACAACTTGTAAGTTTCTAAATTCCATTCGCCTACACTCAATGTTACAGCGAGGTCAACGGTGCTTTTAATTTCTCTTATAACCTCTGCAAGAAAATTGACATCTAATTTTTTATTTTCACCGCTTTGCAGAACAACCGTACCATATTTCAATTCTTTTGCGGTTCGAGCGCATTCGAGAATTTCCTGCCTGCTCATTTGATAGCGTTGAATTTTACAATTTGATGCATTTATTCCGCAATATAAGCACTTTCTGCTGCAAATATTGGAAAATTCAATTAATCCCCGCAGATGTATTTGACTGCCTACATTTTCTTTGCGGACACTGTCAGCCAACTCGCGCAATTTCGCGAGCTCGACAGGGTTACTCTGTTTTAGCCATGATTTTATTTGCAGGCAATTCACTTTCTTCTTTCAGATTCTGATGTGAATTTTTCAAAAGTTCAACCGTAAAGCAGGTGCCTTTTGAAAACTCGCTTTGCACACTGACTTTTCCTTCATATATTTGTACAAGTTTATTTACAGTTGAAAGTCCCAAACCGCTTCCAAGGATATTTCTTGTCTGCTCGTTTTTGATTCTGACGAAATCCCTGAAAAGTTTTTTCATCTCATCGTCTTTCATGCCAATGCCGGTATCGCTGACCTTAATAATCACAAAATTATCATTGCTGCTTATGTCAACATCAACTTTACCGTTATCCTTATTGTACTTAATGGCGTTGGATATCAGATTATTCAGGATTATATCTATTTCGAGAACATCGCCGTTCATCGCAACATTATCGGGGCCATTGAAATTAATAGTTATATCCCGTTCTTTAGCAGCCAGGGCTGATGTTTCAATCGCTTTTTTGGCATGTTCGCAGATATTGATATTTGCGAATTCCCTTTTTCTTTGTTCTGATTCAATTCTTGTCATATCGAGCAAATCGAATATTAATTTTTTCATACCTTCGAGTCTTACCAGGCTTCTTTCAATCATCGTGTCATAGACTTCAAGGTCGTTGCCCAAAATTCTCTCATGAATGATATTCAAATAGCCCTGTATGGCGGCAAGGGGAGATTTTAATTCGTGCGCGAGGACGGAAATAAATTCGAAACGAACTTTTTTCTTTTCTTCGGCAAGACTTCTGGCCTGACGTTTATAAAGGATTCTGCTTGAACCTTTTCGCATGAGGTGCTTTAGCTCTGCGGGTGAAAACGGCTTGGCAAGAAAATCGTAAGCACCGTTTTTAGTCGCTTCAACCGCAGTTTCCAGAGAGGCATATGCGGTCATCATCACTGTAAGAATATCGATTTTCTTTTCAGTTAATTTTATCAGCAGTTCAAGTCCGGTCATGCCGGGCAGTTTATGGTCGAGAAGCAATATATCAGGTTTTTGCGATTCGATAAGTTCAATTCCCTGCTCTGCGCTTTCGGCTTCACTAACCGTAAACCGCACATCAGTTTTCATCTCAGGTAAATTGATACAGCAATCGTTTAAAATACGGGCTACACCGGAACGCATCCCCGGTTCATCATCAACAACAAGAACTTTAAATAATTCCGCCATTGCTACTTCCTAAAAGCCTTTCCCGGTTTTAACTATTCGAAACAAATCCGTTAGTTTGCATTCTGGGCAATATAACTGTAAATATCGATCCTGTAGGCCCCTTTGCGGAATCAGCATTGGATTCGACCTTTATATCACCTCTATGCATTTTAATAATTCCATAGGCTACTGCAAGACCAAGCCCGGTGCCTTTTCCTATTTGTTTTGTCGTAAAAAACGGCTCAAAAATTTTGGATATATTTTGTTTCGGTATTCCAGTGCCGAAATCAACTACCTTTATATCGAGTTTTTTCTCATCGCCGCCGATAATAATCTTTATAAGTCCATTATCATCTGTCGCTGCAATGGCGTTAGAAATTAAATTGCTGAACACCTGGCTCATCTGGTCTCCATCGAGTTCGGCAATTTTATTTTCCAACGTATTTTCAACTTCGATTTTGATGCCCTTTCCGTTCGGCACCGCCTGTATAGATTTTTCGAGAAGTTCACAAATATCCGTCGGCACAAAAACAGCCTTATTTTTCCTGGCGAAGTTAAGCAATTCGCCAACGATTCTTTTGCATCTGTCGGCTTGCTCGGCAATTAAACGTAAATCACCGGTCAAGGTTTTATCCTGGTTATATTTTTCCAAAAGCAGATGCGCGTACATAAGAACAACGCCGAGAGGGTTATTAATCTCATGAGCAACTCCGGCGGCAAGCTGGCCCATACTCGCAAGTTTTTCCGACTGCATAAGCGCTTCCTGGGTACTGGCAAGCTGATTATTTGAGCTTGCCAAATCATCTATCGTTTTATGAAGTTGTTCTATGGTATAAGGCAGGCACATTTCACTTTCTGCCAGTCCTTTCCATATCGCCAACGCATGTTCACGGCACGTATTATATCCGCAAGCTCCGCAGTTGAGTTCATCCGCCGGTTCGTTTTTACCCATCCGTCTTAAAATCTGCTCAAGCCCGTCTTCCTGTATAATTTTTATTCGCTGGTCATAAATGGCGAACTTTCGCGAAAGGTCGAGATTTTCAAAACATTTTATATTTTCAGTCCATTTTCCCTTGTCAAAATTTTTCATCTTCTCGCGTACATATCCGCTGACAGAAGCCCTTCGATTGAACAGAGGTTTTTTATTTGAAATTCCCGGCCCCATTATGCATCCGCTGCAAGCCAGTACTTCAAGCAGTTGAACATTCATTTCGCCATTGTCAAATTCTCTGAATGCATCGACAAAACTATTTCCACCCTCAACCGCAGCAATAGTACCGTTGATCAAATCTTCTTCGATTCCCGCCGATTGAAACAATCCCCTGCTTATTGGAAATATCGCTCCGACACCAGCCAATGGCTCATCGAATTCACTGTCCTCTGTATTTTCAGCAGAGATGTTTTCCGTTTCGAGCATCTCGCGAAGCTCAATGAACGTCAGACTCTCCGCAACTTCACTATTCATATTGACGCTTCTGATTTCGCCTTTCTTGGCTATGCACGGTCCGACGAAAACGACTTTCAAATCGTCGCCGTAAAGTTTATGAAGTGTCTTTGCGGTCGCAACCATTGGTGAAACTATCGGCGCAAGATTTTTAACCAAATCAGGATGGTATCTTTCAACGTATGCGATAATCGCCGGACAACTCGTAGCTATATATTTGCAGTTCGCCCCGCCTTGTTCGAGCAGCTTATGATATTCTCCTGCGACAAGGTCCGCCCCGAATCCGACCTCATTGACGTAATCGAAACCGAGTTTGCGAATCATGCCGACAAGCCTCTTGCAGCCGATTTCAACAAACTCCGCCGGGAAACTCGGCGCAAGTATCACCGCAGTTTTGCATCCCGCCTTTAATAATTCGTATACCCCCTCTTTTGAATCGAGGACTATTTTGGCTTTTTGGCTGCACACACGAACACAGTTCCCGCATCCGATGCATCTTTCCGCGATAACTTCAGCCTGTCCGTTTGCGATTCTGATTGCCTTGGCCGGACATTCCCGTACACAGGTATAACAAATTCTGCATCGCTCTTTCACTGTACGAACGAAACCAGTCGGTGAAATTTCTCTCACTATTTTTATCCTTTATTAACAAGGTTCTGTTTCGTAGAGACGACAGCTATGTTCGCTTCAAGCGCCAAGCAATTTTCGCACGGTATTGAGTATCTCTTCAGGCCGTACAGGCTTATCGAGAATACAATCTGCCTTAACCCACGATTTTGCCTCCGCCGTTTTGCCATCGAAGTCCAGCCCGGTTGCGGCACGTACTGCCGTCAGCATAATGATCGGTACATTCGGATACAATTTTTTAATCTGATAGCATAAGATAAAACCGGAATCGGCCTGTTCCATCATAAGGTCCACAATCGCAAGGTCGGGCTGCGTGCAATTCAAAAACTCTTCTGCATCCGCGGCAGAGTTTGCCGGCGATACATCGTAGCCGCCGGCCTTAAGCACAAGCTCTACCTGGTCAAGGATATCCGGGTCGTCATCAACAACGAGAACTTTTTTTAATACTGTCATAGTCGCTCCTAATTTTTATTATTTCCAGCAGGAAAATCCCACTGGATATTTATGCTTTAACTTCACGTTTCTTATAATGCGTATGCAGAAGATGATGGCTCTTCTCGCCGAGCGGCTGTCCGAGAAATTCTTTGTACAGCCTGTTAACAGATTCGTTGCGATGGCTGACCCTGGTTCTGTCGTCGCGGTCAATCTGATAAAGAGCCTGCAAACGTGCCTTCACAGCTTCGGTATCGGTATTCAGCGGCTGACCGCCTCCGGAAATACATCCGCCGGGACATGTCATTACTTCGATAAAATGGATATCGTTTCTGCCTGCTTTTATTTCATCGAGCAGTTTGCGGGCATTGCCGAGTCCGCTGACAACAGCCGCTCCAACTTCCAGCTCGCCGATTTTAAGTTTGACTTCCTTATGTCCTTTCAGGCCGCGGATAGCCGGAATTTTTTCTTCCGGATATTCCTGTCCCGTAAGCAGAAAATATGCACTGCGAATCGCCGCTTCCATCACACCGCCTGTTGCGCCAAAAATTTTACCCGCACTGGTTCGTTCACCAAATGGCGTATCTGCTGTATCCGGCGTCATCGCGCCGAGTTCAATTCCATATCTGCGGAAAAGCTGCGCGAGTTCACGAGTGGTGAGTACATAATCAACATCGGGAACATAATCAACAGCCATCTCCGGACGCTGGCATTCAAATTTTTTGGCTGTGCAGGGCATTATGGAAACGCTTACGATTTTGCTCGGCTCCAAACCTTCCCGCTGTGCGAAAAAGCTTTTGATTAAAGCGCCCATCATTTGCTGGGGACTCTTGCACGTCGAGACATTTTCAATCATATCGGGGTAGAACTGTTCGACGAATTTAATCCAGCCTGGCGAACAGCTTGTCATCATCGGCAGCTTGCCGCCTGTCTTGATTCGGTGAACAAGTTCTGAACCTTCTTCCAGAATAGTCAAATCTGCTGTAAACGAAGTATCGAATACTCGTTTGAAACCGAGTCTCCGCAACGCGGCAACCATTTGCCCGTCCACATCTTTACCGGCTTTGACGCCGAATTCTTCAGCCAGAGTTACCGAAACCGACGGTGCGTGCTGAACAACGACAAATTTATCCGGGTCAGCAAGTGCCGCTGCGACTTCATCGACGTATGTCCGTTCCGTCAAAGCGCCCGTCGGGCAGACCAGAATGCACTGACCGCAATTTATGCAGGTCGAGACATTCAGGCCGCTGTCAAACGCGGTTCCAACAAATGCCTTGCAGCCGCGACCGACAAAATCAATTGCCGATACGCCCTGAATTTCTTCGCAAACTCGCACGCATTTGCCGCAAAGTATGCATTTTTCGGGATCGCGAACAATCGACGGACTGGATACATCGGCATTGCGTTTGGTTTTCGACTTGCCGTAGGAAATCCGTTTCACGTCCATATCGCGAGCCAGCTTCTGCAATTCGCACTGTCCGTTCCGCAAACAATAGAGACAATCATCGGGATGATTGCTCACGAGCAGTTCGACAATTGTTCTGCGTGCATCGAGAACTCTTGGTGTTGAAGTTTTCACTTTCATACCCGGCGTAACCGGATAGGAGCAGGCAGGGATAAGCCCCGGAAAACCTTCTACTTCCACGATGCACATTCGACAGGCGCCGCTGGGAGCCAGCCCTTCTAAGAAACAAAGGGTGGGAATCCGAATGCCTTCACGTTTACAGACCGCCAGTATCGTTTCGCCGTCATTCACTTGTACGTTTCGATTATCAATTTCTATATTAAACATATCTAAGACCTCATTCTAATTTGTATGTTGAGTTAATTATTAGGCTGCGTAAATTCCAAATCGCAGCGCAGACACCGACGCGCTTCACAGATGGCCTGTTCTTCGGTCACGGTAAGCTCGACTTCGTGGAAGTTTCCGCATCTGCATTCAACATCCAGGTGCGGCGGTTCGACACGTTTTGTGTCCATCGCCTCTTCGTCATCCATTTGCGCCGGTTCGATATAGACGGAAGGAAGCCGAAGTTTTGGAAGTACTTTCATATTACGTCCGCGGACATAACGGTCAATCATTTGTGCGGCACTCTTTCCAGTTGCCAAAGCAGCTATCACAGTCGCGGGGCCTGAAACAACATCGCCAGCAGCGAAAACTCCCGGCCGACTGGTAATGAAGTTTTCTTCATTGATGTATACTGTGCCCCATTTTGTGAGTTTCAAATCCTGCATGCCGCGTGTATAAGGCTGTTCGCTAATGGCCACAATTAAAGTATCCAAAGGCACATCAAACTCAGACCCCTTGACAGGAACCGGTCTTGGTCTGCCGCTCATATCTGGATCGCCAAGCTCATTGCGGATAAATCGAACACCGGTAAGTTTTCCTTCTTTCGAAAGAATCGCCGTCGGCGCTACAAGAGTTTTAAGCTTAACGCCTTCAGCCAATTCGGCTTCGATTTCCTCGGCGAAGGCGGGCATTTCACTGCGTGTCCTGCGATAAAATACGGTAACGCTGTCAACGCCCTTCTGACGAATCGCCACACGAGCCGCATCGATAGCTGAATTTCCGCCGCCGATGATACCGACTCTGCCTTTGGCGAGGGACTTATTGCGTAAATTGTAAGTCTTCAGGAATTTCATACCCGGGACTATGCCGCTGACGTGTTCATCAGGAAGACCTAATTCAAGGCTCTTATAAGAACCAATCGCCAATAAAACAGCCTTGTAGCCATCGGCAAAAAGTCCTTCAATTGTAACATCGCGTCCTAACGAACAGTTATATTTAATTTCCATATTTGGATTCAACAGAGCATCAATTTCTTTTTGCAGAAGTTTACGAGGCAGACGATATGACGGAATCGCGCTGACAAGCATACCGCCGGCTTTTGTTTCTCGTTCAAATACCGTTACCTTGTGACCGGCACGAGAAAGCATATCTGCTGCTGCCAAGCCTGTCGGGCCTGAACCGATAATGGCGATTTTAGCGGAATTGGCATCTGCCGGCCTGACCGGTTGTTTCCAGACAGACGGGTCGACCTTATCGACAACAAAGCGTTTGAGAGTTCGGATTGAAATCGCCTCACTGCCGGTAACTCTCGCCCTGCAAACAGTCTCACATGGATGATGACACACACGTGCACAAATAGACGGTAATGGATTTGCCTCACGAATGACTCGGTAAGCTTCGTTATATTCTCTGCGGGAGATATGTGCGACGTATCGCCATGCTTCCGTTCCGACCGGACAGCCGTTCTGGCAAGGTGCTCCAACTAATTCTTTACAAGACCCGGCAGGACACTCACGGTTGAAAACATGCGCTTCATATTCGTCGCGGAACCAGTTAAGCGTGCTAAGCACTGGATTTGGAGCAGTCTGCCCCAGACCGCACAAAGATGTAGACTTAATAGTTTCTGCCAGTTGACGAAGCTGTAAGACACCCTGGAATCGCAGCAGTGCATCGTTATTGTCTTCCTTGCGGCGAGGTCGCGTAATTGCCTGAAGAATTTCGAGCATTCGCTTTGTTCCTTCACGGCACGGAATACATTTTCCGCAGCTTTCAGACTGTATAAATTCCATAAAATATTTGGCCAAATCGACCATACAGGTATTTTCATCGAGAACCACCAATCCGCCGGAACCCATAATCGCGCCGACTGTTTTGATTGTTTCGTAATCGATTTCGATACCCAGCTTATGTTCAGGAATGCAGCCGCCTGAAGGTCCGCCGATTTGCACACCTTTGCAGCGTTTGCGATTAGGAATTCCGCCGCCAACATCATAAACAACCTGGTTGAGAGTAGTTCCCATCGGCACCTCGACAAGTCCGGTACATTTAACCATTCCGGAAAGAGCAAAAACTTTTGTTCCTTTGCTTGTCTTTGTTCCCATAGCGCTAAACCAATCGGCTCCGCGTTCGACAATCAACGGCAGATTGGCCAAGGTCTCGACATTATTGATAACTGTCGGTTTTCCGAACAGGCCGGAAATCGCAGGAAACGGCGGCCTCGGACGAGGCATACCGCGTTTGCCTTCGATACTGTGCAAAAGTGCGGTCTCTTCACCGCAAACAAATGCGCCTGCACCCATTTTTATAATGATATCAAGATTGTTGCCGCTATCGAGAATATTATGTCCCAGCAGTCCGTAGGCACGTGCCTGTTTGATTGCTTCTTCGAGACGTTTAACGGCCAGAGGATATTCTGCACGAATATAAATGTAAGCCTTGGTCGCGCCGATTCCATAAGCGGCGATTATCATTCCTTCAATCAGCCGATGCGGGTCGCTTTCTCCGACAGCGCGGTCCATAAATGCGCCCGGGTCACCTTCATCTGCATTGCAGACAAGGTATTTTTGATTGGCCATTTCACGCAGCGCGAATTTCCATTTTTTACCAGTCGGAAAACCGCCGCCGCCGCGTCCGCGTAAACCGCTCGACTCGACCAAATCGCACAATTCCAGTGGTGTTTTATTTTTGAGAGTCAACGCCATTGCGGAATAACCGCCCCTGGCGATGTACTCGTCAATATTTGTTGGATCGATAATTCCGCCCCCTGCCAGCACAACTCGGCGCTGCAGTTTCATAAACGGATGTTCGTCAAGATACTGCACACCCGTCCACGCCTGGTCGCGTTCACTGCGAAATTGTCCGAGCAGATGTTGCGCGTCAATCTTGCCTGCGAATGTTTTGTCGAGCAGTTTAGCTGCGTCTTCGGCATTTACGTTTCCGAAACTGACTCTTGTTTTGCCCGGCAGTTTGACATCGACAATTGGTTCTTCCGAACAGAAGCCGATGCAGCCCACTTCAACAATATCTGCATCGATATTTTTGGTCTTGCAGTATTCGCGGATAGCTTCGAGCGTTTTTCCTGCCCCTGCACCCAAACCGCAGGTTCCCGCTCCGACAAACACCGCCGGTTTAGTCATTTTGTCACGACGCAGTATATCGACCAGTTCATCAAGTACTTCTTGGCCTTTTGCCAGCGCACCTTTAAATGGTCCGCCTTGAAGTTTGCTTACCAATTCTTTGGAAGGCCGCAGCGCATCGGGCCAGCATTGATTATTGTTTACTTTAGTTTCAGTTTTTTGCATGACTGAGCTCCTTGTCCCTGATTTCGGCGATGATGCCGGATAATTTCTTGGGAGTTACTTTTGCATGAAATTCACCATTTATACTTACTACAGGTGCCAAACCGCAGGCTCCCATACAAGCCACAACGCCGAGGCTGAATAATCCATCGCGGGATGTCTGACCCGGCTGGATGCCCAGAGCCTTGACGACCATATCGAGCACTTTTTGCGAACCTTTGACATGGCATGCCGTTCCGCGGCAAATCATTACGTGATATTTTCCAAGAGGCTGAAAGCGGAACTGATTATAAAAGGTCGCCACACCATAAATTTTCGCCGCCGGCAGACCTATATACTGGGCAACTTCGTTTACCACTTCGCGGGAAAGATACCCGCATGCTTCCTGAATATCCTGCAAAATGGGAATCAAGTTTTCCCTTTTCGCATTCGGATATTTTTCTAAAACTGTTTTAATCTGCGACATTTAAACCTCCGATAGTTTGCTCAAATTCCTCGAAAAGAACGCCGCTTTTTCAAGGTACATTGTTAAATCTACATTTTCTATAAATAATCCCTGCCGGACATTTAAAGGAACCGGCGCGAAATTCACTATACTTTTAATGCCGCCATCTACAAGAATTTGAGCAACCAACTTGGCCTGCTCAACGGGAACGGCAATAATTCCGATATTTATGTTTTCTTTTTTAATTATCTCACTTGCATCATCTATCGAATAACAACGGCAACCCTGAATAATCCGGTCTTTTAAGGCCGGGTCTTTATCGAATACCGCTTTAATAACGATATTTTTGTGCCTTGCCCTAAAAAACGCTAATATCGCCCGGCCAAGATTACCGACTCCAACGATACAGAAATTATCAGCATCGCCGCCAAACAAAAAACCTTCGATATGCCCCCTCAATTCCTGGAGGTCATAGCCGGCATTAGCACGGCCGTTGGTGCCGATGAACATAAAATCGTGCCGTATCTGCGAGCTTTTAACACCCGCAAGTTTGGCGATTTCATGCGAAAAAGCCTGTTTTTTGCCGCTTAAAAGCAAATTACCGACTATTCGTCGGTATAAACTGATTCTTTCTATCGTCTTTTTAGGTGTCATCTAAAATTCTATTCGTTTTTATTTTGACAGCGTTAATTTTTTAACAATCTACTAAATAAATTTACGAAAGTCAAGTATTTTTGCTCAAATAAATATAATTAATTTACTGATTTTTGCAGCTAGCCCCAATTATTTTGCGTTGAAAAAACTGCGCAATTTTTTTATTGCGCTAAATTGACGAGTTTTTCGCAATTTGGCTATTTTGTTTTCATAAATGCTTCGATGAACGAACAAAAAAAGTCTCTAAAAAGCGAAAAAAAGTGTTAAAAAAGCGGAAAAAAAGTATATCAAAAGTGAACACTTTCTATAGATATTCGGGGTCCTTATTAATCACATCTCGCATCTCGTGAAGTTTATTTTTTTAGTGAAGAGTGAATAACGAATAGTGAATAGTTGTGGACTCGGAAGCCGAGACTATTTTAATCATTACTACTCAGCCCGTACCGCCGATTACTCTGATTTTTTTTAAATGAAGAAGCGGACCCCGATAAAGTTTCTTAAATAATGTGAAGTCTTACATTGTGAGACTATATACAACAAACTCAGCGGCATTTGAAAAACCGTTAAAGAAACTTTATAGGGCAGGCCCCAGTAAGGTTTGCTTCAAGGACGGTTAAGATAATAATCCCAACAAAATTCATAACAATCCCAGTGGCGTTTGTATATTTTTGAAAGAAACCTAACGGGGCAGGCAAAATGGCGGTTTTTGGTTGAATAAATTGAATTAGGAGGTAGAATTTAGGAGGTAGAATGCAGAACCCCCCACTTTCGTGAGGGCAGGCTCCGAACTTAGAACACAAGCGCCGAAGAGAAAACATAGGAGACGGAAAAAAGAAAAATTTTTAGGCAAGTCGAAAAATGTGAATGCCTTTTTAAGGAGAAATACAATGGCGATTGATAAAGATGTAAGGCGCAAAATTATCGAGGCACGAAAAATTATCGAAGATGTGATGAAGATTGACGGTAATGAGGCGGAGACTCGGCGGAGAGTTGAGCGAATATTTGAAACCTTGATGGGGTATAATGCATTTGAACATTTAAGCAGAGAACGAGCAGTCAAGGGGGCAGGTGAAACAGAACATGTTGATTTTGTAGTTCAATTCGACCGTTCGCCGGATGCTGAACCCATCATGATAGTTGAATTAAAAAGAGTCGGCATCGATCTGGCCACAAAACATTTAAAGCAGGTAACGTCTTATGCTATTGATTGCAGTTGTGAATGGGTATTATTAACCAATGGCCGCTCATGGAAGCTTTATCATGTCGAATTTGGACAGCCTCCCATAACGAAATTAATAGAACAATGGGATTTATTCAGTAGTGACATTTCTGAATTAGCCGCAAAATTCAACATAATTTCCTATAAAAACATAAAAAAGGGTGGCCTGGAAAAATTATGGGAAAAGGCTTCGGTGCTTTCGCCGGTGAATTTATTGACCGCGATAACCAGCATTGAAAGCATAAATATGATTCGTCGAATACTCAAAAAGAATAGTGATGTTGTTGTCGATCATTCTGATTTGATAAATGGCTTACAAAAGCTTCTCAATGAATCGGCTGCTATTGAATTATCAAACATTAAAATCCGACTGCCTGGCCAAAAGAAACCTTCTGTTAAAAAAGATACGCAAATAGAACCGGTTATTAGTCTCAATGATTCACCTGCAATTGTTAATCCATCCCAGGAAATCGCTCCTCAGGATACTGCGAATTTATGAAAAAAGGAGTAAGGAGAAATTCAAATGAAAAAAACAATATTTGCTTTGTTACTTGTCTTTTCTGCCTCTCTGTTCGCCGATCCCAACGATGCCAATACAATAGCCTCGTTGAGGGCTGAAATTCAGCAGCTCAAAAAATCTATCGAGGCCAAAAATAAAATTATCGCAGATTTGAAAGCTGATCTGGCTGAATGCCGTGAACCTAATCAGCTTGCGGATACCGCTCCCGTATCTAAACTTCGCACAAAATCTTTTTCATTCCCTCTTAAAATAGGACAAACATGCTGTCTTGGCGAAAATAATAGATTATTTGTAATAGAGTATTCAGGTGGTGGACGCGGCTTCGTAGCTGAATTATACGATGATGACAAATTTGTTAATGTCTGGTGCAAAAATTTCGTAACCATTAAGGACGTAAACGTCAATGAAGATTTTAAATATAAAGGCAAAATTTTAATCACAGGCCGTGATACCTATAATGGCCAGCCTGTCTATGTGTTGGAGCCTTGGTCGCAGAAAACTGTTGATGAAATGAAAACAACACCGGACACATCCCAGCCGGGTCCTGTTTATAAAATTCATAAAAAAACGAAAAGCTTTGGCAATAGAAGAGACGGCGGTAGTATAACGCAAAGTAGAAGATAATCCTTCAACTCTTATGGTTCAAATTAATTTAAAATTTAAGAAGAAAACAATTCATCTCTTTGAGATGAATACCCCCGGCACAGGTCCGGGGTAAAGGAAGAAATATTTTTTATGACCCCCGGCACGGGTCCGGGGGCTAATAAACGAAAATGTGAGAGATTGGAAAGTTTTTTTTATTCCCCTTTAATGAATACGAATTTATAATTCATCCTTCGGATGAATTCCCCTGCCACAGGTGCGGGAAAAAGTTGGAAGTGTATTTTTTTTATTTCCCCCTGCACAGGTCAGGGGGCTAATAAACGGGATTTTTTTATGACCCCTGGCACGGTCCGGGAAGTTGGAAATGATTTTTATTTTACCCCCCCCTGCACAGGTCAGGGGGCTAAAGACGGGAAATTTGTGTGATTTTTTTGTAACATGCGGAGAATGTTATGGAGATGATTGGATTTATGGCAACGTGGACGACATACGGAACGTGGCTGCCGGGTGACGAAAGAGGGTATGTTGATAATAAAGGACAATTACAAAAAGGCGATCCAAAACTTTTTCAGAAAAGTAAAGAATTACAAAAAGAAGAAACCGTCAAATTAAATGCCGCAGAAAAGAAAATCGCAAAACAAATAATTCTCGATGAAGCATTAAGAATTAATCATCAAATTATTGCGCTGGCGGTGTGTTCCAATCATGTTCATTTGTTAGCAAAATCACATCAGGATTCAATCGATAATTTAATAAACAGATACAAAAGTTTAACAACACGTGCCTTTTGGGAATACGGCAGAAAAGGAAAAATATGGACGCGCGGTTTTGATAAACAATTCTGCTTTACCGAAAAAGAACTTGCGGCAAGAATCGTTTATATACATAAACATAAAGAATAAATACCATATAAAAATTAATTCATTCCAAAGGATGAATTCACCCGGCACGGGTGCGGGAAATGAAATATTCATCGCTACGCGATGAAAACCCCCGGCACGGGTCCGGGGGTTAAACAATGAATTAAATGGAAACTGATGGTTTTTTGTGGTATAAATAAATCATGGAGGTTCAAATGGTGAATATAAAGGATTTTGGCGCTGTTAATGACGGCGTAACTGACAATACGCAGGCATTCATTAATGCAATCGCGAAAGATTCGAAGATTGTCGTGCCGGGGGGGACATATCTTACAGGCCCTATTCGTTTAAAAAGCGACTCTAATCTGCATCTTGAAAATGGTGCAGTAATTCTGTTCAGCGATGATTTTTCAAAATATCCGCCGGTGAAATCGAGGTGGGAAGGCGTTGAGTGCTTTGGCTATTGTCCGTGCGTTTATGCTGAGAATGCGGAAAATATTTCAATTACCGGAAACGGCATAATCGACGGGCAGGGACGCAAATGGGGGAATGAATTTAAAGAACGCAGAAAAGGGAGGAAACAGCCGATTACCGAAATTGATAAAGAATTCGTCAAATTAAATGCCGGTATCGACCTTTCTGATTGCGGAGGCGGAGGCATTAATTCGTTTTTCTTTCGCCCTCCTTTGATTCAGTTCAATAATTGCAGGGATGTTTTGCTTGAGGATTTTACGACGCGCAATTCGCCATTCTGGAACACGCACATTCTCTACTGTTCAAACGTCAAAATAAAAGGAGTTACATTTCAGAATCCTGATGACGGCATTAACGGCGACGGCCTTGATATCGATTCGTGCAATGGCGTCGAAATTACTGATTGCGATTTCGATGTAAACGATGACTGTCTTTGTTTCAAATCGGGAATCGGCAAAGACGGGATGCGGGTAAATAAGCCTTGTGAAAATGTGATTGTAAAAAATTGCAATATGCTTCGGGGGCACGGCAGCGTCGTTATGGGTTCGGAAACTGCGGCTGGGATTGCCAATATCGAAATTTCAGATTGTGTATTTAACGGCACAGACCGGGGAATCAGACTTAAATCGCGGCGCGGACGAGCGGGGACGGTTGAAAATATTACGCTTAACAATATCAGAATGAACGGAGTGTGGTGTCCGATTGTGATGAATTTATATTATGAATGCGGGGCAAAAGCGGAAGAGATTGAAATGCTTTCAGACCGCAATGCACGGCCTGTTACAGCGACTACGCCATGTCTGCGGAATGTAAAAATAACGAACCTGATTGCTGACAACGCTCAAACGGCGGCGGCGGTTTTTTGGGGTTTGCCGGAAAGTCCGATTGAAAACGTGCTGTTCGAGAACGTTAAAATTACATTGGCAAAAGAATGCAAATCGGCCCGGCCGGCGATGGCTTTCGGGATGGGTGAAATGCAGGGACAGGGATTGATTGCGGATAATGTGAAAAATTTTGTTCAGCGAAATACAATAATACAAAAACTGTAGGGATGCTCAAATAATTCAAAAACCTGAGATTGCTTCGTCGTCCCGATTCGCTTTCGCTCAACGGGACTCCTCGCAATGACATTTTTTTTTACTCGGCAAAACTGTAGCCTTTGCCTTGTGCCTCTTTTTTCATAAATTCGATAAGTATGGGGAAATGCCTTTCCGGGAAAATTACTTTTGAACTTGCGGCTCTTAAAATCTTGTCCTGCTCGAAGACGTTGGGCTCAATCTGATGCGTCATTGTAAAACCGTATTTTTTTAGAGTGTTTACGGTCGGCATTTTGAGCGTCATCGGCTCACATTCTCTGCAACCGGCCACATCGGGCACAAGCGTGGGGGTAATCTCGCCATCAAGTCCTATATCGAAATTTCTCATTTTCATATCAGGAATGATTCCGGCACTGTACCATTTGCCCTCCATACTCCGGGAAGCTGCAATTGCCGTTTTTTTCGACTGCACCTCCAATTCATTCAGTGCATCATATATTAATTTGGTCATAGCCTCATCGAAGCTGTGTTCTTTATCTTTCATCGCAGCTACTCCGAGTTTGGCGCCGACAAGATTCGAATAAATATCTTCCCACGAAAAAGCGGAGTTAAATTCCGGTTCGAAGCCTAAAAAATGCACGCCGAACCATGTCATGATTTCGTGCCAGGTCATGGCGTTCATAGCAATATAAGGTGCGGTATCAATCGAAATTTGCTCTATGATTTTTTCTTTATTCGGTTCCTGCTGCCAGTTTTCCGGATAGGCGAAGGTTATTCTATGTAATGACCTTTCGCCTGTCATATTGAATGAAAAGACTTCGGTTTTTGCTGCCAGCGTTTCAGTGATTTTTTTTGCCAGATATTTCGTTGTATCGGCGCTGCCGCGGACATGGTCAAGGTCGATATGTCCGCCCCTGCATGTATAAACAAGTCCGGCCGCTTCCATAAATAAGCCCATGCCTGACGAATGCGTGCCAAGTTCATTCGGGTCGGGAAAAGGATTTCCAAGCGTCGCTGTCGGCAGATAACCCCACCTCGGCCTGTTGGCACCGCAACCGGAAATCATAATTACCATTGCTATTAAAATTGCCGCAATTGATGTTTTTTTACCTTTTTCTGGATAGTTCCGCATTTCCCTCTTCTCCTTTAAGTTTAGCTTCATACGCTATGGCGGTATCATTTTTTAACTGTTCGATTATCCTCGTAAAATATATATTTGGACAGATTCGCCTGTTGCTGTCAAGTCCGACGCAGCTATAGATTTTATCTTTTTGCATAACGCGAGGTTCGATTTCAACATTGAATCCAAACCCATGCTTCCAAACTAATTCAAGTTTCGGCGCAGGATATAATTTTGCCTGGGCGTTATCGCAAATGCCGGGGACAAGCAACGGCGATACCATTCCATCATCGTAGCCAACATCGAAATTATGATTTCTCATCTTGACGAAAAAATATCCCCCTCCGGTGTACCATTTTCCTTGTATCATTTTCCTGGCCTGGCGCGCAACGGCGGCAGGCTGAACACCGAGTTCCTTCATTTCCTCATTCAGCAGGCTTGTCATTGCATCGTTATATTTCTGTCCCACATCTCTAAGCGCGGCAGCTCCCAGCCATGTGCCGAGCACATCGGAATACGGGTCTTCCCATGAAAATGCGGATATTGTATCGGGGAAGATTCCTACTGTCGCAAAACCGTACCATGTAATTATCTCGTGCCATACCATGCTCGTATGCGCAAGATATTGACCGATATCAATAGCTATTTCATTGGCAGTAACTTCGCGTTCTGATTGTGAGAAATTCTCCCAGTTAGCGGGGTATGCAATTGTGATGTAATATCTTGAAGGTTCAATTACATTAAAGGAGAATTCGGTGTTATGATTTATCAGGTTCTGGTAGACGACATTTTTTATGAACGCAGTTCTGTCTGCCGCTTCGCGCACGTGGCCGACATCGATGAATCCCCCCCTGCACGTATACAACATTCCATTAATTTCTCGCGCTGCACGATGAACTCCGAGATGTTCGGGAGTTGTAAATTTCATTCCAAACGGCGAACCAAAAAATGCTCCCCATCTGAGCTTTGCGCCTTTGACCGGCGTACCATCAGTTCCGGTCAGCTTCGAAGATTCGCCGCAGCCGGCAGTTAATGTCAAGGAAACTAAAAGTAATAAAAGGGCTGCATTTCCAAGTGCCCTGCCGATTTTTTTACGATTCATAGCCGCTCACAATCTAAAGTAAAATATTACTTTAAAATGATTGTAAACAGATTTGAACCTTGTCAAATCAGGCTTTTTGCTTAAATCCTGTTAGGGAAATTCTATCTATGCCTATTTGCTAAATTCCTCAACAATTTTTTTGACGTCAATGGTGTCGGAACCGTTTTTCGGGCGGATATCAGTTTTTTCGAGAATACCATCAGCAAGCAAATTAGCTATAGTCGGGCCGGTGCTGTCCATTGTAATCCAGTAAATATGGTGGTAGATACCGGGAATCGATGCAGGCCCCTGGCTTCCGCCGCAAGTTGCGGTTACGATGTAATCGCGCGAGTTATTTTGTGAGTATGAATTGATGTGCTCATGACCGGCGAAAACGGTGTACGGCCTGTCTTTGAGGATGTTTTCAATTTTAGTCCAATTAGCGGGCGGGCTGGATAGTTTCCAAAGCGGTTTGTGCATAATTACAAACGTCCATCGGACATTATTGTGATCGGCAAGCACTTTGCTCGCAAATTCAAATTGGGCATCGGCAATAGTACCGCCGTGCATTTCCCTGTTCTTTTCTTCGTATTCTTTTAACATCATCAAGCCGGCAGGAGTAACTCCCTGTGTTTTCGCCATTTCCTTGAGCTTCTTCTTTTCTTCTTCAAGCTCCTTCTTGAGTTTCTGGTCGATAGACGCGGAGGGGTCATCTGAGTTCAGGAACAAAAAGAGAACATTTTTATAAATCGAATAATAATAAGTTTTTCCGAACCGCTTCTGATAAATATCAGCCATCATTTCGTTTGTAATATCGTGATTGCCGGATACTTTGAGGTATGGGACATTCAATTTTTTTACAAGTGAATCAAATTCGTCCCACTGATTGTTCACGTTGTTTGGGTCAGTTGTGTAACCTGCGATGTTATCGCCGACGTTGACGACAAAAGCCGGGCACATCAGGTTTACTTTGCTAATCATCTGCTCGAAAACGCCTTTTTGCTCGCCGCCTGTCCTGTCGCCCATCACGACAAAATGAAAATTATCGGGATTTTCGACAGCGTCTATTTTGACTTCTAAATTTTCAGAATATAAAGGAAGATTAATTGAAAGAGATACAAATAAAAACAGAACAAAGGGCAGGGACTTGCGATTCATTATTTAATCCTTAAAAAGAGAACCGATGAATTTTCAGGATGTTTTTTTAAATGAAATGCGAATTGATGTCAATTGTAATTGCAGAAAGTTGAATCAAATCTCGACTTGGTTGGACTTGATTACGCCTAATTCGACAAGAGCGTTAAAGGCGGCGGTCTGCTGGGACTCCTTTTTTGTCGTTCCCCATGCGCTGGGGTATCTTTTTTTATCTATGACTACCGCGCTCTCGAAACACTTATTATGGTCGGGCCCTTTTTCATCGAGAACTTCATAAGTTACGCTTGAATTGAGTTTCTGCTGAACATACTGCTGAAGAAGCGATTTAAAATTCTCCTGATGCTGGGCGGCGTCTGCCTGTTCGATAAGGGGGCCAAAGAGCCTCATAATAAATTTTTTGGCAGATTCGAAACCGCCGTCGATATAAATTGCCGCTACTATTGATTCGAGCATAGCGGCTGAAATTGAACCTTTTAGTGCGGCGCTTTTCTGCATTCCAGGCCCGATATTGAACAAATCTTCGATATCCAGTTCTGCCGCTATCATGGAACAGGTTTTGCGGGAGACCAGTTTGCTTTTAATTTTTGTCAAATCGCCTTCGCGATAATGGGGGAATTTCTCAAAAAGTGCCTGGCAAATTACCAGTCCGAGAATGGAATCGCCGAGGAATTCGAGTCTTTCATTACTGTCGAGTTTTGCTACCGCAGCAGAAGCGTGCGTAAGGGATTTCTTTAGAAGTGCAATATCAGAAAAGTGATACTCAAGCGCTTTTTCAATTCGCTGTACGATTTGCTTATCCATATTAACTTTCCGTTACGCTCAGACATAACATTCGCAACGTAATGTTAGCACGTTGCTTTGTTATTGTCAATTCGTTTATGATGCCATTTGAAGGCCGGCAAGGGCTGTAAATTTATCTTCGACAAATTCAAATACCTTATCAAGACCGGTAACCTCAAAAATGCTTTTTGTTCGCTTGCTTGTGCCGCAAACGACGAACTGCTGGTCGAGGTCATCCAAAGTCTTTTGGAGTCTGAGTAACTGGGCAAGACTTGAAGAAGTTACAATATCAACATCGGAAAAATCAATAACAACGCTGCATTTTTTCCGCTGGCGAATCATATCTGTTACCATCTTTAGCTCATCGCACATATCCGGCTCTGGTGCAATTGTTACAAGCAATACATTTTCCGACCAATCCTGAATTCCCATTTTCTATGCTCCTTAATACCTGGTTTTAATCATATCTATGTTATCGGCGTATAATTTGTATGGATTAAGCAAAACCATTCAGATAGTTAAAAATCTTTCTTTTAAAAGGATATAAGCTTAGTTATCGGTCGTAACAAAAGAGGGTAGTGGGTCAGTTTGAAAGTGTTTAAAATTTAAGGGGGTATTTGTTAGATACCCCCCCTTTTCAAAGTATTTTTTTCAAGGAGTAAAACAGTGAAAAAAAAACCATAAAAAAACTACTTAGGGCATACGTATTAGCGATTGCCCTGACTAATCACTCCCATAAATGGCAAAACAACGAGCGTAAACTTTATGAAAGTGCAGTAAAAAAACTAATATAAGTTACCTTGTTCCATATGGACGTTGATTAGGTGGCGATAACGATATATTTTCATCGCCAGCTTTGGCGTAGATGCTTGCTGGTGTACGACCAAGCTTTAGTCCTATTACTCGCGTTGGAGTGTTTCCGGCAGCAAGATTTTTTAGTTGATTAACGTCCGAAGGCGTCCAAGGTTTACCACTATTTCTATTATATTTAGCCATTTCAAGGCCCTTTCTTTTTAAAATTAATTAAAATCTACTTAAATGAACGATAAAAGAAATATCCTTATAAAGCCACTAACTTAATAGGATATTTGAAAAGGGAATTTGACTTGACACGCGGGGGTGGGCGTGATAATAATACCAAAACAAGATGACGATATGGAGCATCCTTGCTCACGGTAATCACTCCGTTAGTAACAGTTTCAAAGGGTTAAGAAAAAATTCAAAGTCGTCTTAGGGCTGGTAGCGCTAACTATCAGCCCAAACTTAATTTTCCCTATTTTAACGTATTAAATTGTAATTCTGCAATATTCCTAATACTATATATTGTACGTTTTTTAAATAGTATTTGCAAATATCTTTTCCCAAATCTCTTTAATCTTCGCTAAATTTAAACTTGCGTTATAGCAATTCCGTAATATCATGAAATGCAAAACCGCTCAAGCAAAAACAAGTTAGATTTAAACCAATTAGCTAAGTCTATACTACAACAGAGGATTTGTTGAAAAACGCCGTTCAAGATGGTAAAAACATTGCCGCCGTCCTTTTAGGGCACTTAGGCGGAATAAAAGGGGGCAAGGCTCGAAGTGAAAAATTAACCCCAGAAAAAAGAGCAGAAATTGCAAAAAAAGCCGCAAATGCCAGATGGTCTCAAAAAAAAGAATAAATTATTAACATTTTTTTCCACATTTTTTCCACATTTTTATTGACAAGACATTCTAACACTGTTAGATACAAAACTGTAGCGAACGTAAGTCATTCATTAATCAGGGAAAATTTAAAATTCACGGAGGTGTTCTATGGATAATTTCGTACTCGTCAAAGACCCGAAATACGAAGGCGGATACGTAGCATTTACCTCTGTAACAGACCACACTATAGTAGCTTCTGGAAAAACTCGAAAAGAAGTCAGAGAAAAAGCTAAAAAATTCTCGCCCAATCCAATGGTGTTTTTTGTGCCTGCAAAGGATTTAAGCTTTTGCTTTTAAATGCCGATAAATAATTTCCCATTTTTGCGTCTTTCTCCATCCTCTCCACTGCGGCCGGTGTTATTTACTAAAATCGTTTACCCAAATACCGGTTTAATGCTTGATGAGCCTGCCATAATTGATACAGGTGCGGATATTTGTGCAGCCCCAGCGGAATTAGCTGAAGATTTAGGCATAGATTTAGAACGTGGGATACCTAAACCGGTGAGCACTGGAAACGGCGTGGCTGTTGCGTTTACTCATATATGTAGAATAGAGGTTTATCATACAGCCAACTTATTAAAAGGATGCTCAGATATAGTTTATAAAATGGTAGATATTTCAGTCGACTTTATGCCTGATTTGCCTTTTGTATTATTAGGAACTAAAGATTTTTTGGGTCAATTCTGTTTAATAGCTGATTATCCTTCCAAATTATTCTCAGTAAAGCATCCATAAAAATGTTTCAATTTTCCTCTTAACTTTACTTGATCGCTCAAACTGCCCACCACCACCCAAAAGAGTGTATAATTGACAAAATCAAAATAATAGTTAATCTGTAGCATATGGCCTATAATATTAGAATAATCAGTACGTACCCTCCAAGAAGGTGTGGAATTGGAACTTTTAGCCGGGATCTGGCAAATTCACTCGAACACTTCACATCTGAAATAGGAAACATCCGTATTGCCGCAATCGATAAAGATAATCTGCCATACCATATACCGGTGGATTTAACAATTGATCAATATAGCCCGGCTTCATGGCAGATTGTTACAAAAAGTATAATATCGCGTGCGGCCGAAAGTAAAAATCCGACGGCAGTTCTTCTGCAGCACGAATACGGCCTTGACCCTGATGATAACGGCAACGAAGGCAGAGGTACAAACTACGTTCAGATGGCAAAGGCATTTACCGAAAAAGGGCTTTTGACGGTTGTTTACATGCATACCGTTCTAAACAATCCTGATGAGCATCAACGGCAGGTCATTGTCGATTTAGCGCAAAACAGCAGAGGTTTGATAGTAACAACCGAAAGTGCGATTAGAATTCTCGAATCGCCTATTTATGGAATTGAACGGGACAAAATAAAACACATCGACCACGGCATCAGGATGGCGCACCCGTCGCAATTCGACCGACTTGAAATAAAAGAAAAATACGGATTAGTGAACCACTTTCTGGTAACCACTATCGGTCTGCTTTCTCCGGGCAAAGGCATACAATACGGCATAAGGGGTTTCGGTAAATTTGTTAATGAAGCACTAACCGAAGCGCAGAGAAAATCAATTGTCTATTTGATCGCGGGTCAGTGCCATCCGGAATTTGTAAAGCACAATAAAGGCCAGGATTACCGGCAGTTCCAGGAACTGCTTAACTGGTCTCTTACCGAGGCAAATGTCAGATGGTGCAAGGCAAAATCACTAAATGAAGTTGAATTCAGCAAATACGATATCGTATTTCTGGATACTTTCCTTGAAGAAAAACTTCTGCTCGAACTTTACGGCGCCTCGAATGTGATGCTGCTGCCTTATTTGAATATGCAGCAGATATCGAGCGGCATATTGGCCGATACTCTCGGCAGCGGCAGAATAGCAATCGCTACAAAATTCAGGTACGCGCTCGAGTTGATTCATTCGAATCAGAAATGTCCGCCGGGAGCCGTTTTCGGCAGACACGCAAGAGGCATCCTCGTAGATCCCGGGGAGCCAAGTGTTGAGCAAATCGCACAGTCATTAGATTATCTGATATTTAATCAATCGAAAAGACTGCGTATGGAAAAACAGGCTCATGAACGAGGTTATCAGATGAGTTGGCACAATACAGCGTGGGCACTTTTGCAGCATATCGATTTTCTAAGGGAAGAAATTCAGATTCAAACAGGGAGAGGTCCGACTTTTACAAGAGAAATACATTCTCCGTGGCAAAGAATAAAAATTTACAACGGCAATGATGAGGCCAAACCGAATGCTTAGAAACATTCTTCTTGCGTTTATCCCGCTTTTTGTCGCAGTTGATGCTTTCGGCATCCTGCCCTTATTCGTTGGGCTTACCAGTGGTATGAATTCCAAGGATAAAAACCGTATCATAGTCCAGTCTTTTTGGACAGCTTTGGTTGTAGCGGTGATTTTTATTCTTATCGGAAGATTGATATTGAAGTTTTTAAGTATAACAATTGAAGATTTTATGATTGCAGGCGGCGCAATTCTATTTTGCATTTCGATTACTGATATTATAAATCCCACACAGCCCAGAAGGATGCCTTCCAGCGATCTGGGCTCAGTTCCGCTCGGAATCCCTTTAATGGTAGGTCCGGCGGTATTAACCACTTCACTTGTTTTAGTTCCTCAATATGGGCTGCCTGCTACAATTATTTCTGTTTTACTTAATTTGCTGATAGCCGCTTTCGTTTTCAAGCAATCGCACCATTTAATAAGGATCTTCGGCGAAGCTGGCTCAAAAGCTCTTTCAAAAGTTATGAGTCTTCTTCTGGCGGCAATTGCTGTTATGCTTATTCGCAGCGGAATACAGGAATTTTTACAGTAATTGGAATTGGTTATCAGTTGCCAGTTATCTGTTATCAGTTAATGAATTGCACATTTACATTATAATTATATGGAGGTGTTAAATGAGTTCAAATTTTGAAAATCTGGATGTTTGGAAAAAATCCTGCCGATTATCTGTCGAATTATGGAAACAATTGAAAAATTGCAAAGAGTTTTGGCTTAAAGAACAAATATTGCGTTCTGCATTATCAATTCCCTCTAATATTGCCGAGGGTTGTGAAAGAAACAGCAAGGCAGACTTCAGGCGTTTTAACAATATTGCTAAGGGGTCATCTGCCGAACTGCGAACGCAAATTTATATTGTTGCAGCAACGAATGTTCTTAAAAAGTCACAGGCAATGAAGTTTATAGATGACCTGAAATCAATTACAAAGATGCTCCAATCTTTGATAAACTCATTAAACCGATAACCAATAACAGAAAACTGATAACATAAAGGATTCAAGTAAATGAAGACTATCGTACTTTTAACTATCTCTAATATATTTATGACTTTCGCATGGTATGGGCATTTGAGATTTAAAAGTAAGCCGATCATGATTGTGATATTAATTAGCTGGCTGATTGCTTTTGCAGAGTACTGCTTTCAGGTACCGGCCAACCGAATCGGCAGTTATCAATTTTCCGGTGCGCAGTTAAAAACCATGCAGGAAGTCATAACACTTATAGTTTTCGCTGTATTCTCTGTGTTCTATCTGAAAGAACCATTAAAATGGAATTATACCGTTGGCTTTTCGCTTATAGTCTTAGCCGTATTTTTCATATTTAAAAAATGGTAATTAATTTCCCTGCTCGCTTTTTGGTATTAAATTCTCAGCTTTTGGAAACGTAAATTTCTTCTGTTCATTATATAACGCAAGTCCGAGCCTCAGCATTTCATCATTTCCAATTTGTGTTATTTCAAAAGGCTGGATTACAAGATTGGCAATTGACCCTATGATTCCTTGCAGGATTCCGAGCGACTCTTCATCTTTGCCGACAGAAGCCACTTTAATATCCATTTTGGGTATGTCCTGATTTTCGACAAATGTCAACGTGTTTACACGTGCAACTTTCGTATCGTATTTATTATCATAGGAATAATTGCCATTTTCAGATTTTACACTGTACAAACCTGCATAAACAGGACTTTGGCTTCCTCTTGCATTGAAATGAACTACAACTTTTTTTACAACTTCCTCACCATTTTCTATATCGCCGAAGATATCGATTTTACCGTATCCTTCGCCATTGAATTTAATGTAATCAAGGATATTTTTAATGTCATCTCCTTCTTTAACATTTTTTTTGTTGCGTTCAATCATTCCTTCTTTATCGAAGTCGTTTAAATTGCTTCCCTGACCTTCCATTCTGAACTCACAAGACGATTTGAAAGATTTTTTCTTAGAATCTTTTGTACATGAAATCACATAACCGATTTGCTGATTATTTTCACTTTTTTCATTTGTAACGTCTACCGGTGAAATCAATGGAACAAAATACATAAAGTCTGAAAGCAGATTGGTTTGATTATTCGTGTCCCGGCAGCACAAGTATATCGTAGGCCCGGTATCGGCAATAACTGAATAGTTCAACTGGCTTAATGCCAATAAGATAATCAAATATAAATATTTTCTGCTCATTTTATTTCTCCTAAATCATATTTGAGGTAAATCTATTTCATCATCTCCTTCGAGATCGATTTTCAAAGCTAAAAATTTTAATAAATCTTTAAGTGTAACAATTCCCGCCAGCCTGTTTCCTTCCAATACCAATAACCTGCTGTTACCTGTACTGCTCATTTGCGAAAGCGCCTTAACAGCGTCAGAATGTGCTTGAATCGAATTTTCTTTATTACACGATTTTGTCAGGTCTGCAACTTTGTAATTGTCCCACTGGTTATGCGGTATTTGTTTTATGTCGCGAGATGTAATACAGCCTTTGACGGTTTCGCCTTCGAGAACAGGGAACATCTTGTAATGAAACTTATAGAAAAAATCGCGTACAAGTTCAGGAATTGTCAAATCAGGAGTAACAGCAACGGGGTCGGTTTTCATAAACCTGTCAACCTCTTCGCCCGCGAGAGCTTTGCGGATAATTAACTGACGGTACGACATTTTGGAAGCCCCGCGAATGAACATACCGATAAGAAAATACCAAAGACCTCCGATGAAATTGCCAGATATCAAACTCATAATCCCGAGAATTATCAATAATATTCCGAATGCCGAACCGAGAGACGATGCAATGTGTGTCGCCCATCGAAGATTGTGTTTGGCTCCCCATAAAATCGAACGCAGCACGCGGCCGCCATCGAGAGGAAAAGCCGGTATCATATTAAAAACAGCAAGAACTACATTGATAATGGAAAGATATATCAGGACACCACTTACGGATTGGGGCATGTTTATTCCCCGGCTGATTAATACAAGGAGGTAAAAAATCCCGCCTAATACGAGGCTCGAAATCGGCCCAGCGATTGCCATCAGGAATTCAATTTTTGGACTTTCAGGTTCCTCTTCCATTTCTGAAACGCCGCCGAAAATGAAAAGTGTAATGCCCTTCATAGGAAGGCCATATAATTTTGCGATAAACGAATGAAAGAACTCGTGAAAAATGATAGAGACAAAAAGCCCGACCGCTCCTACCGCTCCCATCCACCAGTACGTTGCCGGCGTCAACCCCTCGAAATACATTGGAAAAACGCCTTTTGCCAAAGACCAAGTTATGAGAACTGCGAGGATAAACCATGTAATATCCAGTTTTACCTTAAAGCCAAACAGGCTAAACAGCGATATCCTATTTTCGAACATTTCGGCCTCAAAAGTCATCATTTTATTTATTATAAATTTTTGTACTATAAGGGAAATTTACTAAATATTACTTTATAATTAATTTTAATGGGTTATCATCGTATAAGGACGTGCATTTAATTTCCCGGAAGATATATGAAAAAAACAACAAAAACCGCTTCGGTACTGGCTCGATATTTTGCCATATCATATTTGCTGCTTCTTATTAATGTATCTGTGTTTCTTAAAGAAATTCATTACATAAATTTCGGAACAGGAATTTTTACTGCTATAGTATATATTTCTTATTGTTTCATTTATCTTCTTCCGTTTTTTCTTGTTCTAAATACAGTGCAAAAAATCTTAAATAAATTCTCCCTGCCTGCCTTCTTCAAATCGCCCTGGTTTATAGGCTCACTGGCAGTTATTTCTGTAACATTTCTGCAATTATTGATTTATACCGACAGTTTTATTTTCAAAATGTTCGGTTTCCATTTCAATAGTTTTGTATGGAATCTTATTTTTACAAAAGGCGGCATAGAATCTATGGGCAGCACCGCTTCAACGATGCGCAGCTTCATTATGATTGTTTTATTTTTCATTTCGGCTCAGAGTACTATTTGGGTATTGTTATTAAAATCGAGTCGAATAAAAAAGATATCTGAAAATATTTTTACGCGGCCAAGGCTAATTTTTGCAGCAGCAGTACTTGTAATTCTGGTTCTTTTGCAGGGTGTTACTTATGGTTTGAGTTCTTTTTATTCTTATCGCCCTGTTCTTACTTCAGCCAGAGCCTTTCCTTTTTATGCTCCTGTTACTTTTAGTAAAATGGCAAAGTCTTTCGGCCTTATATCTCCCCGCGAAAAATCGTTCAGTATGAAATTCAAGGAAATAAATCTGGAATATCCGCTCAAACCTATAGTTCGTAAGAGTGAATATAAAAAATATAATATAGTTTTTCTGATGGCCGAATCGCTCCGCGCAGATATGCTGAATCCTAAAATAATGCCACACTCGTGGGAATTCGCCCGTAAATCAGTAACTTTCAATCATCATTACAGCGGCGGCAACGGCACACGAATGGCCATCTTCTCCGCATTTTACGGCCTTTATGGAAACTACTGGTTCAATTTCCTTGAAGAATGCAAAAGCCCGCTTTTAATGGATGCTCTGATTAAAGACAACTATCAGATTAACGTTTACAGCAGCGCGAAATTTTCTTATCCGGAATTCGATAAAACAATTTTCGCTAAGTTATCACCACAACAGCTTCACGATTCTGCCGAACTTGACAAGGGATTGATGAGTTGGAAACTTGACGGATTAAACGTAGAACGTATTCTCGATTTTATTGGGAAACGTGACGAATCGCGTCCCTTTATGACATTTATGTTTTTTGAATCACCTCATGCACCTTACTACTTCCCTCCTGAAAACGAAATTGCTCGTCCATATATCGAAGATTTTGACTATTCCGATGTTGATATGAAAAAAGATATTCACCTGATAAAGAATCGTTATATAAATTCCTGCAATCATCTCGACAGCCAGGTTGCAAAAATTTTTAAATATCTCGAAGATAATTCACTGCTGGATTCAACAATCGTCATTCTTACGGGCGACCATGGTGAAGAATTTATGGAAAAAGGCAGATGGGGACACAATTCTAATTTCAGTGAAGAGCAGACAAGGGTTCCTATGGTTCTCTGGGTACCGGGCCAAAGTCCCCGGCAGGTCAGCGATATAACAAGCCATCTTGATATTCCGGCTACCCTGTTAACTTTGCTCGGCGTTACAAATCCGCCGCAGGATTACTCAGAAGGCATTGATATGCTGGGTGAAGAGCAACGTTTATTTACAGTCGTCAGTGGATGGGATACAATTGCTTATATCGACAATGAAGACAAAGCAATATTCCCGATAAATGCCTTTGGCGATCAGATAGTGACCACTAAATTTGACAAATTGGTGGCAAATGAAACTCCTTTTTTTCAGAAGCATCAGCCTTATCTGATTCAGATTATGAAAGATATGTCTCAGTTTAGTAATTGATTTTATAGTGCACTCCAGAGCTTACCGGGCAGGCGGTCTGGTTTTTTATCTTCAATTACAGCGAGAAGCCTTTGTCTTGAATTCATATAATCCTTGTCTTACGGAGGTAATGTCAAGGATCGCAAAGGGAAATGCTGAGCAATACTTAAGATTAAATACCGGAGACTGCAGAGATCAGTTCAGTCTGAACCGTTATTTGCTTTTCGCCGGGCAAGGTGAACGATAAGCTGCATCCGGTTTCGGATACGTTCAGGCAAATGTTTCCGGCGACTATAGCTGTCATTTTAGCATCAGCACCGGGAAGAATAATAACTGCACGCGGCTTTTGTGAATCCTGCGTTTGAAAAACAATGCTGTCTTCAGCAGCGCCTCTTCGATTGTATTTTGCGGCAACATTGTAAGCAAGCACACCTTGAGGCAGGCCAATTATGCCCATCCAATCATCAATATCGATCCAATTGGACGAGATAGTATGTGAATCTCCAGATCGCTCTTTTGCAAGACACGCTCCATCCTGCCACGACAATTTTCGATGCTTACCTGTCAGAGGATGATTTTCTATGGCTGTCAAAAACCATTCGTTTGTTAATGTAGAATCCGATAAGGGTATTTCAATAAAAACAATCGCTCTCTTTTTGCTTTCAATAATCATTCCGGAATTCTGACCATCCTTACCATCGAGTTTAAGTTCGACTCTGAATCCATCAGATATAGCAGAGAATTTTTCGAGAGAGCATTTTGCGTGGCCGCCTATGAAGCTTTTTTGATTCGGGCTGACAAAGAATTGCTTTGAGGCAGATTTGCCATTGAGAGGATAAATCATTGCCATTGGTTTGATGCCATAATTAACCGTAACCATTGCTTTATCAGAACGATGAATAATTAATCGGACATCTTCATAGTGAGTTAGATGATTTTGAGGCGGCATTTCTTTTACGTAAGAGTATCCTTCTATTTTGTTTTGCAGATAAGCTATTGCAATGCGGCTTGCCTGAACGGCTTCCCTATAAAAGCCATCAGGGCAGCTTTCACCGGTGAAACGTCCATCTCCGTTGATTGCCTGCCTATAAAGTATTTGATTAGCCATTTGAGATTGAGCCCATTGCGCCTGCGGCTCTTTGAAGTGGCAGGCTAAATAAGCCATATACGAGACATGACCAAACGAATGAAGAGTCCAGTCCAGACCAGAAGGATAAGCTACTTCGCCGGAATCTAACATTATGCCTTTTACAAATTGCCATACTTGTTTGACGTTGTGTTCGGCGAATGGTTTTATTTCTTTTGCCACATCCGGATTTGTTAAGGCAGCCATAACATATGTATCACCCATCGACATACCGGAAACCATCTGATAGGTTGGATGATAAAAACCATGATTTTCCAAAGCATAACTGTCATAGAGAGTCTGAGTAGAAATCCATTCTTTAAGCAGGTCTCCATTTGTATCAGAAACTGTATAGGTATTTGCAAGATATTTTTTTGCAGTCTCAATCCATTTTGCCGCTCGCTTATTCTGAGGCATCCAAGCGGCCGCCAAGGCAGGTATGCTGGAATTCCATGCATTTTCTTCTGCGCTGGAATTTCCTTTGTATCTTGATACCGGCTGTATGCTTACTAATCGGTCTGCTTCAAAAGCTATTACTCGCTTACAATCTGACACTACTTGCGGGTCAAGTTCTTTTTCGAGCAATGCTGCGCTAAAGCCCATCATTGCGGCCCAAAGAGAGCTTTGCCAGCTTCCGCCCCATTTCTTTCGGTTAACAGCAACCGATTTTGCCGGCCCGGTTGCGTGAGTTTGTGAAGCATAACGCAGAGTCGCCTCAATTCGCCTAAGCCTTTGCGGGCGCTGCGGAGCATCAGGAAATTCGAGGAGAAGAACTGCATAGCTTAACGCAATGCCGCAAGTTCCTCGTATGCCGCCATTGCCGTCACTCTTGCCATCTCCAAAATACCCCGAACCAGGGATAGAGTTGCAATCTGTCCAGATCGATTCTGCCCAGGGTTCAAATCGAACGAGAGATTCCAGCAAGTCCGCAGCAGGTCCATGCACCGGAGAAGCAAATGTCGCCGAAAGAAGAAAAGTAATTGAAAGCAAAATAATTTTTTTGAAATGCAGTTGTTTGAACATCATTTCACGTTTAATTTGGCTTATTGGGTCCAAAGCACTCCAATATATGAACTTCATCATCAGCTTTTATTGTGTAGGGCCCCAGACATGCAGGACAAAAGAATTTATCATAAGTCTTAAGCTCAATGGCGGATTCAGGAGTTTTGATTACGCAAGAGCCTTTCGTAATCACGCCTATAAAAAATGTTGTTTCATGACGCTCTATTGTACCCTGAACAATTGATTTTTTAATACGGTAACAAGGGGTAGTCTCGGGGCCAATCAAATGATAACGATGAGCGTTTTTCCCGTAAGTTACTTCCAGCCTGGGTTCGAACATATATTCGCTGCGCACGAGAGTTTCGGGTTTAGCTTCGAAATCAAAGATGTCCAGGCAAAAATCCAAACCGCGGCTCATAAATCTTGCCGACTCTGGCAAAACATAGCCCCCCCTTTCAAATTCAAAGCGAACCGCCAAATCCGAGGGTTCCATAACTTCCACCATGAGAATGCCCCCCCCAATGGCGTGCGGGACTCCGCCGGGAATAAATAAAGTATCTCCCGGCTTAACCTTGATTTTATCGAAAAAACTTTCCATGGTTTTAATATCTTGCTGTTCAATACAACGCTTGAATTCAGCGCGATCAGGGGGTCGCTGAAAGCCCAAATACACAAAAGGCTCTTCAATACCTTCACGAATACTTAAAATATGATATGCCTCCGCCTTGCCTGATGTTGTATTGAGATGTAGTTTGGCAAATTGTGCGGTTGGATGGGCTTGAAAATGCAGTCGAACCGCTGAATCCAACAATTTTACCAGCACCATCGGCTTTTGACCGAATCGAGCCAGATGTTCTTTGCCCAGAAAATACTTGGGATCCAGTGCAATCAAATCGGTGAAAAGGAGTTCCTGTTCTTCAATTTCAATTTTTGAAATACCTTCGTTTTCATTTCGTGAGTCAGGATTACGAGCAACTGTAACAGAGCCTATCCAGTCTTCAGGGTAACGGCTATCGCATGGGTTGCTTTTTCCGATAAGCTCGTCAAGAATACGGCCGCCAAGGTACGAACGCCAAACACGGTTTTGAGGCAGCTTGATCAATTTATTCCTGTAATTCACAAATGACCCTGAAAAATCAAAGCAATACTAATAAATGATGGTTAAAAAATCATATCCCAAGCGCCTTTAATACCCATAGCGGTCGTTATCAGTGAAAACAGCAATATGGCGATTAGAATAATATTAGTCATCAAATTATTTCTATATTCGCCCATTATATCTTTGCGATTTCCAAGATATAGGATACAAGCCACAGTGGACGGCAAAATAACCGAATTGAATGCTTGAGATAAAATCATAATAAAAACGGGAGGCGCCTTAAAGATAGGAACGATTAAACCGAGCAAGCAGCTTATAAAAACCATTACACGATATTTTGTGAGAGTCATATTTCGCTCTGACTGATTATAATCACACAAAAGCCAGGGCAGCATCAGCACGTTTGGAAACTGCGATGAAACACCTGCGGCTATAATTCCAATTACAAATATACTTGTGGCAAAAGAACCTGCCAAAGGTTTGATCAGTTCGACCATCTGTGAGGCTTTATCCAATCCAATGCCGTTTGCATGCAAAGTACCGGCGGCAGCAGCCATAATTGCAGCGCTGAATACAAACATCAATCCCACAGATACAAATGCATCATTCCTCTGTTTTTTTATATCCTTGATTGTCCATCCCGCTTCTTTGACGAGAGTAGTACGTATGATAAACAGGCCTGAAAAAACGGTGGTGCCTACCATTGAAGCAATCACCAATAATGGAGAATCTCCCGGCTTTAGGACTTTCGGAACGCTGGGGATTATTCCTTTTAAAATATCAACCGGCGGAGGCATCATAATGAAAAAATTTAATATAAATGACACGCCCATTATGGCCACCATCACTGCCAAGCTGCGTTCAAAGAACTGCCTTTTGCCATTCCAAAAAATGTAATAGACCAAGCTCGTAAAGAAGAGGGCAAAATAAATCGGCGGGATGCCGCCATCAATCATCGTTTTAGACCATTCAAAGCACATGTCAGATATAATACCCATCACCCCTATAACGCTGCCGCTGACACCAGTAACAAGAGCGACGATAAAAAAAATACCAATGCCTGGATGGATGTGTTTGCGAAATGCCTGCAATGCTGTTTCACCCGTAACCAGCGTATATCGGCCATAAATACAGATCATGAAAAAAGTCGCCAGGCATGACGCGATAATAGTCCACAAAAGAGACATTCCATAAGTTGCACCAGCTTTTGCCATGGCTGTTACGCTCCCAGTACCAATATTAAACCCCAACAGGAAAATACCGGGCAGAAACATCGCCATGAAATTTACAAACTTGTTTTGCTGAATATTACCGGATGATAACTGTTCTTTGGCTTCCTCTTTAATAGTTGCGGCCATAAATTCTTCCCTAAGTTTAAGTTTAGTGACAAAAAGTTATTTACTTCAATTTTACTTTTCGAAATCGAATTTAAGAGTTTTTACTTCATTATGGCCAAGTGTTATCTCGGTACCGTCAAGCGTTTGGCGTCCGCGTTCAATCAAACTGGTCTGACCGATATTTCTAATCTGCCTGAAGAACCTGATATTTACTTTAGAATCCACGCCTTCCTCTTCGAACATTCGCATTACTATGCTGTTATCATCCTCGCATTTTTTAATCGTACTCATGATAACATTTGCCGGCTCTACTGTTACAAAGCTATACTCCTGAGGCAACAACGCATTTTTATTTGTAACCGGCACAACGGCGACCAGAGGATTGTTGAATTCCCATCCGGTTTTATAACCGTTTTTCCAGCCCGGATTGTGAGTAGTTATTCTGAAACTTTGGTTATGAATACCTTTTTGTTCATGCCATATCTGTTTGCCTGAACAAATTTTTGTAGCCAGAAGTACCGGCTGAAGAATCGGGTACTCAACAGGATTTTTGGTTTTATCTCTGTAGTCATGCGTGACAACTGTACTGTTGATACAGATACCGATATCTTTTCCGGATATATCAAAAAAGTTCTGAACCTCTCTGCTGGTACGATGTGCATTAGCATAAATCTTGGTATTATAAGGATTCCATTCGACTATCGGCTCATCTTTCTTAGCCTGCCAAAATTCAGGGTTTGGAAATTCATTTTTACCAATTTCAACTACACCAAACGGTACTTCGTAAGCCATTTGAGCATCTTTGATATTGAAAGGCAAAGCCATACGAACCTGTCTCTGCCGTGTACCAGCCCAATCAACTTCAACATCAATCTTTATCTGATTAATATCTTTATAGAGAGTGATATATTCACGGAATTTACTGTCCGCAAACGAGGTCTCAAGTGCTACCGTTGCACGCAAGGCGGTATTACGCACAAGCGATATTGTAACCGGATTATCTTTCATTCTTTCAAAATAAGAAGTTAAATCCAGCTTATCAGGCTCTGTATATTTGCCGGTATCTTTACCAACAAAAAACTCACCGCCATAAAAATTATCCGTTGCGATCAATTCGATATTTCTCTCTTTGTCCTGAATGCTCTTTATGCCTGATGAACATAGCTCGATTCTGAAAAAATCATTCTCGAGAATATTATCATGCCAGACTGCTGCCTTGTCGTCGCTTTCTTTGTTATCAGTTTGACCGGCATAAAGTGTCGTATAGCCAATAGATGGAATATTTTTTACAACACACAGCATTGTAACTTTGCTAACAGAGCCATCATCATACTTTTCACTTTCAATCAATTCTGTTCTTAGCCGATTTCCATCGCCATCAAAGATAGCCGGGGTATTAACCTTGTCTTTAACAAACCGCACGGTAATCTCAGCCAGGTCCATCTGCCTTTCCCAGTTGAGCGAATTAAAAACTATTACCGGCTCAAGTTCTTTTTTAGATTTATCTGTTTTCACAAAGCCTGCAATATCATTTACAGCATTATGCAGCAGAGTTTGGCTCATTTGATCCGCATCTTCAATAGCGGTATGATAAATAATATTAGTTTGCCTGCCGTTAATACCCGAATAGCTGTGATCGGTCGCGTCCATAAGTTTATTCCACGCTTTTATCAAATCATGCGCCGGATAGTTGAAATAAGGATTTAATTCATTGGCTATCACGCTGAATTTTTCCGCTGCGGGCAATATATTCTGTGCACGTCTGGCCATCTTCATATGCACCGCATTGCACGGGCCGACCATATAGCACCAGTCATTAGGGATTTCGCCATAGTTAACAGGCAATGGCAGATCTTTTACTTTCTCATAAAATTCTTTTGGACTGCAAAATTCTATCATTGGCGATTGATGCGTTTTGCCATATTGGTGAAGCGTCTGGATAGACCTTTCATCTGGGAATGTTATATCCGAACCATAATACAATAACGCAGCCAATGGTAATTTGTTTTTTTCAAGTACAGGATTAACCTGCTCATAAAATTCTTTTTTGTCCCATCCCAATAAATCCTCAATGCTCCTGAGATCAAACGGCTTTGGCGGATTATAGGCAGCCATAGAACCATAATTGTGCTGAGGCAAAAATTCCGTTACGATTTGCGTACCATCAGGCGATTGCCATCTGAAAAGTTCAAAAGGCTTGTTCTTGTCGAGTATGCGAAGTTTGATACCAGCCTTAACCGCCAGTTGAGGATACTGCATACTTTCGCCCGGGACATCGACATTCGTACTAAGCACAGAGGTATGTTCAAACGTATCCTGAAGCCATCTTTGGCCGAAATAAAACTGCCGTGTTAAAACTTCCCCGCTGAACAGTGATTCATTGGGCATTGTATATGTTGCGCCAATTTCAAGCTGACCTTTATTAAGTGCTCTTTTGATCCTCGCCGCAGCATCCGGATTTAACTGGATGAATTTTTTTGTGATATAACAGTCCTCGATCATATAGCGGTACTGGGGATTTTGTTCCAGCAAATCGAGAGCCTTGAGAAATATTTTTTCCCGGATAAGATCGCAATTGTCCGGAGTATCTTCCCATGCGATATCCTGATGGCTGGAAGGCATAACACCGATAAAACCTTCTTTCCAAAGTTCCGATTCATTTGCTGATACAGAACCGACAGCTATCATTAAGAAACTCAAGAATACAAACAAACTTCTTTTTAGAAAATACATTCTTTATTCCTTTTTAGATTCCATATTCTTCATTGTCGAGATAACATTCTGTGTCTGCCTGGAATTATAATCCATGCGGATTCGCCAGAGCATCTCCTCGGGAGAAATTATTTTTGCATTTGAATCCAGATTCTTTATGCCTGCGGCTACTGGCGAAAGACCGGCCTGCAAGTCTGATGGTTTATCCTGGTCATTGTAATCTGCCGCATCTTTAAACATTGACCAGGCGTGAACGGCTATGAGGTTGTAATTATGACTATTAGGGTCAGCGTTGACTATCTTGATTATTTTTTCGGGGCTGCCGCCGCTAGCGTATCTGGCCTTTTTCCAAATTGCATACTTTGCTGTAAGTACTGGAATTTCGATTCCCTGGCGGTTGGTGAGCCAAAACACTTTGCCCATACCTCCACTGTATGGATGGTATTGAAGCGCGATCATTCCAACCAGGCCATCAATTTCGTTCGCAAATACCTGATAAGCCTCTTTGGCGGCCGGGCTGTTTACGTCTCTAACTATAAAACAAAGTGTGCGGGCACCAGAACGGTTCATCTGGAATGAAAGCTTGCGTGCATGTTTCGTAAGCACTTCAAGCCGGTTGCTGCGGTTTACCGCAAACAAATCCGGATAAAAATATCCGCCGCTGAATTCAACCAGAGTTGAATTGTCAGGCTGTGTAGCGGAAAGATAATCTATTGCTTCAGGGCAGACCTGGGCAAGCTGGGCGAGGCAGGAACTCCAACCCATGGGAAATTTACCATGTTCAGGATTGGCCCAGAAGCTTTCATTAAATGCAAAGCGGCCCATCTGCCATTGAACATTGTCCCCATCGCTCATTAAAAAGCTGACGAACTTTGCTTTTGAACTATAATCAATTTTGGCAGGATCGCATGCTTTAACCTGCTTGATTGTAATATTTCGATTAGCAGCGGAAAGTAATGGGATATTCTGTGCATGATCGGAAGCTGTTTGAAAATGTCCCCATACGCTCACAGGTCCGACATGCCCCTTCTCATCGCCTTTGTTCCAGCCCATTACGGCAGTACCCGGCTCGAGCCATTTTAGAACAGTTTCGAACGGCTCATTGATATCCCACAGCACCATTGTCTTGTGAGCTATTGCCATATCTCGCATGCTTGGCAGAGTGGGACTTTGAGTGAGGAGGAGATTGCGATTTAGCTTTTGTTTAAAATTTTCAAAGCACCAGAAGTAATCCTTACCCCGAGCATCGAATAAAAGTTCCAGATTTAATTCTTTTGCCTTTGATTGCTGAGAGGCTTCAATCAACATCGCCTGAAACTGGCCGGCGGCAACAGTTGCGATATTTACGGAGCTATTCATGCCATCTGCTGAATAGTCGTACAGAACGTATCCTTTTATAATGCCCTTTTCGGCGTATCGCTTGGCCAAATCCCAGAGTTGATATTTGCCGGACTCTTTCAAATGCAGTTTGTCCTGTAATCCTGCATACCACTGCATATAATCAGGCCGATTATCTTCAATCCAGACCATTTCCTTAAATCTGTCTTCATTTACAGCCTGAGCAGCCAAACCAGAAAGCGACTGGGCAAGCATTGCATCAGCAGGACTTCTAACGCCGTAAAGTTTTGCAATTGTTTCAGGAGCCTTCTGCTGCGGCCACCAATTCATATCATTTGCAAATGCTTGAGGCAAAAAGCAAAGTCCGGAGAACAACAACAAACAGAATTTAAAAACTTTTATCTTCATCTTATTACTTGTTTTTTCACAATTGCAGTTCATTTACAACTCCAGATAAATTCCTTAATTTTTTTTCAAAACGGGCGTAAACCCCGCCACATTAATATAGGTGTTTTTGGAATTTTCATTTTTTTGTCCTAAAACACGAATAGATATAACATGTGATCCCGGCGTAAGCCCTTCATATTTCCATTCAAACGGCTCGAATTGCTGGTCACTTTCGGGCTTATATTGATCGATCACAGCCACGACTTGACCATCGATGCTGACTTCCGCTTTGCCGGCATCACCATATTTGCGTCCCTGCCATCTGATAGATGTACCTTCAAAAATGGCCTTTGCAACGGCGTTGGGGTCATTACTGTACATAAATTCACTACCCTTGCGCCATCGGCCGCTAAATTGAGGCTGCTCCACCAGCCCTGCGTTGGGATCGATGTACAATTTATACTGCTGTTCCGCAGTAAAGGCATAATAAGGTTTAAGGATAATTTTGGAATTTGATTTGGGGCTGAAAACAAGAGGCGATTTTGAAACCTCTATTATTTCATTAGAATCTTTCCAATTGATATTCTTGAGACGCGGTGCTTTTTCACAATCAACAGCTAAAACTACCGGGCCATAGGTCAACGCTAAAGGATATATTTTTTCGGGCACAATTTGATTTACAGTTATACTCATTGGCATGGTCAAAGTAATTTTGTCGCCATCGTTCCATGTTTGTTTTAAAACGGCCCAATGTTTTTGATTTTGTGTAATATCCACGCTTTTACCATTAACTTTAGCCAACACCGGCTGGTTTAACCAACCAGGCATTCTGAAGTTCATGCCAAATTTGGCCTTTTTGGAAAGATTTATTGTAAAATCAATTGTGTGTGACTCTTCCAAAACGCCTTTTTGCGATATAGTTACATCTGCATTCGCAAATTTCCATTTTAAAGTCGATGGCACGTAGAGGTTGACATATACATTATCAGAATCTTTGAACCAGATTAAATCATAATAATCGGCAACCACTTCGGGACGAGTGCCGGCACAACAAGACCATTCACTTGAATTTTGCTTTGATGCGCCGAAAACATTATAGTTCGACCAATATTGAATTGAACCATCTGCATCGGAAGGAAGAGTAGCGCCGATACCATTATATAAAAGCTTTTCAATCCAATCACCAAAGCGAGCATCTCCCGTATAGGTTAAAAGATACTTGCAAAGTTTAAAAACTGCCCATGAGCCGCATTGAGTTTCAAAATGCCTTTCATCGAGGCAGAGACTATCTATTAACTCTGCCCGATTTTTTTTGAATCTCTCGCGCGGGCCATATCCTCCAGTCACCCAACATTGATGGGTATTGAAATAATCATAGGCATTTATTAGGGTATGCAGATAATGCTCCTGTCCGGTTACCTGATATGCGGCACCAGCACCGTTGGTGGCATTGACATGGCTATAGGCATGGTAGTCCCGCCAACGGTCAAAGATATTGCCGTCCTGAGCAAAAATATCCCAATATTCCGTATAGTCCCACACCTGTGCAAACTCCTTATACTTTTCATCGCCTGTTGCGAGGTAAGCACGGTACAAGTTTTCGGAAAGTGTGTACCATTCGTTTTCTAAACCGCTATTGCGGCCATATACTTTTTCTCGGTTAAGGTTTTTAATTGCCCAGTCGGTAATGCGGCTAAGACTCTCGGCCGTCTGCTTGTTTCCACAATAAACATAAGCATCCACAAGTCCACCAACCATTTTTTCATAAGTATAATGCGGAGCATTGGGTTTTACCGTGTAGTAGAAAAAGCCGTTAGGGTCTATGGTTTTAGTCCATTGAGCAATAAGGATATTTACTTTTTCAAGGCATTGGCTGTCGCCAGTTGCGGCATACATTCTCGAAAGCCCGCCAAGAATCTGACCAAAAATATGGAAGCTGTCAGCGGTATACCAGCCGCCAAGTTCTTTTCCGGGAGCCGGTAAATTTGCTCGTTTTCTAAAGCCAATTAAAAGATCATCATTTGAAATTCTTAAATATTCGTTTTTTACAATTTCAAATTGCTGTTTAATGCGGCCGTCATTCAATTCGATACCTTTGTAATCAAAGGCTTTAATCACTTGTTGCGGCTTCTGGCCATATCCAGAGACGGCAAAAAAACATATAACGATTAAAACTGGTGAGATATAAATATGTTTCACAATCTACCTTTCCTCAAAATTTTGAGTTATGCAATTATATCTATGCTCAAGAATTTATTCATTTTATTTTACTTGTAAAATTGGTTTAAAGCTCGCAACATTTATGTATGTATTTTTGGAATTTTCATTTTTTTGTCCCAAGACACGGACAGAGATTACATGCGTGCCCTGTTCAAGCCCTTCGTGCTTCCATTCAAACGGCAAATCACGGCCGGGGCCGTATTGGTCAATTATATCAACAACAGTGCCATCGATGCTTACTTCTGCCTTGCCGGCATCATCAAATTTCGCACCAAGCCATCTGATGGATGTTCCTTCAAAAACGGCTTTGGCAATTGAATCTGCTGCATTGCTGTACATAAAGGCACTGCTTTTTTGCCACCTTCCAATAAATTGAGGCTTGTGAACAATTCCAGAATTCGGATCGATATACAATTTATAATGCTCTTCGGCGGCAAAAGAATAATAAGGTTTAAGAACAATTTCGGGATTTGATTTCGGACTTAAAACAAGAGGCGATTTTGAAATCTCTATCATTTCATTAGCATCTTTCCAATTGATGTTCTTAAGACGTGGTGTTTTTTCACAATCAACAGCTAAAACTACCGGGCCATAGCTCAACGCTAAAAAATATGGTTTTTCAGCAACGATTTGATTTACAGTTATACCCATCGGCAGTGTCAAACTGATTTTATCGCCATCATTCCATGTTTGTTTTAAAACAGCCCAATGCTTTTGATTACTTGCGAGTTCTACGCTTTGGCCGTTAACTTTCGCTAAAGCAGGCTTCTTTAACCAGCCGGGCAATCTAAAGTAAATACCGAATTCAGATTTTCCTGCGAGACTTATTGTAAATTCAATTGTCTGTGATTCTTCCAGGATGCCTTTTTGCGAAATGGTAACTGTATCATCTGCGAATTTCCATTTCAAAGTCGAGGGTTCATAAAGATTGACATAAATATTATTTGCATCTTTAAACCAGATAAGGTCATGATAATCTGCAACGGCCTGAGGACGTGAACCGGCACAACAAGACCATACACCCGAATTTTTCTTAGATGCACCATAAACATTGTAGTTTGACCAATATTGAATCGAACCATCCGCATCGGCAGGAAGAGTAGCGCCTATACCATTAAATACAAGCCTTTCAATCCAATCACCAAAGCGTGCATCACCTGTGTATGTTAACAGATACTTACACATTTTAAATGCAGCCCATGAGCCGCATTGAGTTTCAAAATGATGTTCATCAAGACACAGACTGCCTATCAACTCTGCACGGTTGCGTTTGAATCTTTCCCGAGGGCCAAAACCGCCCGTCGCGAAACATTGATGGGTATTGAAATAATCATAGGCATTTATCAATGTTTTAAGATAATGTTCCTGTCCAGTTGCCATATATGCAGAACCTGCGCCATTGACCGCGTTAACATGACTGTATGCGTGGTAGTCGCCCCACCTGTCAAAGATGTTGCCACCTTTGGCAAAAATATCCAAATATTCGGTGTATTCCCATTCACGAGCAAAATCTAAATACTTCTGATCGCCTGTGATGAGCCAGGCGCGATAAAGATTTTCAGAAAGAGTGTACCATTCGGTGTTACCCTGGCCGGCATTAAAAGCATATACTTTTTTTCTATCGAGATTTTTAATTGCCCAAACAGTAATTTTGCTCAAACATTCATTTGCCTGTTTATTGTCGCAATAGACATAAGCATCAAGAAGACCGCCGACCATTTTCTCATAAGTATAATGAGGGGCGTTTGGTTTTACCGTATAATAGAAAAAGCCGTTAGGGTCTATTGTTTTAGCCCATTCGGCAACAAGGCTATTGACTTTTTCAAGGCATTGCTTGTCACCGGTAGCGGCATACATTCTTGACAAGCCGCCGATAATCTGGCCAAAGATATTGAATGAATCAGCAGAATACCAGCCGCCAAGTTCTTTGCCGGGGGCAGGTAAATTGGCTCGTTTTCTGAAACCAATTAACAGGTCGTCATTTGAAGTTCTTAAATATTCGTTTTTTACAATTTCGAACTGCTGTTGAAGACGGCCGTCATTTAATTGAATTCCTTTATAATCGAAAGGTTCAATGACGGGGTTCGGCTTTTGGCAATAACCTACAAAAGTAAAGCAAGTTGTAATAACGCAAATGGCAAATATAGTAATATCTTTTTTCATTTTTCAATCTTTCTAAATTTTTATTGATGCAAATATACGTTCCAATTCATGTAGTTTGTAAGGGCTTCATTAATTGCGGCTGCATAATTACTCATACTTACCGCAACATGATGCTCAAATCCGAACTTGCAGATATGCTGCATCAGCATCTGCATATTTGGTATTTCCATAACACCATAACCGCCAAAAGATTCAATATCGCAATCTACAAACTTACCTTCCCCTACATAGGCTGAAATATTACCATTTCGGTCATTGGTAGAAATCCTGCAATATGTAGCAGGTCCGGGCTTAATCTTTCCGGACACAGTGCCGTATGAACAAGATTTGCCCATAACAGAACCAATTATTGCATTATAATCCATTTCCGTTGTTTTGAAAAATGATTTAGGTAAATTTGAGCAATGGAATACAACACATTTATCAGGGTCATCGCCATAGTTATTGTTCCAATCGAGAATTGCGCTTGGGGTTTGCGAAGCCTGCTGGAGGATATACATACCCAGCAGTCCAGCAATATCAACTTCACAGGCAGAAGGCAATAAAGATTCGCTCATCATGCTCATAAGCGTACAAGGCATGATGCCAAAAAATTCCTGAAGCGAAGTCCAGCATTGAATAGCTGAACCCCTGAGGTCCAAATCCTTCATCCAGTTATCAATCACAAGGCCAAATTTAGCCATCTTCATTATGGAATCATTTGGTACATTATCTGTATTTATATAACTGGTTATCGCATTGAGTTTTGCTTTTAACAACGCATCATTATCATTGATTTTAGCAACTTTTCCGAGTATTTCAGATAAATCAATTGTTTCAATGGCAATGCCGTTTGCTTCGAGAAGTTTTTCGCTGTAACGGACTGTATTGAAAGCTCCTGTGCGTGCGCCAATGGCGCCAAACCTTAAATTCCTGAGCCCCTTTACAATCGCGCAGACAGAGGCAAATTTTTCGAGGTCTTTTTTGAAATCAGCAGATTTAACACCAATAGTATGTTTGGCTGTCAGGGTATATGGAATCATTGCCTGATTAAGATTGTTGCATACGCTAATTTTGCCGCAGAAAGAATCGCGACGATTAGCGTTAGTCATTTTAGCCATATCATCGGATTCGGCGTGAATCAAAACAGGAACATTGAGACCTGAACGCTTGATTGACTCGGTTACTCCTTTTTCATCACCAAAATTTGGTAATGTTACAATGATGCCGTCAATTTCATTCGAATGCTCAGTGAATAACTTTGCACATTTTTTCGCATCTGCGAATGTTTCAACCGACCCATGTTTTGTTTGTTCGCTGGTCAGAGCAACAGAACCAATACCCATCGCCTTAAGTTGTGCGAGCATATCTTCGCGCCCTTCTTTAGCAAGAGCATCAGGGAAAAATCCTCTATTGCCGACTATAACACCAAATGTAAGTTTTTGCATTTTTAATTCCTTATAATTAATAAGACCTTGATACAATTAATAAAGCTATTCCGACAAAATATGAAATAAACATAGCAGTGATAAGAGTTCCAGCGCCTTTAGATGCTGATTTGAATTCTTTCCAAATAAAGACACCCCATATCGCGGCAACCATTGTACATGCCTGCGCCAGACCATATGAGATAGCAAAACCGGCCGCACCAGAGGCGAGAATACTAAAAGAAATTCCAACACCCCAAATGAGTCCCCCTAAAATACCTATTAAGTGAATTTTTAAATTACCTTTTGCAAAATAGTCGCTAAATGGAACAGGAGAGCCGGCAAAAGGTTTTTTCATAACGAGGCTGTTTAATACAAAATTAGATGCAACCAATCCAACAGCAAACATTACAACTGCGCTGTATGGTCCAAGCTTTCCTGCTTCAAGGACACGGTCAGCGGACATTGCTGCCATCGAAGCGGCTATAAGATAATACCAGAAAGTACCGAATACACCTGCTGCCAAAGAAACGAGAATTCCTTTTGTTGTGCTTTTCTCCCCGACAGATGGAACTTTTTTATAAGCAAGAGCGCAAAACAGTACAGCGAGGACTACCGCTGCGATTCCTATGAATAAAATCGCCGCATTGCCCATTGGATTTGCTATATAATTTACTATTGTTCCAAGCACGAGAGCTAATCCAACGCCTATTGGGAAAGCAACTGCAATACCTGCAATATCAACGCCGCTTACAAGCAGAATATTGTAGCAATTAAAAATAACACCGCCTATAAATGCCAACCAAAGAGCCTTACTGCTTGCCTGTGAAATATCCGCGAGAAAACCTCTTCCCGTACTTCCATTGCTTCCCAGTGTAAAAGCCATAACTAATGAAAATATCAAAACACCAACAGCGTAATCCCAATAGAAAAGCTGAAAACGCCATTCCTTCGGCACTAATTTCATTGTATTAGGCCATGAACCCCATGCAAGCATTACTACGAAACACAACAAAACTGCAAGTGAATACGATTCAATTATAACCATTTGATCCTCCATTAAAAAAATGAATTAGCTTACTTTATAATTTTTTTTATACTATCTGCCATTGTGCAGAGTATAAGACAGCATGAAGTTGCACCTGCATCTAATACTCCGCGAGAACGTTCGCCAAGTCTGCTTGCCCTGCCCTTTTTGGCTATCATCTCCTTAGTTGAATCGCGTCCTTTAATAGCAGCGGACTTCATTTCATGGAGCGCCGTTAAAAAATCAGAGCCTTGAGCGAAATAGGCATTAAATGTATGTGCGGCAGGTACAAGTACATCAAGCAGAGTTTTATCTCCGACCCGTGCATCACTTATCGTTTGTATTGATCCAACTGCGGCATTGAGCATTTCGCCAAATATCTGTCCGTTAACTTTTTCATTATCTCCGGTTTTCTTTGCCATCGATTGAAAAAAGAAGCCATACAATGGCCCCATTGAACCGCCTATTTTTGTCATCAATATTTTTGAAAGAGTATTCAAACAATGTGTCAAATCACCAGGTGTTTCCTTTAGAGATTCTGCACAAAGTGTAAAGCCTTTATTCATATTTATACCATGGTCGCCATCTCCGATTGCCCCATCTATATCGCTGAGATATTGCCGATTCTCCTGAATCACGGTAATTAAATCTTCGACAATTACGCTGCCATTGGTATTTAAAAATGCCTGCATATATTTTCCCTTCGTTTATGGTTACCTTTCAAATTGCCTAAGGCCGACAGAATCAGCCTCGAAATCTATGCATTTTTTGAGTTCTTCATCAAGTTTCATAACCGTTAAAGTAACGCCTGCCATTTCGAGCGAAGTGAAATAATTACCAACATACGAATGATAAATGCCAATGCCGGCCTTATCAAGAATATCCGCAACATCATTGAAAAGAATACACAATTCCATCATTGGTGTTGAACCAAGGCCGGAAATCAAAACTACAACTTCATCATTTTTATTAAAAGGCAAATCAGGCAGAACAATATCTGCCATTCTTTTTGCCATTTCCTTCGAGGTTTCAATAGCGGCAACTTCAAGGCCGGGTTCGCCGTGATGGCCGATTCCTACTTCCATCTTTCCTTCTTCAATTTTAAAATTCGGATGCCCCACTTCAGGAATAGTACACGGACTCAAACCGATACCTACGCTGCGAGTATTATCAATTGCTTTTTGAGCAGCGGCTATAACATCATCAAGACCTGCACCCATAGCAGCCTTTGCGCCGCCAACTTTCCACATAAGTATTTCGCCCGCAACGCCGCGTCTTCGATTGCGTTCATTTTTCGGGGCAGATGGAACATCATCATTGGCAACAACTGTTTTGACCGATATGCCATCAGCATTTGCCATTTCAATAGCCATTTTTACGTTCATATTATCGCCGGCATAATTACCATAGAGACAAGCCACTCCTTGACCCGCATCGGCAGCTTTAAACGCATCGTAGAACATTTGAGCAGGAGGTGAGGAAAATATTTCGCCGACAGCAACTGCATCGACCATATTTTTTCCAATGTACCCGATGAACGCAGGTTTATGGCCAGAACCACCTCCGGTTACTATGCCGACCTTACCGGAGACAGGCGCATTTTTATATTTCAAAACTCTATCATTTTCAGTAGATGCTACAGAGTCTTTCATCGCGCGAATATAACCTGCAAGCATTTCCTCAACAACATTGTTTGCTTTATTAATAATCTTTTGCATATATACTCCTTTCATTGGAAGGCATGCTTCCTATAATAATCGGATTCATTACTTATCACTACTATATGGTGTTAAGCCCTTTCTTAACACCAAACCGAAGGATGGTGGCCGACCAGGGCTTGACTGTATATATAAAATTAGAATCAACGCCGTCGAAAGTCGATTTTATCGGCGATATCTTCGTCGGATTGTCAAACGAGTTCTCGGCCAATGGATTTTCTCCCGAAAGAGTAATAACTTCGGCAGAAGAGCTGATTGAGCTAAAATCAGTAAGGCTCAACTTTGTATCTATCGGTTCCCCCGTCGGATTGACAAGTTTAATTATCAACTCACCTGATTTCTCATCAATACCGGCATTTGCAAAAAACCGGGGGATGTTGGTATTAATATCTGCACTCTGAATTAGCTGCCCATCGAGATAAAAATCGATATGACCATTGTTAAGAACCAGCTTGAGATCATACCAACGATTAAGCTCAATAGAACCTGGTTTGCGAATGGTGAAATCTTCCATACAGCCATAGTCACTGATGCCGTGGATAACATGCTGAGTATTTTTATAGCCTCCCAGATTCCACTGCACATAGTAGCCGTCGTTTTTATAGATCATTACCATAAAGCCTTCTGAGCCGGAGTTGCGCTTGGCCTTGAGTTCAATAGTGCAGTTCGATAATATTACCTTATTAAGGTATGCGGCAGTATTTTGTAAGGTGTTATTACTCTGACGATAGACGCCATTTTCGGTAATCCAACTGCCTACTTCTGTTCCCCATTCCTGCGAGCCTTTTGAGAAATCCGAAGCATACACAATGTTACCATCCTGAGTAATGCGTATATCTTTGAATTCGGCGTCAGTGGCGTATGTCCGCAAGCCAAACAATCCCTGCGGAATCGAAGGTTTGTGGCTATCAGAATTGTCAACAACATTGCAATCAACCATAACGGTAGGTGTGTTGTTCATGAACATTTCCTGGATGTAGTAGGAACTTCTGCCGAAAATTCGGGAGCTGTCGAAATGTATGGCATTGTAATTCCATCCGCGGTCATTTGAGTTCTGGAGCATTTCAGAATATGAAGCCATCGTAACGATATCCGAATTCCGCTCAATGCCCATCATAAAGGCTGCTTCGGCAATCGCTCCGCCCAAATTCCCTTCGTCAATACCTGTATGTACTGCGTATTCGCCGACATATATCTTTGGTCCTTTGCGATTTTGTTTATCATAAAGATTTGAATTTGCAAGGAACCAATTTGAGCCTTTATAATAATGCTCATCAACCACTTCGAGGGGGGCATCTGGAACAACTGCGGTTGCGATAGTTATAATCTCGGGGTACTTTGCTTTGATCGCATCATAAAAAATTTGATATAGACGATTATAGTCAGCCCCATGATTTTCATTGCCTATTTCAATATATTTGATTTTAAAAGGGTTGGAGCGGCCATTCTTTACTCTTGCAGCGCCCCACTTTGTATCCGTTGAACCCATTGCATATTCCAGAGCGTCAAGTGCGTCCTGAACATACAGATTAATAATCTGTGAATCAGTAAGCACCTCTGCTTTACGAAACTGGCAACTCAGCCCAACATTTACAACATATAAAACTTCTGCGTTAAGATCTTCTGCAAGCTGCAAATATTCATGATAACCGATACCATCCATTGAACGATAGCCCCAGACATTCCAATGGCCGGGCCTTTCTTCAACCGGGCCGATAGTTTCTTTCCACTTGTAGCGGTTATCCAGCGTGCATCCTTCTACAAAGCAGCCGCCCGGGAATCTGAGAAATTTCGGTTTTAGAGCGGCTAACTTTTCATAAATATCGACACGCCAGCCATTTTCACGATTCTTATAAGTTTTTTCTGGAAATAATGAAACTATGTTGAACTTCAACGTAGCGGGCCTGTCAACCGTTATCACCAGCCTGGCCTTAGTACCTGTTTTGTTGGCGGTGAGCTTGCACTTATATTGTTTCCATGTACCTTGAACATTATTGATCGTTGAAGTCGCATAAATTGTATTGCCATCAATGCTTTCAATCGATGCTGTCAGGTTCACATTAGTCGGGCTATTGGCATAGAATGAAAGATTATAATTTTCGTTCTCAACAACGGCCATACCCCAGTAACCTTCGTTTGCAAATCCTGCCCTGCCCTGGGCGTTTTTTACTTCGACTTTGAGCGAATTATAATTTTGTTTATTCAGCGGAGACTGGTCATCGATACTAATCGTTACTTGTCCGCCATCCTGGGCGATTTCAGACCATCCATGCAAATTGCTTTGCGGTTTTAACCGGCTCCAACCAGGCCATCCATTGGCAGTAACGACTTTACCATTTTCAATTTTGCAGTTTTCAGGCAGAACCAGTTCTTTGAAAGTACGATTGACTACCATTTCAGCATACAGCCCGCCATCGCCGGCATGGTTGATCTCTTCAAAAAAAAGGCCATAAAGCTCAGGGCTGACTTTGGTTTTATAATCTGCCTTAATCTCTATACCAACTTCTCTTACAGCATAGGACGTGCTTACGCCTCCTATCAAAAGGAAAATACAAAATCCTATAATTTTATGCTTCATTACCATAAAACAGTCTTATTTTATTTAATAGGATGAAAAGATTTGCGTTCGAGCATTTTCATTTGCTCAATTTTTGGAAGCGACGTTCCTCCCAGAAATTCTGAATCAAGCCATGCCTGTACAATTGTTTTTGCAAGTTCTGGTCCAATGACTCTTGCTCCAAGAGTAAGTATCTGTGCGTTATTGCTTTTTCTCAACCTCTCTGCGGAAAAAACATCATGACAAACGCCTGCATAAATACCTTCTACTTTATTTGCTGCTATTGCCATTCCCAGCCCTGTTCCGCAAATCAGAATACCTCGATCAAATTCGCCATTTTTTACTTTCTCAGCGAGATTAAAACCAATTTCAGGATACATGGCAGAAGGATTAGTTTGAAGGCAGTTTACATCCTGCGCATCAGCACCTTTGCTTTTAAGAAAACTTAATATCGTTTTTTTCAACTCAATACCGGCATCATCACAATCAATAGCTATACGCATATTAAACTCTCGCAGCAATGCTTTTAAGATTTTTTAATCCCTCTATCGCCAAAGCCTCGCCGGACTCTGCAAGTTTTCTCCAAATCGCGCACAACCCTGCCAATTCCTCGAACTTGATATCAAATGATTCGATTACTACCGGCCCTCTATAATCAATATCTTTTAAAGCAGTAAAAAATTCTTTCCATGGCACTCTTCCTGTTCCCGGTATGCCTCTGTTGCTTTCGCATACATGTACATATCCAAGATATTCTTTACCGCATGTTTTAACTGCGCCTTCAAAACTTGATTCTTCAATATTCATATGAAAACTGTCGAGATGTACTTTAATATTACCTGTTCCAACATCTTTGCAATATTGAACAGCATCCTCAGCGACATTGAGAAAATGTGTTTCAAAACGATTAATACATTCTACCGCAATGATGAAATTTTTGTTTACTGTTTGAGCGTATTCGGCAACTTCACGCATGCAGTCTGTTGACCATTTCCATTCATCTCTGCTGCGGGGCTTGCGTGTAATACAGCCCCAACCCGCGTAATTTACTCCGCCCAGAATATTTGAACCAAGTTCCTTATTTATATCGACAAGCAATTTAAGGCTTTTTACCCCGTTTTTACGGGTTTGAGAATCAGGTGATATAATATTTGTTTTATCATTAAGCGTGGTTGTTGTTACAAGTTCAATGCCTGCCTTTTTTGCTTCATCAAGTACTCTTTTTGTAGGAAATTTTTCGGGATGTGCGATAGCTATATCAAGTACTTCAAAGCCAAGCTCTTTTGCTTTCGGTATGATCCATAAATCTTTGTCAGTAAAAACTTCGGACCATATAAATGTATCGACTCCAAATTTGAATTTAAACATATTCTATCCTCCATTGTAAATACATAATTTAATGAAAAGCAGACCTAACATTTTTATCATACAATATTAACGTTTTTACAGTAAGAGTACTTTATGCCACAAAAGGGTCACAATTCCTATATTGTTAAAATACCTTTTTTACAAAGAATGGAATGTTGTTATGTTCACGAAACAATCTTTTGAATTATCATGTTTTTCACCCAGCACCTTCATATGCAGTACATGCTTGCCGGGCTGCAAACCGGTATAAGTCCAGCGAAATGGTAAACCATCGTTGTGATGGTATTGATCGATGATGTCTATAAATTTTCCGTCAATATGAATTTGTGCTTTGCCGGCATCGTTTTTCTTCAAACCATTCCAGCGGATTTCTGTTCCCTCAAAAACATATTCTGCAGCCGAATTAGGATCATTGGCATATCGAAGGTTATTTACATTAAACCACCATCCCATGAATTTCATTTGACGATTTTTTGCCATTTGCGGGTCAAAATACGTGAAATATTCCAAATCACTTTCGAACGAATAATAGGGGCGCATTACAATGGAAGAATCATCGAGCGTAAATTTTAATTTATCCTTTTGTGATAAATTTAATTTTCCGCATAAGTCATTTGGATCAATTTTAGACGCATCCTTATGCCCTTTTATTTCACCAGCAAGCAATATCGGCCCACATAAAATTGCGGCCGGATATTGATCATCAGGGTCGATCGTTTTTACTCTAAGTTTGATTGGAAGATTGAGTGTCAAAACATCGTTGCTGTTCCATGTTCTTTCAATAAAAGCCCAATTATTTGCATCGGATATCAGATTTATAGTTTGCCCATTTATTTGAGCATCCATTTTATTTGAAATCCAGCCCGGTATTCTAAAGTTTAATTTGAATTTACATGGATAAGGGCATGAAATTTTAAATTCTATTTTATCATCAATGCCAATTTCACCTGTTTGTGAGACCGTAATTAAATCATCTGCATTTTTCCAGCAGACACTTGATGGTACATATAAATTGACAAACAAATTATTTTTGCAATTAAACCAAATTAAATCATAATAATCCGCAACTGCCATTGGTCTTGTGCCGTTGCAGCATGACCATGAATTACATTTCTTTTTTGAAGCGCCAAACAAATTGTAATTTGACCAATATTGAATATCGCCGGAAGGATTCATCGGAAGCGATGCACCGATGCCATTATAAACCATTAATTCAGCCCAATCACCAAATCTCGAATTGCCTGTGATAGTTAAAAGATGTTTAACAAGCTTAAATATCGCCCATGAACCGCATTGAGTTTCAAAATGCAAATCATCAATAAATAAACTATCGATAAGTTCCCGATAGGTCGCCTTAAATCTTTCGACAGGACCAAAGCCTCCCGAAGCATACGTTTGTGTATTAAAAAGAAAATCATACGCATTGATCAGAATATCGATATATTTTTCCTCACCATATACATTATATGCGGCGCCGGCTCCGCCAAGAGAATTTACATGACTGTACGCATGATAATCATGCCATCTATCAAAAATGTTTCCATTTTTCGCGAAAATATCCCAAAACTCTGTATATTCCCACTTTCGTGCGAACTCTTTATATTTTTGTTCGCCTGTTACGAGATATGCACGATAAATATTTTCACTAAGCGTGTACCATTCTATACCGCCATCTCCACATCCCCATGAATACCTGTTTTCCGAATGAAGGTTTTTTATTGCCCAATCCGTTATGCGAGATAAATAATTTAAAGCTTCTTTATTATCACAATACAAGAAAGCATCTATAAGTCCTCCCGCCATTTTGTCATAAACATAATTTGGAGCGTTGCATTTATCGGAATAAAAGAAATAACCATCAGATGCGATACATTTTGCCCATTCGGCCAATAAAAGATTTACTTTATCACAGCAGTTATGGTCATTCGAAGCTGAAGCCATTCTTGAAAGACCTGAAATAATCTGTCCAAAATTGTGAAACAAATCGCGGGTGTACCAGCCGCCCAAATCATTTCCGGGAGCATTGAAACCCGCGCGAAGCCTGAATCCTTTAAGCAAATCATCATTCGGAATTGACAGATATTCCCGCTTTACAGTTTCAAATTGTTCTTTCAAACGGCCTTGTAGTTTTACGTTTTTAAAATTGAATGAATGCAATTTCATTTTATTCTGTTTTTTCAGTTTTTTCTTTATTGTATATTGTTTCCTGGCCGCCAAGACGATTAATCTTAACAATACGATTCATTTTCCTGTAATCTGCAGGTGTTACGCCATAGAATCTTTTGAAAACTCTGCGAAAATATCCTACATTATCAAAACCGCACTGAAACGCTATTTGCTTAATATTTAGATCTCCTCCCAAAAGCATTCTGCTTGCACCAATCATTCGCTGCTCCTGAAGCGCATGTGTAATTGTCATACCATATTTAGCCTTATATATCTGGCCAAGGTAATCGGGGTTGCACTTCAATGCCTGTGAAACCAATAATGTCGTAATAGGCTCATGGGAATGCGCAATTATATAAGCGCGTGCCCTGCTTGCGAGCAAATCCGACCCCATTTCAACATTATCATTTAACGATTCTCGTGAGGCTTCTATCAGCATCAGCATAAGCAGCATTTTTGACTGCAATGAAGTCAATTTTCTTGTTTCCTGGTCTGTTAGGAATCGATGAAATAATTCAGTCAATAATTCAGGGCGAACAGGCTGACATGTTTGCGGGACTGATATAATTTCTTCGAATGTTTTATGCTGCCTGTGTTTCAGCCAAAAATGTACCCAGTAGAATTCAAGATCTTTCGGAAATGTTTCAATACCGCTATGTTCCCGGCCAGGCCAAAGCAATAATGTTTGGTTAGCCTGAATACAGAATTCATTGCCATTTTCCTGAAACCTCAATATTCCTTTGCGAATAAAAATTAATTCGAAAGAATCTATGACTCGCTTTGCATGCTGACCAACTCCGCGTGAAATAAATAAACCAGCGTGCCCCACTCTTATGTTATTGATGTCGGTTGCGGAAAGCTGAAGATAATCCATATAGAACCCAAGTGCTATTTGATCGGTACAAGATCGACCACATTTACTGAATTTCCGCCTGACAAAGGATTTTTAGTTCCTGTAACTCTTACAAGAATCGTATGCGTTCCATTATTAAGGCCGGTTACTTCCCATTCATATGGAATACCATTAACGCCGTTATGCTGATACAAATCTAAAGAAGTATGAACAATGCCATCAATCTGAATTTCAGCTATTCCGCTATCTTGCCATGAAGTGCTTATTAATTTAATACCTGTTCCGGTGAATGATCTGCTGATTGAAGCATTTGTTGAACTGCTGTACCAGAATGGCTGTTCTGTAACAACGCTGTATCCGCCATTCCAACTGCCTGTGCGAATCATCGGACCTGGATCAAGAGGTTCAAATCGCAAAAAACTAACTATATTACCTGTTGAAGAAGGATTATGCGAACCCATAACTTTTAAGATTATATAGTGTTCTCCATCCTGTAAGCCGCTGAAATCAAAATTCAAAGACGTATTATCAATAGAAGAATAAAAATCTTTTGTGTCAATCAGTGAGCCGTCTATCCAAACTTCAGCTAATCCTCCGTCTTTAGACCCCACGCCGCACAAACGAGTACCAGTTCCATTAAATGCACATCCCACGAACGCGTCCTGCTGATCGGTTCTCTTTACAGACCAATTAAAGAAATTTCCATCCGACCAGCTTCCATTAAAAAAAGAAGTGCCTATTGGAACTGGTTCGGGAATAGTTGTACTATCGAAAAGCCAGGTATCATAAAAAATGGCTAAATCTGCAATATCAATTTTTTCATCACAGTTAATATCAGCTTTATAATCTTTTGCGGCGATTGAGACCATATTTATATAAGTGTTTGATGACTCTTCACATTTCTGCCCCAAAACACGCAGACTGAATGTATGTTCTCCACCATTTGGAAGGCAATACGTCCAAACTGCATTTTCGCAGCCTCGGCAAGGTCCATATTGATCGATAATGCCAGCGACTTGTCCATCAATTTTTATTTCCGCTTTTCCCGCATCATTGAATTTTGACCATTCTACCTTAATATAATTGCCATAAAATTTTCCTTCGATTTTAGAGCCTGTGCTGTTGGTATATCTGAATTGACCTGAACCGCTCCATGAACCAACAAAAGTAAATCCGCTGTAATCATCCATACGCGGATCGATATACGCAAAATATTTTTCGCCGGCTTCATAAGCATAATATGGTTTTAATATGAGTTCAGGATTATTTTTTCTGACAAATGTCCCTATCCTGTCGCTTACAGGAACGAAATCGAGATTCAATTGATTATAATTAATCGAAGCCAGACTATTCAAGCCTTTGGGTTCCGCAGCGAGAAAAATCGGCCCATACATAATCGCGTAAGGATATATTTTAGAAGGATCAACTCTTTTGGTGCGTAAATTCATCGGGAAAGCGATACTTACTTTATCATTTGTCTGCCATTGTCGGCTTATTTCCAGCCAATGGTTAGAATTTGTGTTTGCCTGAACAACCACATCATTAATTTTTACTACCGGCTGACCTGAAATCCAATTTGGCACTCTGAATTTAAAACCAAAAGTAACAGGTAAAGAAACTGATAATGTAAATTCAATTTCATCGTTCGCTTCAAGTTGCCCTCGCTGTACAACGTTTACAGTCTTGCCATCACATATCCAATTTACAGAAGAGGGAGTATATAAATTTACATAAAGATTAGATGGATCCTTAAACCATATCAAATCTGCATAATCCGCAACTGCCTGCGGGCGTGTGCCAGTGCAGCATGACCATTTATTGATTGCTTTTTTGGAACTTCCGTAAATACTATAACTCGAAAAATATTGAACATTCCCGTTTTCAAGTCCTATCGAGGCGCCGATTCCATTGTATGTCAGTGTTTCAACCCAATCACCAAACCTCGCATCGCCTGTGTTGGTTAAAAGATATTTACACAATTTAAATGCCGCCCATGAGCCGCATTGAGTCTCAAAATGTGATTCGCCAAGAAGACTGCTTATCAGGTTGTCATAACTTCCCTGGAGATATTCTCTCGGGCCGTATCCACCTGAAGCATAGGTTTCTTTCGTCAGCCAATAATCGTGAGCGTTCACAAGTGTGTTTAAATATTGCGGTTGTCCTTTTACAAGATATTCCGCGCCTGCGCCATTGACTGAATTGAGATGGCTGTAAGCATGATAAGCCTGCCATCGGTCGAAAATATTTCCATTATTCGCAAAAATATCCCAAAATTCACTATATGCCCATATATCACCAAAGTCTTTATACTTCTGGTCGCCTGTCAATAAATATGCGCGATAGAGATTTTCAGTCAATGTGTACCATTCGGTATTGCCGTTACTTGCATTATAGGCATATACGCGTGTTTGATCGAGATTTACGATTGCCCAATCAGTAATTCTGTTTAAACAGCTTACTGCCCTGCTATTATTGCAATATAATTTTGCATCCACAAGCCCGCAAACCATTTTGTCATAAGTATAATGACGGGCATTAGGATTATTGGTATAATAAAAAAAACCGTCCGGCGAAATTGTTTTTTCCCATTCCTCTATTAAATAGTCAACCTTCGCTTTGCAGGCCGCATCGCCAGTAGCTGCATACATACGAGACAGGCCTGAAATTATTTGACCGAAAACATGGAAATAATCATTACTATACCATCCGCCCATATTAAAGCCGGGGGCAGCAAGACCCGCTCTTTGGCGGAATCCTTTTAGGAGATCATCATTTGGGATACTTAAATATTCAGATTTGACATGATCTAATTGTGATTTCAACCTGCTATTATCAAGTCTAACGCCATTATAATCAAACGTTTGAATTGGCGAAGCAAGTACAATATGACAAGAAGAACATACTATCAAACAACACAGCGCAATTTTGAGGATTTGTATTTTCATTTTTTATATTATGAATGCTTTAAAGAATAAATAATTACTGATTTTTTCTTACCACCAGAAAACCGGCTTATCAAAAGGAGTAGTAAAAACGCGTCTTTCCATATCTTTGAAAGAACGCCATTTGACATGGCCATCAACGAATAAGATATTTCCCCCATCGCATTTAGCGCCGCTTTTGCCTGGTGTATGGTTTGTGATAAACCATCTTGCATCTGCATAGTATCTTCCAACCCCTGCCTTGATATGAGTAAAATGGCCATATGGATGCTGACTGTCTTTCATACCTTCATCGCACATTACCGCATCAGAAGCAAGTTCCATACTCGATACGTTTTTCATCTGTGTAGACGTAACCCATTGTTTATTGCCAGTTCCCTGAGGCGGTTTTGTAAATAATGGCGCCACAGTTCCATCAGAATTTATGAAAGGAGTCATCCAAAAATAATTTGTGACTCTCCATGTTCCAAAAGATGTCCAAAATTCATTTATAAGTTTTTTATTAGAATTAGAAGGACAATAGAACGTATCCCTTGTTCCTCCGCTTTTCATTATCAAATCAGCAGTTGCGTTATCAATATCCCAGAGCCATGCACTACAGCCTTTCGGATTTATTCTTACAGGTAATTTTCCTCTATTTGTATCGGCATACAATAACATTGCGAGACCGTTTGTTCGAAGGTCATGCGAACATTGAACACGTCTTGCAAGCTCTCTTGCCTTATTAAGCGAAGGCATTAAAATTGCCAGCATAATTGCTATGATTGATATTACAACGAGAAGTTCGACTAATGTGAAACCACGCCTTTGTGATTTATTCTCGAAGTTCATAGTTTAACCTTTCCACATTAAGCCGGAAAACCAGGAATTTTTCTCCCGGCTTTCCGGCATTTATTTTATATACTTTTTTACTTATATTAATTCGAGGGAATAATTTCAACAACTGAAATGGCATTTCCCGTCGAACCTGTTCCACTATTTGTTCCTGTGCAACGGATTACTATACTATGCGAACCGGCTGACAAGCCTGTTTTTGTCCATTCAAACTTAGACCCATTAGGCGTACCCGGCTGATACAAATCCACCATTTCTTCAGCTCCGCCATCGATTGATATACCTGCAATACCGCTATCCGGCCATGAACTTGCTACGAATGTTACTTCAGTTCCGGTAAAGGTTGACGACCATGTGTTTCCGGCGCCATTTGTCCAGATAAAAATTTTCGTATAAGGATTTTCTCCGCTTGAACCCCATGAACCTGTAATTTCCCATGTTCCCGGATTTGTTGGCAAAAATGCCAGGAAAAGAACATTGCCATTAGCCGGAGTGGCAACCTTTAACTGTATTACGTGGTCGGTATCTGTCAATCCATCAAAGTCATAACTTATTTGCTCGTTATTATAACCAAGGAAACTTCTTACGCCTTGTGATATTCCATCGATGAAGATTTCGCCATCTCCGCCGTTAGAATATGTATTACCCCATATTCTTATTGAAGTGCCTTTGAAAGTGGTCGATACAGATGATCCAGCGACACCGCTATAACTGCGTGGCCATTTAAAAAACCATCCGCCGCCCCACTGACCGGTAAACACAGGTGTGCCAATTGTGGGTGTGTTGGGAATAGTAGTTGTGTCGACAAGCCAACTTTCGGCTAAAATAGCAAAATCAGCAAAGTTTACATGGCAATCCTGATCCAAGTCGCCGGCCTCCAATTCAACGCATTCACCGTTGAGCGATAGTTTATGATCGATCAATTTGCCGGCATTATCGAACTTATCTACATTCTGATCATTTGCAAGCATTGCGAAAACCCCGGCTGAATTTCTTGAGCAAACTACAACATCAAGGCCAACCAAATTATCTATTGCCAGCGTTTTTATCGTTTGGCTTCCGCCCGGAACGTAAGATGTATATGGTTTTACAGCAACTTCGTATGACACAGATGCGCCGCTTACACTAACGGCGTAAGCCGCTATTTCACCTGCGGGTATTGCCGTACCATTACCGAGAACGACCCATGCTCCGCCGCTTCCGTTTGCGCCGATATTCCATTGCTGCATTTTATCATTTACACCCAATTGTCCAATTGCGTTAGAATCACCAGCATCGACACAAATTGCTACATAATCTTGTTGATCGGCTCCTGTCCATGAATTTAAAATACGTTCTGAGTCGAACGTTACAACTGCGACGTAAATAAGGTTTGTCGCCGGGCTCCATGTTGCCGCCCATTTAGCATATAAAATATCAGTTGGAGCTGAACCATTATATGCTTTATCTGCCGTCTGCCAGACAACTCCGTCCCATTCCGCGCTTCCGACTACACCGTCAACAACAGGCTGACCCTGCGGTATAAGATGAGGACCATAGGCCAAACTTATACTGCTGATAAAAAGTAATACAGCTAAATAAGATATTTTCAACTTCATACAATCTGCCTCCTTAAAAAAATGTTAATATTTAAAGTGCGCTTGTAACGCTTTGTTACATTCCGTATGCATTTTTATGTCCCTCATACTTCTGTATTTTACCAATTTTAACCACCCCATAACAAGCACACAAATTGCCATATATTAGTTACTATTCCGAGATACTGAGGTTATTTCAGAGTTCACATGTGCACTATTTGTTTTTTCCAATTCTGAAAGTTTGTGAGCCAGGTTCAACGGCCGATACCAAAATACGTATAACCCGGCCAGTGCGATTAATAATAATCCCAATGTTATGGCAAAACTCTTATACTCGCCAATCATCAATTGCATCGGAGCCATAAGCATTGTTACAAGCCAGCACAAGGCAAAAGGAATGGCAATGAGATCGTTGCGATGTTCCTTTTCCATTATACTTCGCTGCTTAGCAGCCAATATGGATTTGAACGGTGCCCATAATCCGAATGGTCGCGTAGTTTTGTAGAAATGCTCGAGAACTTTTTGGTCTGTCGGTTTAGTCAAATATGTTCCGATAATACTGCCAATGAGACCGGCTGTCGTAAGGAAAGTAAACTGCTGCATCTCAGGCAAATCACTGAAAAAGATTCGTTGACCGACAGCGGTAAATAATCCGACGATAGTACCTATTGCAAAGCCGCCTGAATTAAAACGCCACCAATAAAGCCGCAATATACCAGGTACAGAAAGACCACCCACAAGCCCGACTGTGAGCCATCCCCAGATATCGTTAATACTCCTGGTGCTATAGGCCATTAACATGCCCAGCATTACAAGAAGAACGCTGGAGGCATAACTGATGTAAATTAATTCCTTATTACCCGCACGAGGTCGTATATAACCTTGATAAAGATCGCGAGTAAGAAATCCGGCTGCGATATTAATGAGCGCGTTGAAAGTTGACATGGCCGCTGCCAATAATGCCACTATCAATAATCCACGCAACCCTATCGGAAGGTTATAAAGAATCACTGCCGGTAATATGCGTTCAGGATCAATAGTGCCCTGATGGCTTAACAAGCTAATCTTTGTTGACCAGTCCGGCCCCATAATCGATTTAATACCCCCAATAAGCTCAGGCGAATATGAGTCCGGATGATTCATGATATTAGCGATAACTTCCGGCCATCTGCTTGCACTTACCGGTCCGAGATGATTTTTTATAAGATCAGCACTTTGCGTCAGTACTGACTGATCGGGAAAAAGATCACGAACGAGAAAAAGTCCAAGTATTGCAAAGCCCAACATCAACGGCCATCTGAGCATCATAAACCAACCGCTGCTGAAACTTAAAAAGCCGCAGTCTCTATCACTGCGAGCGCCAAAATATTTTGGATCCTGTCCAATGCCAAGCCCCTGTAAAATTGATTTAAGCAGGTAAATCATCACAATCCCTGTCAGAAAACTATACTGCTCATACCCTTTAGGCATTGGTGTATGCCACTGCGGAAAGGTAGTAGTCCAGCTCTGATTGCCAGTAACGGAATATGCGACCGCGGCGAGGTTCTCTCCTCCCACGATCTTGCTTACAGCCATTATCACAATGAAAATAACACCGATCCAGATACAAATCGATTGAAACACATCAGAAAAAACCACACCGTAAAAACCGGCTTCCAATGTATATAACGTAGTTATAGCCACCATAATTAAAGTACAGGTAAACGGTGAAAATGGAACAAACATCGCCAGAAAAAGTCCCGCGCCTTTAAAAGAATACGCCAACATTCCAACGGTAGTTACCACTGTTGCAACCACGGTAACCAAACGCGCAAAATGCCCCCAAACATCAGAACCAAAGCGATATATTATCCACTCGGCACCGGTAATTACACCGCTTCGACGATGCCATTTGCCCAGCCATAACATTAGAAAAACCAATACTAAGCACGCGCCGCCGCGAAATTCGATGTAAAGCCCTCGAGGACCAAGCATAAATAGAAATGACGTTATAACCATGGTACCTGTCATATCCAGCCATGCGGCCATATTTGAAAGACCAAGGAGCCACCAAGGCATTTTCCTTCCGGCAAGAAAGTAGTCATCCATACTGCCCGAGGCTTGCTTTCGCAGAACCCTTCCTATGACAACAAGGGTCGCCATATAAAATAAAATTATGGCATAGTCTATCACTGCTAAATGCATTTTTACTCCTGTGCAATTTTCGTTACGGACAAATTTATGTCATGCTTCATTCTATAAGCCAGTTTGATACAAACATCTCAAAATCTGTTATGTCAACCGTACAATCATTATTCAAATCTCCCTCAAGTCCGCATTGCTGCCCCAAAAGCCATTGAGTGGCTATTGTGTTGAAATCTTTAAAATTAACTCCGCTAATTTTATCGAAATCTCCCCCAAGAATTGGATTTGCGCCTGACTGTACATAAATATTGTCTATATAAATCGAATTGGTTAAACTCGGCCCTTGATTATTAACCCAAACAATAAATGCAATTCTGTCAACAAATTGTGCATTAAAATTTCCAGGGAAGCCAAAAGCATCGCTGTCTTCGTAAACGCACATCAATATCCCGTTAATATAAAATTCCAACACCCCGCTACTTATATCTGGATAAACCACTATATCAATATGATTCCAACCTATTGGCCTTGCCTGCAATTGGGAAAATTTATTATACCACTGACCATCAGATATCCGCCTGGCGTTAAATAAATGGCTGTCGCCGCGAATTTCATAAGCAAACATCAAATCAGAATCTTTCGCAAAATATACTTCTGCGCGATTCGTAGAAGATTCAGTCCAATTGCCATCAATAAAGATGTCAAATGAACATGTATAGGCCGTTTCAGCATGCTCTATAATATCGTCAAAGATACGCGTAAGTTCAGTTTTTTGTGTTCCACTGCCTGGATTGCCGAATAATGAAAGACGAGCGGTCATTTTTTTAGAATTAGTGAAAACATTATATTCATCATATACCGCAATTTCCGGATTCCCGCTGGTTAATTGAAAATTAGCTGTTGATGTCAGGGGGCTATTCGAAGAAGTTTTACATCGCATAAAATTATCATCAAGGCATTCATAACCATTCGCAGGTGATACCACAGTCAAACCCCAAAATAATGACATATAGAACATTACGAATGGTTTATAGTTTCGCATTCCTTACCCTATCTGTGTTGATTTATTTTTACTATCCGCCGCTACACTGCTTTCACGGATAACCAATTTTGCAGGAACCAATCGATGAATAGGTTTTTTCAATGAACCCGTAATCAATTCATGCAAAATCTTTGCACCTTCATAGCCTACTTGCTCACTGTTTTGCCAAATACTTGAAAGCGGTACTGAAAATGTTTCGCTTCTCGGCGCGTCCCCCGATCCTGCTACAAATACATCTTTACCGATTTTTAAACCTAATTCTTCAGCGGCAACATAAATACCTCTTGCCACATAATTGTTGCCTGCAAAAATACTGTAAACCTTTTCATGTTTTATTTCGAAAAATCGTTTTGCGATACGCACAAGAGCGTCACTGCGATTAAGATTTTCAAAACCTAATTCAGCTTTAATCGCTTCACTATCGATGCAATACTTATCGATGTCATAAAGATTATGGCTGTGCATTGCTTCTTTCCAGCCTTTGACCCAATTCTGGCAAGAACTTGGCGATTTGACCGGCCCAAGATAATAGACCGGCCTTCCATCATGCTGAAGAAGCAAATGATTAACAGCTTGATAAGCGCCTGAAAAATGGTCCGCACATACTGAACTTGCTTTTGCGATCGGCAAAACTCTGTCAAGAAATACAACCTTCCTTCCTGATTGTATTGTTTGCTCAATAGCGTTTACATATTCAGGCGAATCTTCAGGTACGATAATTATGCCGTCAACGCCTTGGCCTGGGTGAGTAATTGCATCAAGAAAAAGTTCATGCGATAAGCGTGCATCTACCATAAGATAAGCAAGTCCGTGCTCGCTTGCATAACGCTGTATGCCGTCAGAAATGGCAACACAAAATGCGTCTGCCTGCCATCGAACATAAAGTATGGATGCTGTTTTTTTGGCATAGTCGTTCTTTTTGACAGTTGCGCCTCGGTTTGGTGTATAATCTACTAAACCATCTTTTTCAAGGAGCCCAAAAGCAGCTCTTAATGTTCGATAATTTACCTGCCATTTTTTTGAGAGTGCATAGATTGATGGAAAACGATCCCCCTCTTTTAATTTTTCATCCTTGATGTAAATCTTCAGTTTGCCGCAAAGCTGTTCATAAACAGGGCGACTTTTTTCCAACGATACCGATGAATCGTTAAGGACTGAATTATTGTATTCATTCATACATATCTTCCTGATAACAAAATTAATATATCCGATTACGTACAAAATGTCAAGAACTAAATACACATCTAATACAATATATTCATACTACTATGTATCCAAATCTCAAAATGTTGTACATTTTACACTTAAACACCATTGACAATCCTTATTAAATTTAGTAAAATGAGCATTAATGCATTTCTATATACATAAGCTTTACACACTTATAGTATAAAATAAAGACATGCTGGATGCAATTATTTTAATGTTTTAATGACAGAACTTATGGAGTTAGGAACAATGGGCAAAAAAACAATTCACGTAATTTCAGGTACACATTGGGATAGAGAATGGCGGCACACCGCTGAACAATCAAAACCAAGATTAATGGAACTTGTAGATTCAATGATTGAAACACTCGAAAGCAAACCTTCATATAAGGTTTATTGTCTTGACGGCGGTATGGTTGTGATTGAAGATTATTTGACCGTTCGACCGGAAAACAAAGAAAAACTTCAAAAACTTATAAAAACAGGCCGTGTCCAACTTGTAAATTGGTACACACTTCCCGACACATTCACTGTTGCTCCCGAAGCTCTTATCAGGAACATTAAATTAGGTCAGGAAATGGCGAAAGAACATGGTGGTACGATGAAAAGCGGTTACACCGCAACGTCATACGGCCAAACTTCTCAACTCCCTCAAATATACAATGGTTTCGGTATTACTAATGCGATTTTTTATCGTGGAACAAACAAATATTTCCTTAAACCCTTTTTCATGTGGAAAGGCGCGGATGGATCAAAACTTCATACATTAAGAACATTCGATGAAGTTACACGAACAAATTGGTTTTTCTATGTTCACCAGCCATTAGTCTTATCAAAGCCTCCAAGAGATTTATCTTATAATTATAATCGACAGAATATTCCACTTCATATGTGCGATGAAACTCATTATGAACGGGCATTCAAACTGCTTAAAGAAGAAAAGACTTTCAACAAAGATAAAACTAAATTAAAAGAAGCAATCGACCGCATAATGAAGCAGGCAGGTCCTTACGCAATAGGTGATAACATTCTTGCACTTAATATGGAAGATAACGATGTACCTTTCATTCTCCTGCCGGATATGATTGCCGAACTGAATAAAATTTCACCTGATATAGAATTTGTTCAAAGTTCGCTCGATGAATACATGGCAAAAATCACCTCGGAAACTAAATTATCCGATATGCCTGTTCATAATGGAGAATTGCGTAATCCCGCGGTAGAACACGGTTTTAACGGCCTTTTAGGAGCAACACACAGTTCGAGAATGCGCCTTAAATTGCTTAACGAGCAATGTGAAACTGCCATGTTATATCATGCAGAACCTTTGGCCTCAATTTCTTATATGCTCGGCTGTGAGTACCCTGAAACTATACTCAATCGAGCATGGAAACATTTGCTTCTGAATCAGGCTCACGATAGTATTTGCGGCGCAGCAGTTGACCAGGCTCATGAGGATATGCTTTATAATTTCTCGATTGCAAAAATGGTGGGTCAGGAAGTTACCTCACGCAGTGCTCATTACCTGTTTAGCCAGATTGATTCTTCAAATTTCAAGCAAGCCGATCATACCATCACATTATTTAATAATCTGCCCTTTGACCGCAAAGAGATCGTGCAGGTTATTATCGATTTAGCTAAAGGCGGAGATTCAGATGGCATAATCGACCCTTGTACAGGCATGGGCGGTACAAGCAAGAACATCGAATATTTCGATATTATCGACGATAAAGGCAATATGATAGAGTATAAGTGCTTGAGCGTTGAAGATATTGCAATCGCAGTCGAGCGCGAACTTGACACGAATGGAATAAAGATGCCTGCTGTTCGGCGAAGAATTCTTCTTGAAGTAAGCATTCCCGCTTTGGGATATACCACATACGCACTTAGACCTCGCGATGCCCGCTATGTTATGCATCCCCCTGTCATTAGCGATCGCAAACTCATGGCACGTGAAAATGGAGTACTTGAAAATGAATATTTAAAGATTCAAATTAATGCTAACGGTACATTTTCATTGCTTAATAAAGAAACAGGTCACAAGATGGAAAACTTGCATTATTTCACAGATAATGGTGAAATCGGAAGTGCCCATCTTGTGAAATCACCTCAGAGAGATTTTGTACGTACAAGTCTCGGTTCTGTCGCAAATATAACAATGATGGAATCGAATTTGCTCCGAGGTATTCACAAAATTGAATTATCTCTCACGATTCCCGCTGCCGCAAATATAGACGGCAAAGACAGAATGAGAGAAACTCGCATAATTCCCGTTACGACATGGCTAACGCTTGAAAAGGGTTCGCGTTATTTGAAAATTCGCACTCGATTATCCAACGATGCACGTGACCATCGGTTGAGAGTTAATTTCCCAAGCCATGTAAAATCTGATTATGCCGTGGTTGAAAGTGCATTCGCAGTTGAAAAACGACGAATGAGCTGGACCGAATACGGCGATAACTTTGAAGGTTTTTATCCATTCCAGCCGATGCAGAACTTCACAGCTATCGAAGATGGAAATATCGGACTTGCGATTTTAAATAAAGGTCTTCGTGAATATGAAATACATGATGATGAAAATCGCACTATTGCCGTCACATTAATCCGTACACAACGCGCATATATGACTGCCAATAGTGATATGACTCCCGAAGAATATGATAAGTACACAGGTCTTCATTCCTTTGGCACATTCGAATTCAATTATGCTGTCTGTCCTTATAAAGGCACATGGGATAAAGCAGGAATTTTGCAGAAAGCCTATCAATTTAAAGTTTCAATCGATGCAGTTCAGGGCGTGCCAAATGAAGGAAAATTTCCATCAACAGCCAGCCTGATTAAAATTTCGCCAAATGACAAACTGATGGTTTCAGCGATAAAGAAAGCAGATAACCAGGATGGCATCCTCATCAGGCTTTGGAACACATCAGGCGAAAAAATCGACGCTTCGATAGATACAATAATCCCTGTCAGCGGCGCATCATTGCTTAAACTTAATGAATCCTTAGAATCTGAGCTTGTCATAAAGAATGGTTCTGTTAAAATTCAAGCTGATGGACACAAAATTATAACTATATTATTAAAACTAAAAAACTAATTTCAGGACGAAAAATGATTTGCAAATGTAATGACAAGAATGGATTTCTTTTTAACGAAGACAAACTTATTAAATGCGATTCAGGCGGCGAAGGTTTTTATGCAGTCGGAATCAACGGTGTCGAAAAAATATTTGCCACCGGCGATGATAAAGTTGAATTTATATGCTATTTAAACGGCAAAGTAATCGCTTATGTAAAATCTAAAATGGGTTATCCGGCTATCTATCCCCTGTTGCCGGCATCCATGAATAAACCGTTAAAAGCAGTTCTCATGGATCTCGACGGCACAAGTGTTCGCAGCGAAGAATTCTGGATTTGGATAATTGAACAAACCACCGCGAAACTTCTTGATAATCCGAAATTTTCGCTCGAACAAAAGGATATGCCTTTTGTATCAGGCCACAGCGTTTCCGAACATTTAAAATATTGCATCCATAAATATTGTCCTGACAAAACAGTTGAAGAAGCGCGTTGTCATTATTTTGATATAACACGCTTTCAGATGCAGGAAATAGTCAATGGCAGAGGACGGAAAAATGCCTTCAAGCCGACCGAAGGCTTGAAGGATTTTCTATATGCCTTGAAAGCAAAAAATATTAAAATAGGGCTTGTAACTTCGGGACTTTACGAAAAAGCCTGGCCTGAAATTCTCGATGCTTTCAGACAGCTTGATATGGGTGACCCATGCAAGTTTTACGATGCTATAATAAACGCAGGTTATTCTTTCACAGATGGTCAGCCCGGTACGCTTGGCGAACTTGAACCTAAGCCTCATCCATGGCTTTATGCAGAAACCGCACGTATAGGGCTTGGTATTGACTTTGAGCATCGTCATCAGGTTATTGGCATTGAAGATAGCGGCGCCGGAGTAGTTTCTATAAGATTGGCAGGCTTTACCGCAATCGGCATTGCTGACGGCAACATTATTGAGAGCAAAACTGACGCATTATGCTCTCATTACTGCAAAAATTTCGAAGAAATACTGAATATAATCTCTTAGGAAAACAAAATGCCTTTCAAAAATATCGTACCAGTAATCGCATGTATTCTGGCAGTTAATCTCTATGCAAATGATTCAAATTTGTGCTCTGCTCAAAAAGCATCCAAGGGAACTTTGGATATAATTTCAAAAATGAAAAATCAGCCAAACAAAACAGGTATCACGAATATATGGATAATTAATCCATTGCGATTTTCTGAATCTGAAAAAGTACTGCTTGCAACTCTGCAGGGACTGACTTCGAAGCAAAAAGAAATTATCTGGATTAATTCAGGAGGTATGGACAATATCTTTCTAAATCAATTTAAAGATCTGGGTATCAATACAGTTGAAATTGATTCTGTCTGGGAATTATTGCCCAAATATTCATCTACTGTAAAAGGATTTATGCTGTATAAATCAGGCAATAACTCGATAAATGCCGCTACATCACTTTGCGGACCATATAGTGCCGTTGCTATTCACGAATCACAGAAAGATAAAATTGAAAGCTTTGGCTTCAAAATGCTCGCTGATGTTCGAAATCTTACTGAAAAAGAAGTTTTTGAGAAAAATAAAAAATTATTCACAAAAAACTTAATGGCCGAACAGAATTGGAAAAAAAGTATGTATCTGCGTGATTTCCTTGTTGCAAACAATGCTTTTGTATTCTGGGATCCGCAAAATGTAAATCGTTCCGAATATCTTTCACATTTAAATCCCGGCTCATTAATCTATGGCTTTGGCAATGATGAATTGGAATGGGTCAAAGGTATAAGCAAATTTCAATGTGCAGGCATTCCTTCGGATTGGAGTCTCAATCTTTCAATAATGTCACGTCTGCCTGTTAAAATCCCTAACCGACCACACAAGAAACTTGAATCTTCACAAAAAGGTCAACGGCTCGTATGTTTTGTAATGAGCGATGGCGACAATATCCAGTGGCTTGCCGGCGGTTTCGTAAATTCTCCCGGATTTTGGGCAAGCAAACATCGTGGAAATTTCAATATGACATGGGAAATCGCACCAATATTTTCAGAACTTGCGCCAAAAGTGCTTGAACATTATTACCTTACCGCAACTGACAATGATGATTTTGTTGTCGGTTCAAGCGGATTGGGGTATTGCTTCCCATCTTATCTTCCAGACCGCAAAGCATTCGTAAAACAAACTATACCATATATGAAGAAAAGCAAACTTTCTATAGTTTCAATACTCAACGCTGATGGCGATATGAGTGTTTCTAAGGAGTTTTTAGATCAGCCGGACGTTTTTGGTGTTTTATACAAAGACTATGAGCCATATAATAAAGAGCAAGGCAAAATTTACTGGCACAATGGGAAACCTTGCGTTTCATATAAATATCTGCTTTGGGAAAACATGAAAGGCGCAAGCCCTGCCGAAGTCGCAAATGCAATTAACAATCTGCCCGCTTCAGCGGAGATTGACCCGAACAGTTATGCTCTTATAAATGTCCACGCATGGTCATTTAATACTATTGGCGGCCCGATGGAAGCGATAAAACAAACTATCGACCGGCTCGACGAAAAAACAAAAGTTGTAACAGCGCAGCAGTTCATCGAGGCTTTAACAAAAAACATATCCAAAAAGAATTAATAAATCGTAGTCACCGAAACATCATCTATCCAGAGATTTTCACCTGAATCGATAGATGTTCCTTCAAATTTAAGTCTGAAATTTGGATGAAAATACTGTGCATCAGTGCCGGAATTATAAATTGTAACAACGTAATTATGCCAGGTGTCTTCCGGAGACGTATTTCCAAGCTCGAATTTATTATCGTAAGCTGCACCATCATAAAGTTGTAAATAAATATTATCATCGTCATCGATATCATCATCACGATACCAGAAACTGATTGTCATAGATAATGCGCCTGTTGTGTTCAGGTTGTCAGATATTAAATCATTATCTGCGCTGCCCGCATGAGCAGAATAGCTGCCGGAATATTTCTGAACTGTCGCTCTATCCCAATCCGTTGTTACGGCATCTGTCCATTTACTAAAATCGCTTTCAAATCCATCGGTTAGAAGCGTCTGAGGAGGTATATCTTCGGTCGTATATACGCTGAAGTTATCGACGTAAACGGAATTTGTATAAGCCGGCCCCTGGTCCTGTACTATTGTTAAAAATACCAATCTATCAACAAATTGAGAGCCAAAATCTCCTGGCAATCCAAACGCGTCCATTCCGCTATATGTACAATGAAGAACATCATTAATATACATTTGTAATGTACCACCGCCCACCGCAGGCATAACATCGATTTCTATATGATTCCATCCTGCCGGCCGTGTCTGTGTTTGTGCCAATTTCTGTACCCATACTCCATCACTCGCACGTTTGGCATTAAACACATGCCCATCACCTCGAATATCGTATACAAACATCAAGTCTGAACCGCGTGCACCATATATTTCAATTCGATTGTTGTAAGCGTCTGTCCATGCACCATCGACATAAACATCATATTCGAAAACATAAGAAGCTGCAAAAGGAGGAATGCTTCTATCGAATAATCGCCGGATTTGAGTTTGTTGTATGCCCCCTCCTGCCTGTCCCCACATAGAAATCCTGCCCATCATTTTTTCTGAACTGTCAAAAAGGTAGTAACCATCGTACTTGGCAAGCGCCTCATTATTACCGCTAACCAAAGTAAATCCGCTGGAAGTTAAATTTGAATCAGGAGCGGTCTTACAGCGCACAAAATATTCATCTAAACAATCATAAGCGAAGCATTGTGCAACTGTACAAAAAACAATACACAGACTTACTAATTTCAAATTTTTTGATTTGATTTTCATACGCCTTCTCCAAACTATTTGCGAATATTTTTATCTTTGGAAGTTATACCAGATTTCACTCCATTCATCTGTCAGAGCGCTTTGCACCTTGATGCGAATGTATTGATTGTTTCCAGTGATGTGAATCGGCAGTGATGTTATTGTATAATCTGCAGCTATGGTCGAGAAGTTAGATGTTGTAGATTCCTGTACGCGCACAGCTTTCAAAATAAATCTATCCTGAAGCTGAAATTTTAAATCAGTATCGAAATTGGTTATCCATGAAAGTTGATACGGATATAAATAAAACATTTGGTCAACAGGCTGCGGGATATTTAAGTTGAAAGTATTAGCGGCTGTCTCCGTTGTAGAATGCATGCATAATCGTGCCTTCTCAAGCTCCTGGTAAGCATATTTGCCGCCCTGCCATCCGTAATATGGCCCTGCTGTGCTTGCGGTATTCAAATTAATTTTGCCGGAATTAATATGAGTTCGCGCAGATGAAATATGATTGATTGCTTCCTGTGGTTTATTCGCAGCAGCTTCGAATTCGAGCAATTTATTCTGAAGCTGATCGAACCATCTGCTTAAAGTTTCACGAGTCTTGAGTCTCAAACGCAATTGCAGAAAATATTCTTCAAGCGTTACAAATCTCATCGATGAATTTGTATTATCGTAAATGTATTTGCCGACTGAAAATTGCCTGCCTTCCGCACCAAAATCCGTCCAGCAGTTAATCAATACATAAGAAAAATCATTAATATTATCTACAGGGTCATTGGCCGTTTTACTGTTTAAAGCATCAACACACTGCTGCGGCCTGAATCTGTCATATACAAAGTAATCCATTCCTACTATTGGAACATTATCTATATAGTGCTCGTTGGTATAAACTTTAGGTTTCCAATTGACAGTACCGCCATATGAGGTGTATGGAACATATTTAAAACCCACGTACCCCAATGGCTTAGAATTTCCATTGAGAAACTCATTTGGAAAATTAGTTAAGTTCGCCATTTCATGAAACATCACTATTCCACAAACCTGCGCAATATCCGAGTAATCTCTGTCTCGTGCAATATGTGATTGAAGACTTGCGGTCCTGTTTGTTCCATACCAATCCGGGTAATAGTATCCGCCATAACCGCTGCAGTCACTGGCGAAAAAGTCCCACTTGGTCGATGTGCTGCTTACATAATTATAATCTGCCGCAAACATATCCGCCCCAATACCCATTGGCCTGTTCCAGGTAAATCCCCAGCCTCGGTTGGGGTCGTTGCGTCCGGGCGCAGCCCATTCTGTTGTAGAAAAAGGCCAGCCGCGCCAAAAATAATTAATATTACCTGTGTCACTTAGTGCCATGCAAACATAATGCACATTGTCTTCCCATGTTATATTTGCCAGAGTCCTGTGCTTAGGCTGTAGATTTGAATATGGATATGCTGTCCCCGGTCTTAATAATTGTATTACAGGCCCATTAATTGGGCCGGGTGACATTATTGAAAAACCCCGCCTCGTCATTGGCCCAACCGTTAGATCCTCATTCTGCATTGTACTCCAGCCATATACAGGCTGTTCATTCGGAACAGTATCGAGGAATGTAAGCCTGTCTTCTGTCCATCCATTGGCGTCAATGTTCACAATAAACCATTTTCTCGCAACTGCATCATATCTCGCTGGATGCCACCAGTGATTGCTCCATTGCCCGGCTCCTCCAATCATAATATTAGACCAATATGATGGATTAACTTCAAAAACATCTCTTTCCGTCATGTTTCTAACATCGCCGACCTGAGCTAATCCTCGTGATGTTGCGCTTGCTATTTCAGCAGGAGTATTTGCGCAAGGAATAGCATTGAGCATGCCGGCAAGATTTACAGCTTTGCTTACTTCCAATTCGCTCGTTGGATTATAAAGCACGTAACCGGAAATATAACTTTTGAAATTGCTAACCAATCCCCATGGAAAAGTCGGAACATTTTGTACCGTTATTCCCATACTTGGTGCTCTATTTATAAGATCCTGTTCCCATTGCCATGCCGGCCATGAAAATCTTAAACATAACTGCGGAGTGCCTGTTTGTTTGCACATTATACCTGCAAGCGTCATGGCAATATATTTGTGTTCAATCGGAATAACTCCATCGTTGATATTCCATGTTGTCACATAAAGAGTTGAAGGATTGTTGAATTTGGGATAGTATGATATGGGTTCGAGCGTTTTTACAGAAAGATTACTCAAGTATATTTTTGGGTCATTGCTCGGACCGGCATCTTTAACCTTTATTACATACGACATACCATTTACAAATTGAGCATTCGAATCCTCCGGCAATCCTATCGCATCCGCGCCTGAATATTGACATAACTGAATATCATTTCTGTAAACTGTTAAAGTCGCGGAACTGATGCCTGTCTCTATAACAAATTTAATATTATCCCAGCCTGATGGTCTGGTTTGTGGATACTGAACATATTTCTGTACCCAGACGCCGTCAGTAGCTCGCTTTGCATTTACAACAATACCGTGCCCGCGCACATCCCATACAAACATTTGAGTATTATCGTGTGTAAAGTAAATTTCACAGCGATTATCATTTTCAGGATCCCAGCCTGAATCAACATAAATATCGAAATTGCAGGAATATTTTTTTACCTTGGAATTTACAGCTAAATCAAATGCGCGTCTGATTTCAGTTGTTTGATTTCCCGTTGTCCCAACCATTTGCAATTCCGCAAAAATCCCGCTCCTGCCGCCAACAGAAGTTTCCCTGAAATGTGCGTTGTTGGAATTTCCCGAACTAAGCGTGAACTTTCCCGCAGGATCACTGGTTAGTGTTTGGCCGCTGACTGAAAACGCTTCATCGAGATAAACGGTTTCACTTGTTGCTATGTTGAAAAATGTACATAAAAATACAGTAGCGCAAACCAGCATTTTTTTATTAAACATCAAATTCTCCTTTTACAACTTGATAGCAATTTGTCGATAAATTCTGTTCAGTTAATGTGCTTGCAGGTTTCTTCATACTTATTTTATATTATACGATAAGTTTGTCCGCAAGAACACAAATTGCCAGAAATGCATTACAATTCCTATTTAATTAACATTATTATACGTCGTAATGCAAAGTTAAGAAAATTACATTATTCATATAAATTGGAATTATTATACAAAGTTGAACAAAGATCGCCCAATTTATTTAATAAACTGGATACCCGTTAAACTCTCTTAATTTCAGAGACTATACGTGCCATTTCTTCCGACGGCAAGTTGCCATTAGCTCGATGAAGAGTTGCGGTTGACAATCCGTAGATAACTAAAATGAATTTATTTTGTTACCCCCTAACAATTTATAGCCTAATGTAAAAAGATATATATCACAAACTTCTATCCAGTTTTCGGTAACTGACTGCCTCTGCGACATGTTCGGCTGATATATTTTCCTCATCTGTCAAATCTGCGATAGTTCTGGCCACTTTGCAGATTTTATCGTGCGCCCGAGCAGACAATCCAAATTCCATCATTGCATTTTTCAAAACCATTTCTGCAGATTCATCCAAACCGCAATGTTTCGATACCTGCCTGTGCGTCATTGTCGCATTCGTAGTTGTCTTTTTTTCTCCATATCTCTTTCGCTGAATTTCTCTTGCGGCAATCACACGTTCCCTGATTTCCGCCGAACTGATAGATTCCTGTTTTGACCGCAGCTTGCTGAATGTAACGCTGGGCACATCGATATGAATATCAATCCTGTCGAGCATCGGGCCTGAAATTTTTGCCATATAGCGTTCAATCTGATTTGGTGTGCATTTGCATTTTTTCTGCTGCGAACCAAAGTATCCGCAGGGACACACGTGCGGTACAGAACTTACAATCCCTTGCGAATATATGTCCTTATTTACCAAAGACTTATAGCTTTAGGTGTAAAATGGGAACGCAAATATTTGCCCCTTCGTATCCATCCTCCCGCCCCTTAATAACTTTAGGAGACCATGTTCTAAAGAGACGACTTGATTTGAAACTCGACCGACAACAAACTGCGGAAATGATTGGCACAGATAAGTTATCCATAGCAAACTGGGAACATAATCGTTCTGGGCCAAGACCAAGGTATATACCTAAAATAATCGATTTCTTAGGATACACTCCCAAAGATTTATTTACACCCAATACTTTTGGCGAAGAAATTCGTGTTTATCGCCAAATTCATGGCCTTACCCAAAAACAAATGGCAGATAAAATTGGCATAGATAAAGGTACAATGAGGTATCTCGAAAAAGAAAAACACGAGCCAACGAAAAGAATGATAGAGAAAATAACAGCATGTATTGAAGACAATCTCAAGAAACCTTGAATCAATGCAATAAATGAGGATACAAAAACTTCTTACATAAGGGCAATCCTAAATCCATGCTATGCTTCAAACATATCACACTTTAGCCGCATTTGCCAAAAAAATAATCCACATACTTGTACTTAATTCTTGTAAGATAAATTTTCATCAGCTATCTGGCGCATCCGAAATATTCCTTGCACTACCTACTCGCCTCTCTGCCGCCCTATCACTGTTTGATATGCCCGATTCAATGGTTGGTATTTTTGACCCGGACCTTGCCGCTACTGGAATTGAAAAAGAAGATGAACGTGTGCGAACGCTTGATGCTCAGGCTTTGCGGCATACGTTGGGGCTCATTTAAATAAAGCAAAGTATAGCATATCGCGTTACAAAAGTTGCCATGCACCATTTATCCGTTTTGGTAGTTTTATCTTGCCCATCTTTGTATATTAACTCTATAGGAATTTAATTTTATTGCTTGCCTTCAACTGTGCCACCTTTACCAAATCAGACTGTAGATTTTATAGCTTCATCAACAAGATTATCATCAGATATAGCATTTTGCTTGTTTATTGCTGGTATGGTAAACCAAAATGTAGAGCCTACATCAGGCTGAGATTCAATTCCTATTTGTCCACCATGTCGTTCAACTATCTTCTTACAAACGGCAAGGCCAATACCTGTGCCTTCGTATTCGCTTCTTGAATGCAGACGCTTGAACATCCCAAATATGGAACTCAGATATTCAGGTTTAATGCCTATACCATTGTCGCTAACAGCTATTTTTACCATACCATCACTTGCAGGTTTCGACGTGATTTCTATATGTGGCTTGTTGCCTTTTTTCTGATATTTTATGCCATTAGCGATTAGATTTTGGATAAGTTGTCGTATTTGGGTGGGATCGCCTTTTATAGATGGCAGAGTTTGTGGCACTTCTATACTCGCCTGCCTTTCCTCAAGTAATACAGAAAGTTCAAAATGCTCAATTTGCCGGACCATTTCATTTAGATCAATTAATTCGACAGGTTGTGTTTTAGTGCTTACCCTTGAATATGCAAGGAGACCTTCTATCATTTGCGTCATCCGGTTTGCCCCGTCAATCATAAAATTAAGATTCTCCGTATCAGCCTCGTCAAGTTTCCCATTTAGAGATTTTTCGAGCATAATACCGAAGGCCGAAATTTTTCGAAGCGGCTCTCTCAAATCATGCGAGGCGATATAAACGAAATGTTTCAATTCCTGATTGGCATCTTCAAGTTTTTTATTCAGATTTTTCATCTCTTCTTGAGCCTGTTTTTGTTCGGTAATATCTCCGTAAGTCCCTAAAACACCGATTGTATTTCCGTGCAAATCCGTTAATGGCACTTTGCTTGTTCTTAACCAGATTTCCCCTCCAGAGGGAGTAGTTTGAGGTTCTTCAAAATTAAGCTTTGACTTTCCTGATTCTATAACGTTTTGGTCATCAGCTCGATAAATTTCTGCCTGCTCTTTCCAGCCCATCTGAAAATCATCTTTGCCAACTAATTCTTCCGGGCTGTTTTTACCAGCATCTTTAGCAAAAATTTCGTTACAGCCAAGATACCTTAAGTTTTTGTCTTTCCAGAATATTCTTTCAGGAAGAAGATTAACAATTCTCTGCAACAGCTTTTGCGAATTATTTATTCTTTCCTGTGCTTGTTTTTGTTCAGTAATATCGCGGGTAACTGCGTGAATAACTTTTCTGCCATCCAGTTCTATGACATTAAGCAGTACATCGGCAGAAAATTCTCTGCCTGTATCATTCCGTTTGTGCAGCCACTCGAAATGATTAGTGCCCTTTTCCATTGTTAAAGCATTTTGCCGGTTAGCCATAGTCACAGAATCTGTACCACAGGGTTGCTTTAGAGGAGATAAATCGGCAGGATTTTTCGTACAAAATTCCTCTTTGTTGGAATATCCAAAAAGTTTCAAGGCCGCATTATTGCAATCAAAAATACCTCTTTCGTCCAGCAACATTATAGCATCGCTTGTGGAATCAAACAGCGTGTGAAATTTCATCTCCTGCCGTAATTTTTCCTCCGTTTTTTTTCTATTGGCGACATCTTCAAGCAAACATGCGTTTAAATGTTCCTGCTTTCTATACATACCAAAAATACCAGCGCTTATTCCAAAAATAGGAAAGATATAACTGACAATTTTAGCTATATGAGACATATTAAACTGAGCATCATATAATTGCTGAGAGTGAACCATATATAATTGAGCAGCAAAACCAAAAATAAGTGAAGCAATCATGCTGAATTCAAAAGGAGTATGGTATTTATCGTTAAAACGATAAAGTCGTACAAATAAGATGAATGTAACGAGATAAATGATAGCCACAACCAAATCAATTGGCCTGCTAATTAAATGACCTGGAAATATTAACTTTGGCAGAGGAAGCCCGACAATTCCTATCGTCGCCAACGCTGAGATAACAAAACCAATAATATTACATTTTATTGCGTATTTAACCCTGTTTTCTATGTGAACAGGGGGAAGTTTTGCCACAGCTAAACCTATTATACAAAATGTTACAAGAACTAATCGCCCTGCCACATAAGTACCCGGCATAAAATTAATCATGCCAATTTGTTCGGTTGGCCAGATTCTTACAAAGGAATATACGGCATGTATGAAATCTTCAGATCCTTGCAAAGTAAACCCCAGCGAAAGAAACAAAAATGTGAGATATCCTGTAGCAAAGAATTGTATAAGAATTATAGAAGCAGTTATCAGTGCAAGAGCAGCTGCAAAAAATTCCAACAAAGAGTGGATGTCACTATTACTTACCCAGGAAGCTCTTACGGAAAACGGGTAAAATATAAAAGGCACTAAAAATAATGCCGCCAAAATAAGATTTTTTCTGCTATATTTCATTTTTTCATTTCATACGCCAACCGAACTTATACAATATCCGGCCCATTACTTTATAATCGGCAAATATATTTACCCAAATTAGAAGAGATGTTTCTGCGCAAGAAAAATGTTTAACTTGCGTAATTAATTAATTCAACGGCTAAAAAAACATATGATTATCGGCCTTTCCCGAATTTTAATTTATACCTATTTTTGAAAGTTGCTAACTTTTTCAGTCGATGTTTGTTTTTCCATGCATGCGTGCTTTTTTGAAAAAGTAAAGAGAAATGTGCTACCTTTGCTAATCTCGGATTCTACCCAGATTCTGCCACCGTATTCTTCAACAATCTTCTTGGCTATGGCAAGGCCGATACCCGTGGATTCAAATTCATCAGACCTGCTAAGTTTGTGAAAAATCTTGAAAATCTTGTCAAAATATTTATTATCAATCCCCGGACCATTATCCTCTATTTTAAACTTCCAAAAATCTTCCTGCTCACTGCAAGCAATTCGTATCCAACCTTTGGGTTTATCCATAAATTTTACCGCATTATTCAGCAGACATTCAAAAAGTTGTTTTATGAGATCAATTTCACATAGGATTACGGGTAACTGGTTTTCTATTATAACTTCAATATCAGCAGGCACTGCAAAATCATTTACCATCTGATGCAATAATATGTTCAGGTCAACAGCTTGTTCCTGCTCGCTTCCGCGATGTATTTCAGAATATCTCAAAACACCGCTAAGCTGCTTATCCATTCGTATACTGCGAGCTATTATTATGTCAAGCAATTCTCTGCCTTGCGGGTCAAGCTTTTCTCCATAATCAGTGTGCATTATTCCTGCCAGACTTCCTATCGCCCGCAAAGGCGATTTTAAATCATGAGCTGTTATGCGAGTAAACTCTTCAAGTTCGTAATTTGCGGCTGTTAGTTTCTTTATCGTCCTTTCAAGCTGACTATTGAGATTTATCAGAGCATCTTCAGCTTTTTTACGCACTGCAATTTCATCGCTTAGCTCTGTTGTTCGCTCTTTAACCTTGCCCTCCATCTGTTCATATGCCCGATGAAGCTGTTCCTGTGTATTTTTACGCTTATTTATTTCTCCTCTCAATTCAGCATAAGTACTGCTGAGTTTACGCTCAATTCGACGAACATGTAAACTAAACAATGTTAGTAGAAGTCCTCCAATAATACTTCCGAAAACCGCTATAATAAGCGTAAAAATTCTGATTGTTGTTTTTTCAGGTGTAATATTCTTCATAATAACAATATCACCGACCTGCCTGCCTCCGGCATCAATAAGGGAAACAAAGCCAACATAATAATCCCTTCCTTTAATTCGAGATTCAAACAACATTTTTTTATGTTGATTATGCGGATGTGCTATTATCTTAGTCATTGCTCCCTGCAAATCACTCGAGTTATAATCAATAGCAGCATAATCCTGAAAAGCATCCCAGTTGCCGTTGAATCCGAGCATTTTCATACCCTGCTGCCATTGAGTTTTGTCAAGATAAGTTTTGTTAATGATATGGAATGATTCAATTTGGAATGTCTTATTAATTTCTGGCATTATATACGAAATTTCTTTTCCCATTTCCAGAAAACCTGTAAGACTACCGTTAATATACCATGGTTCAACCACGCGCAAAGTAAATGTCCCCAATGGCCCCAATTCAATTCCCCAGCAGATTTTTTTATCATTAGCTGCATTAGTTAAAGTAAAACGGTCTATGGTGTCCCCATATCGCGCAGGCTGATGAACTCGCAGAAAATTAATTTTATCCATACTATGAAAGTAAAAGTGCGTTATGTCATATTTAGACTCAATCTTTTTGAAAATCGGCTCTGAATAATTCAGTAATAGCTGGCGGTCTTGGGAAAGCCATATATTTTGAAGTTGCCTGTCTTCCTTTACAAAGTCCATTATGCCGCAGATACTCACAGCATCTTTATTCAGTTGACCGTAAAAGGATTTTTCGGCTGCATTTATTAATTCATTTGTGTTTGAAGTCAAATATCGTTCCTGCATCACATATAAACTTGCAATAGCGCCAGCCAGCAGCAGTAAGATCGCAATGGTCGCAGGAACAATTATAGGTATATGGATTTTCTCATTAGCGTATTCGAGTTTTTTTTGTTCCATTTATAACACCTATAAATCTTGCAATTTTATTAAATCGGCTGTTATATCAACTAACTTAATCTGAAAGTCCGATAGAAAGCCCAAATATCTCGGCTGCATCTTTAGCAGTAATATAGTTCTTTTTGGCAAACAATGCCAATACAACACGTGCCCGGTGATCGAGCCGTCGAAGTTTTTCCGGCTCAGAAGGAATGCCTGTTTTGCCGAGCCGAAGGGCTTCATCTTTTGCCTGCGTAAACACCTTTGCAAGAAGCAATATGAAATATTCGACCCATCCTGTCAGTTCCGCTTCTGCACGGCCATAATAATAGTTGTGGTGCTGATGCACTACAAGTGAATCATAGTAGCTGGCAAGATCACGGGCATGATGTTCCTCCATAGAAAAGAAGCCATGCAATCCATACCCGCCCTGCTGCAGGATAAATGTCGCCAAAAGCCGGGCCGTACGGCCATTGCCATCATAATAGGGATGAATGGTCACAAACTGATAATGCACAAGAGCCGCGATAATTGGCACAGGGAGATTCTCTTTTTCCACCTTGCATATCCACCGCACCATCGCCGACATAAGTGCAGGGACATCTTTTGCCTCCGGCGGCATATACACAATGCCCCCAGACTGTGAATCGCGAATAACATTTTGACCATCACGGTAGGCTGTTGGTTTTGAACGCAACCCTTTCTCGACAATAGCGTGAAGTCGTCGGATCAAATCCTCGCTGAAATCAACCTTTCTGGCTGCCCAATCCTCAACTTTGAGTAATGCATCCCAGTAATTACGCACTTCTTTAACATCCCGCTGATGGCCATGCAGATTTGTCTTTTTTTTCTCGATAACATCCTGTGCCTCTTTTAAGGTAAGGCGATTACCCTCAATGCGTGTGGAATAATGCGTTGAACGCACACGCGCCTTGTATCGAAGTTCAGCCTCAACAGCAGGTGAAAGAGGTGTGTTTTCTACCACGGCCTTGGCCGCTTCAATTTGCATCAGACACGCACAATTGCGGGGTTTATCGAATATAATGGTTTCCACAATAACTCTGATTTTCGAGGCATAAGAACTGTATTTTCACAGTGCCCTCAACAGAAATATCGCCTTTATTGCCGTTATATTGCCGATAATACTTTTACACTCCCCTCGTGCTCATCGCGCAAATTTTCTTGCATTCCCTGCTGTTCTGCGACCTGTCATATAATAGCCGATACAATATGATGACAAGATATAATGTCATTGTTATGTATGGTACCAAAACGAATAGAATAATAAAATGCACTTCCCAAATTCATCCACCAAAATCCATATTGGAACAGGGGGGAAGATAAATATGAAAAGATACAACTTTTTTAAAGAAATCGAAACAACTATAAAATACTTTGACAAACAATCCCTACTTGTTATCATTTAGGGACTAAAAGTGCTTTGTAGGTAAAAATGAACAAAGAAAAAGTAATTAATATTATAAAAGCCAAAGGATCGAGTTCAGCCGCAGACCTGAAAAAAGCCGGGATACCTCGAACCATGCTGCATTATATGGCTAATCGTGGTACCCTTCGTCGAGTTACCCGCGGAGTATATACTCTGGCTGGAAACTATTTGTCATTTGAAGCATTTGCAGACGTGATGACGTCAGCGCCCAGCAGTGTTATTTGCCTTCTATCGGCTCTACAGTTCCATGAAATAACAACCCAAATGCCATTCAAAACATGGGTAGCTATCGAGAGCAATGCTTCAAAGCCCAAATCACCGAACGTGCGTATCGTTAAACTTACTGGAAAGGCATTTTCTGAAGGTATAGAAACACACAAAAAAGAAGGGCTTTCTGTTCGTGTTTATTGCCCAGCCAAAACGGTGGTCGATTGTTTTAAATTCCGTAATAAAATAGGAATTGATGTGGCTCGCGAAGCTCTTGTCGATTCTCTAAAACAAAAGAAAGCGACTCGCGATGAAATTTGGCGATATGCAAAAATATGCCGCATGACCAACGTAATTCGTCCTTATCTGGAAATGAGCAAATGAACAAAGCTGGCATTGCACAATCTATTCATCAACGATTACTGAACGTTCGGGATAAAACCGGCGAGAATTTCAATAGCATATTGGTCAGGTATGGACTGGAACGATTGCTTTATAGGATCATGCTTTCCAATCATTCAGATGTATTTGTACTAAAAGGCGCAATGCTTTTTGCTTTATGGCACGAAGTTCCCGGACGGCCAACCCGCGACATTGATTTGCTTGGGTTTGGTAATCCATCTAATCAACAATTGAAACAATTATTTTCAGATGCCTGTGATGTAGTGTTCGAGGACGATGGTTTGAGATTCGACGCAGGCTCGATACAGACAGAAGATATACGTGATGATCAGGAATATTTGGGAACACGGATACACCTATTAGCTTTTCTGGGCAATGGGAGAATTCCTCTTCAAATAGATATCGGATTGGGAGATGCTATAATACCTGCTCCGGAGGAAATTGTATATCCAACCATTTTAGATTTGCCCGCTCCAAGAATAAGAGCATACCATCCTGCTACTGTGATTGCTGAAAAGATTAACGCGATGGTTGTGCATGGCATTATGAACAGCCGGATGAAAGATTTTTACGATATATACATTCTTCTAAACCATATGAATATAGATAACGATTTGTTGGCACAAGCGATCAAGGCAACATTTAACAGGCGAAAGGTAGAACTGCCGCAGCAATTACCTGTGGGATTGAGCCTGGAGTTTTTGGAAGATAGTACGAAAGAAATACAGTGGAAAGCTTTTTTGAATCGCAGTAATCTTTCCGATTCAGGACTGAAATTATCAGAGATTATCAACTATTTGCAAACTCGGCTCTGGCCTGTAATTCAAAAGGCAAAGAAATGACCGCCATCCGAAATCTCTATATACAATTTCGGCGTTCGCATTTTCTGATAGGTCCGTTTAAATAATGAAAAAAAAGTTTTATACGCCACAAATCGATGGAATCATCGAAAGATATGCCGGTACTGATTTCGGTACTTACAATCGGCGGAATAATTCGTGCGTATCGAAGAAAATAACTGCAATACTGGAACAATTACATCAAAGTCTGCAAGTGATACAACCCCAATTGGATGGCCAGGATAAGGTTTGGTCATTGTGGATTCGCTCAAAACGCGGGCCAATGTCTGCATTTATCAATAAAGAGGAATATGAAGAGATGATAGAGTCCGGCGAAATCAAAAACCGAGCCGAACTCAAATCCCTGAGCGAAAGTTATTATCCTGAAGAAATTATATGGCACAAAGTATCCTTTCGCGTATATCAAAATATCTATATTTTTATTTTTGAACCTAAGCTGGTTTTCCAATTGAATATTGAGACCGGTCAAATATCTGGTATATCATTTGAAGATGATAAACTGGTTGCATTCCTATTGTGGGTTCAGTCAAATATTAAAACTGAGATCCTTACTGCTTCGAGAGACATTGATGCCTACAATGAATATATTATTGATAATCTGCCATTACATAAAAGATTCGGTAAGATCAAACGACTTGAGCTATGGGAACATATACCAGAGATAGAACGATTGGATGTAGCACTGGGAGAAACACATCTTAGACAGTTTGAGATCGCTCTTAGTAAAATGGATACAGAAGCCGTAATCCCTGCCATGACCGCAGATAAGTTTTTTCACTATTGTCAATTATGCTATGATGCCAATGGCTATTTTAAAAACAAACAATCCGAGACATCTCGATCTAAATACAAAAAAATGGCTGATGGAAGAAATGCAGGACTTATTGATATCCCAGGAAATTCAGAAAAGGCATTCAGCGATTGGTATCGTGATAAATCACATATTGGAGGCCATCCATGGGAAATCTGCAAGGGTGGCAATTCAACACATATTTCTTTGATAGTCCAAAAGAAACCACATGGATGGCAACTATACTTGGCTGGATCAAGCAGAGTGCGAGTCGTAGAAACGGCGAGAATGACAATCGCATTATCTGAAAATAAAATTCCATTTGTATTAGCAGACGCCCAAGAATTGCTACAGATGCTCAAGGGTACGGATTATTGTGGAATTGTCCCCAAAGATATGACTCCAAAATATTGCCACAGTTGTTTTCCACCCGAAGATAAAATTATCGATTTTATAAATCCATGGCATGATGAAAAAATAATTAAAGTAGTCAAAAAATATGCCACATGGTATCCGCTTGATAGATTGAAACTGGCATGAAGGAAAATAGTTGACCATAAGCAATAAAAACAATATCGTAAATGGAATAGAAGCTATAAAGGGACTTAATGAAATAATTAATAAATCAATATAATAAAAACTAATGCTGTTGCTCTTCATGTTGTATGGCTTTATGAATCTATAAAAGAATGAAAATGAGGAAGTAATACTTGACATCAATAACAAATAATCAAGTTAATATTGAAGTTCTTAAAACTGAGAAACATTTAAATCAGGTTCAAGATCTATGGAAAAAAGACGCAAGCCGCTTGGGTTTTTTCCCAAAAGGAGCTTTTGAAGAACATAAAAATAAAAAATTAATAATAATTGCAGTTGATGAAACAGATATATGCTGCGGTTATTTACTCTATAGAATTACAAAAAATAAAACAGCCATTACCCACCTTTGCGTTGATGCTAATAAAAGAGGCCGAGGTGTTGCAAAACAATTAGTTGATTTTTTAATTCAACATACGAAACATACTGCTGGTATTGCATTGAAATGCAGAGAAGATTATTTTAATTCTCATTTTTGGGAAAAATTTGGCTTTAGCTATTTGACACAGACTTCTGGCAGAGGCAAAGGCTCTAAAAAATTGATAACTTGGTGGAGGGGTAATGGTAAACCAGATTTATTCAGTTCTACCGCCCAAAAGTTAAAGCAAGAAAAAATCTCTGCTGTCATAGACGCAAACATTGTTTATGAATTTGTTAAAGAAGAAAACGAAAATAACGCACCAACATTCAGGCTCAAACGTCTCTGGATAGATGATAATGTGGAATTATTCATAACTCCAGAACTTTATAATGAAATTCATAGAAAAAAAGATGATACAATACAAACAAAAAATCGAGCACAAGCACAATCATTTTATCAAGCTGACTGCTCTGCCTTAGACTTTGATAGGATAAATTCCGAACTAAATCTTCTATTTCCAGAAAAACAATCAGACCAAGATAAATCCGATTTAAAACACATGGCATGGGCAATAGGTTTTGGAGCGGAATATTTTGTTACAAACGATGAAAAGCTAATATCTTCAAGCTTTGAGACATTAAAACATAAATATAATTTAACAATATTGAGACCAGCACAATTCATTATAAAAATTGACGAATTATGTGGAATAGGTAATTATGAGCCATCTCGTTTTATTGGTACTCCTATCCAACTTTCATTAGCTAAAGCCGATGAAATAGAAAATTTGATTACTATCTTTCAGAATCCTTCTTTGGAAAGAAAAAATCAATTCAGGCATACAATCCATTCTGTTTTAAATCCTCTGCAATACACCTTGCATGTTATTACAGAAGACAATAATCCAATAGGATTAATTGCAAAATCTGTCCCTCAAGAGCAAAATCCTGAAATTGAAATTCCTATATTGAGAGTTGTAGAAAACATCAAAGGATTTACATTGGCTCGGCAAATTATACGAGATTGTATAAAGTTTAGTATCGATTCAAAAAAGTATATAACACGAATTTCAGATCAAAACATTAATAAAGTAATCAAAGAAATCATATTTGCATTTGGTTTTTTTGAATGCCTGAACGGACATGTTAAAATTAACCTACCATATATATTGAATTCGGCTCAAGTTGCTGACAAAATTCTTGCACAAAGTGATAACATAGAGGTTGAATATGAAGGGCTTGAAGACTGGGCTAATTTAATTAAAGATAAGAATAACATTAAGTCATATGACTTTGTCGCTTCAGTAGAACATTATCACTTTCCTCTAAAATTGGAGGATGGTTATATGCCTTGTTATACCGTACCAATACAATCGAAATGGGCACAAGAATTGTTTGAGCATAGAATTGCATTGTTATTTGGAAGAAAAACTGAATTAGCTTTAAATGACACGATGATTTATTACCGCTCTGCACATGGTCCGAAAATTACTTTCCCCGCAAGACTTTTATGGTATGTAAGTGGAGATGAAAGTGGATTTAGCCAAAATGTAAGAGCTTGTTCATTATTAGAAGAAGTCCAAGTTGGCAAACCAAAAGATTTGTTTCGTAAACATCAGCGTTTTGGGATATACCAATGGGAGAATGTTCTTGAAAAGGCAAAAGGTGATATTAATAATGATATAATGGTCTTAAAATTTACTAATACAGAACTGCTCAAAAAGCCGATAAAGTTAAAAAGGCTAAATAATATATTTCTTGAAATGTCCCAGAAATACCAGATACAACAGCCCCAGCCGATTAGAAATGATGTTTTTTTGAAAATATATTCAGAAGGAATGTTTTGATGGGAAATGAAGCTCTTTTGCTGTCTATTAAACCTACGTATGCCACCAAAATATTTAATTATGATAAATCAGTTGAATTAAGAAAAGTTCGCCCTAGGCTACAAGATGGCGATAAAGTTCTGGTCTATGTGTCTTCACCTATAATGGAATTGATGGGAGTATTTGAAGTCTCAAATGTTATAAAAGATACACCCGATAAATTATGGAAAAAAGTCGGTTCGTCATCAGGCATTACAAAAGATGACTTTTTTAGTTATTATGAAGGTTCAGATATCGGTTATGGAATTATGATTAAAAACGTCTCTCTTTTTGATTGCCCAATTTCCCTTAAGAAATTAAGGGGACTATTTCCCGGCTTTACCCCTCCTCAAAGCTATAGATATATGAAATTCTCTGAACTTCGAAAAATAAATACCCTCATAGAAAGTAATTATTTACTTAATTAACTTTTAGAACCATTCTTTTGTACAAGGATATTAGTTATAATAGCAATATAGTTTTATTTATGATATTTATTTACCATTGCTGCTCCACCAATTAAGGCCATCAGTCCTAATGGTATTAATCTTAAGAAATCTGATTTATTGTTACTTTGTTTATTATGGTTACTATTTACATAAGGACATAGACCATGGTGAAAATGATACTCACCAGTTCTTCTGACATGGTGGCCGCCCTCTACTATCTGTTCCTCCTGAATGTGCATTTGAAATTGAAGAAACTAAAAGAACAACTGCAATAATAATTGGCACGAACGTTTCAATTCTTTCTTTCATTTTTCAGCCTCCACAAATTTTACACGCTCTGCCTTCATTTTTTGAACATTTTCTACCATTTGAATTTTCATAGTAGCGGCACGAACTATTATGCCTTATACCTGAACTGTTTGTTATCCAGTATTTTAATTCAACTTCTTGAATTGTTTTGTCTTGTACATTTTCTGATATTGACTCAGTTCTGAACGCAGGTAACGTACCTGCGGATTCAGGCAGCTGTTCAGAACACAACTTACCAGCCTCTGTCAACAATTCTATGAAGTCACTGACGCTTACATAGCTGTTTGCCAATACAAGTATCACCCCATTCTCTTTGCAACTTTTGCCTGCTTCTTGCAATAATTTATAACCTTCTTTTTCACCATCAATATACACGGCCAAGACTGGCTGTTTACCAGTTGCGTCCGCATATTTCAATGCCTGTGCAATTCCTTCTGCATATTTTGATATTTTATCAACTTCAATTACTTGCGTATCAGTAACTATATCGATCCGACCTGTTGCAACAGTAACTTCCATTTTTCCATTAAATGTTTTTTTATTTAATGCAACTTGCCAATGGCTTTCAGTAATCCCTATAACATTATTGGTGGCATGTGAAATTGAATGTCCACTTATCCGTTCAGACTCTTCAGATAGTTTTGGCAATGGGACATTTGCATCATTCAGAGCCTGTTTAATTATCTTGTTGTTTTTTTCCAATAGATTGCATCGGTTTGTCAATTGATTCGTAAGTTCAGTTTGGTTTCTGAGTTTAAATCTTAATGAGACAATTTCGGACTGTAATTTTTCGACTGATTATCATTATCAGTTCTATCTGTTTTTACCGGTTTTGGCGAAGCGGCTACTCTATCTATAGCAGCGGGATTGAGCGTTCCAGAGGAAGAAGTACGCGAACCTGAATTGTGATAGTGATATTCACCAGTTTTTCTATTATAGTGCCCACCTTGGGAATCAGTTCTTCCACTGTGCCCGTAAATATTTAATGGAAATAACAGGACTAAATAAAGCAGGATTGAAACAGTCATTTTTTTCATTTCTCTTAAACCTCTCTTTTATCTTTTTGATTACAATATTTTTCGATTCTAATTTTTTTAATTTTCATAGATTATTCATTCTAAAATTATTTTTTTTTGCCATTTAACAATTTACTTTTTAAGTATTAATTTAACAATTTTTAAAGCTTCATCCATGTCAATATATTTGGCGGCATATGCTTTTGCCTTTAATCCCGAAGATAGATAACTTCCGTGCTTACCTACCGCAGGAATATCTTCCGAAAACACAGAAGAACATAGGTCTTCCGGGTTCATATGTCTGTTCATGAAATCCTTTAAAATTAATTTGGCATCTATAGCTGAAAAGTTAGATTTTTGAATGGTAATTGCAATACCCTGATCCGTGACCTCGCTGGCAGCCAAACCTGCTGATCTAAATACTAAATAAAGTGTATGGTTGGCACGAGTGCTCGTCCAAGTAAATAGATGCAGAAGATTTCCTTCATTTACTATGTAATTATTGGCCAGATTATTTCGATGAAATTCCTGGATTGCCCAATCTAAAACTATTTTTGAATTTGCTTCAAGCCAAGGCGGTATAATTTTCTTTTGAAGAATGTAATACATTGTTCTTCTAATATTTTCATGAATATTTCCACCTCCTCCGTGCCATTGAACAAGCTTTTTGCCTTTAGCTTTTTCGACTAAAATTTTCATCTGCCGTTCATCAACATCTACTATCTTCCATCGTTTTCCTCCTAATAATATATAACTATCCGGCTGATAAAATCCTTCTCGTCCTTCAACTTGGCCAATAGCACCAGAAGATGATACAACCTCATAATTTTTGGGAGTTTCAAATGCAGCAAAAAAATCATAGTGAGATACAATCCTCTCTCCTTCTAAGCCTAAAATTAAATCTCCATCTTCAACTTGTTCAATTAATTCATATTCACCCAAACTTTTAAGAATCGTAGAAAATTCGTCTGGTAAAATGTTACCAAATACATGTTTTAACGATACTAACTTATATAAGTTACTTGCCTGTATTCCCCCCTTTTCGACAATAATGCTCAATATCTGCTGTATAAGAGTACTATAATCCTTTTCAAATAACAAAGGAGGTTCTATCCATTTACCTATACCTTCCTGTCCCAGCATGAGTAAAATAAGTGACAATCCTTGAACTAAATTGGGATAAAGTCTTTCAGGCAAAATAGTTTTTTCATTACATTTTTTTACAGGAACATATAAATACAACTTAGAAGGTTTCCCTTCTCTACGACCGCTTCTGCCCATTCTTTGTTTCAACGCACTGACGCTGTGTGGTGGTGCGATCTGCCCCACTGCATCGACTTCGCCAATATCAATACCCAATTCCAACGTACTGCTACATATTGCCGTGCAAGGACGATCTGATTTTAATTCATATTCTACAGATTCTCTAAACGCTTTACTTAATGAACCATGATGAACTAAGAATTGATTTGGTAATTTTTTCTGTTTAGAAATTTGTGCTAAATTGTCAGCTAATTCTTCTATTTGAGTTTTGCTATTACAGAATACTAAATTGGTTTTGCCGTTAAGATGAGTTAAAACATGATTTGCAATAGATATTAAATTATTGTTTATAATTTCATCACCATCTCCATCGGAACTTGCTGGAGAATCATCAATAAATGTTTTGATTAACAATTCAACATCATTACTCTGAGATGATTTAATAAGTGAAGGAGTATTTTCATGGTTTCCTGCTAACCACTTTTGTGCAATATCGACATCGCCGATTGTAGCAGATAACCCTATTTTTCTCGCTCGAATTAAATCTTGCCTGTATGCATCGATTCTGTTAATCAAAGATGCTAATTGCCTCCCCCGCTCAGAATCTAAAAACACATGTAATTCATCAATAACTATAGCTTGTAAGTTTGAAAATATCCTTCTTGAGTCTTGACCTACTTTCATCAATAAGGACTCTAAAGATTCGGGTGTAATTAACAATATACCTGAAGGATATTTGATTATTTTTGCTTTCTTTGAGCTATCAACATCTCCATGCCATCTATGAACTGGGATTTCGGTTCTGTTACATAATTCTTCCAACCTTTGAAATTGGTCATTTATTAAGGCCTTAAGAGGTCCAACATAAATGACTCTAATTGACCCGAAACCGTTATTTTCAGCTAAAGATGATATTATTGGCAAGAAAGCCGCTTCTGTTTTACCAGCAGCAGTATTTGCCATAAGTATAATATCGCTTTCGGTGTCAAACCAAGCATTAATAGAGTCCACCTGGAATTGATACAACTGGGTCCATTTCATATCCCATAAAACGTTCTGAACGGACCTATGTAGTCTATTAAAAGCTGAAGTCATAGTTTAAAGTTTAAAATCAACAAGTTCATCATTTCCAGGTTTACAATCTGTAGATTCATCTATTTTAAAAATAATTTTTTTATTTTCATCTTTAATAAAGTACGATATATCTTTGTCTGGATTCTGTTCCATTACATTTAACAAACCTACAAATTGTTGAACGGCATCTCTTGGTGTCAAAAAATATTCAGCCCCTAATCGCTTTTCACAATGATTCATGAACCTCAATATTCCATCTTCATTAATTATAGTTTTTTCTGGAAACTCATTTGAATGAACATTGACAATCCTGCCAAGTAAAACAAATAAATCTTCTCGGCTAAGTGGTTCAAGCCGTATCACGGGGCCTTTAGTATCGACAGTTCCCTCAATTGAGAAAGGGTTATCGGCTAAACGGGTTGCTAACGCTTCATAGCTAAATAATCCACGTTTTCTGTCAGATAAGAAATCCTCAGTTCCAGCAAAACAAAATCCCAGTCCTTCAACATGGCCTTGAAGACAATCGTTTAAAATATGTAAAATCATCTCATAGTTTTTGGCCCGTGCAGCACTATTATTTAGTCTTTCTGAAAGAACTACAAGCTCATCTAAGTTCACAAACAAACCGCTGTAACCTGCAAGCTTAATAAACTTTGCCCATAATTTAAGCATATCATAAAAATGCTCATCTTCTATAATATCCCTAACATCAAGATCTTGCCTGGCTTCCGTTTTGGTACCATATTCACCGCGTAACCAGCGGGTTGCAGCATTCATCAAATCGTCATTACTGGTTGAAAATCCTTCTACGTATTTTGCCAATACACGAATTAAATTCATACCATGTGTCAGATCCAATAAGGGCTGCAGCCTTGTTTTTACTGCATTTTCTAACTTATCAAAATCTTTTGTTCCATTTAGTTCATTATGAATATCAAGAACAAATTTTTCAATAAGACCTGACAGAGCTCCCCCTTCAGGTTTAGCACGAGTGGACATATTTTTAATCAACTCTGTATATAAAGCCCTTGCAGAACCTCCTGAACCATATAATCTACGATCAACTGTAATATCCGCTTGTAAAATCACAAATTTACGTTCTATGGCAACTGTTCTTACCAAGTTAAGAAAAAAGCTCTTACCACTCCCAAACCTCCCTATCACAAAACGAATGGAAGAACACCCATCTTCGATATTCATTAAATCAGTGATCAGTGCCTGTAACTCATTTTTTCTTCCAACTTGAATATGTTGTAAACCAATTTTGGGAACAACGCCTGCTGCCAAACTCTGGAGAATTGCGGTTCTTTCTCTATGTTTTATTTTCATTAATTGCCTCCGAAATTATCGAGTAACTCTTTGTTTACAGTTAAATTATCACCTTCTTCAATTAGAAAATCTCCTAAATTCTCATCTGACCACGTGTTTATCTCCTCAAGAGCAGCTGAAATAGTTACCTTGTGTTTTCTAGCAAGAGCATTTACTTCATCGTTAGGCCATTTTTCTTTTGTAATAATTTCCTGGAAAAATGGCTTAATATGATTAGATATTAAAATATTTGATATATTGCGGATGCTCTCATTTTGCATCACTACTGTTTCATTTTTAATCACAGCTATATCACTATGTGATGCTTCAGAGGCGGATTGTTCCATTGCCTGAATTAAGAGCTTTGATGCTTCGATACTTTCTTCGCGAATTTTTCTAATTTTATTTATGTCTAATATTGCAACTCTCGGCGGAATTACCTCACCTTGTGAGCCTTTAATACCTTTTATGCTTAAACGTTCCGCTTCATTTATCGTATAACCCAATTCATTAACAAATTCTTTTACAAGTTCTTTTGATAACCATAACACCTTAACAAATATCTTTTCTAATGCCTCCAGTTCTTTCGGGCAGATTCCACTTACAGAACCTGCAATCATAACAAGGAATTTACCAATAGATTTGCATTGCACTTCATTAAATAAATATTGAATCTTATATTTTATGCCCAATAAAGATATTTCATTTTTCAGACTTACCTCGATCAAAGCATCTAATCGTAGACGGTCATTGCGCGTTAACATGAAACGTTCTTGCAAGAATTCAACAATAACTTGCTGCTCTTTTTCTTCCAACTCTCCACTGGCCAACGATACTTCGATTGCTAATGGCACAATCACGCTAACTAAAGCATAATTTTTCGTCTCAGGCAAATATGGCTTATCCGGCAAACGCAAAATAGCGGCATAATCTTTCCATTGGAAGGGCTTTTCTGTATAGCGCGGATCTGGCTCGATAGATAAGCCGAATGATTCAACAAACCTTGCTATTTGCTCTGACTGACTTAAAGAAATTTTTGGTCGATATGTAATTCTATTTAAGTCAGCTATTTTTTCAACAGGCACTAACCATATTTTTGAGTCATTCGAATAACTTTCTAACAATTTATCCCACTCATCCTGTTGAGGATGCTTCAGTTCTTGCTGAAGATCAGATGGCAATGCTGTGAAAGCTTTCGATTTATCTATGGTAGACCGTGCTGTCTTTCGAGAATAAGCTTTTAATTCTTCTATACAATCGTTGAAAAGCTTGACCACTGGCGAAAATTGTTTTTTCCACTCAACAATTACAGGCCATTCTGCTGGTGATACTGTTGTCTCAAATCCTTCTCCTCGAAGTAAAGTCGGTGATGCAGCACGATATTCAATCCAATGGGTATGTCCATTACTTTTAGGAATCAATTGATTTGCACATTTTTCATTGTATCGAAGCGTAAACAGCTTTTGAAATTCTTCCGAGGCTCTGGTAAGAACAACACTTCTAACCACCCTCTCGTCCTGTTTTGCAAGATAAAACGCCCAATTGTCTGGCAAAGGTATGTTATTTTTACTCAAATACCCAAGCAACATTGTCTGAAACGTTTCTGAAAGATAACCTTCTTGATAATTCATTAAAGCTGTAATTAATTTCCTTTTAGGCATTAGGATACCCAAAAGAATTAGATGAATTAATAACCCTGTAGCATAATTTCTAAACGAACCTGAATTTCCATATATTCCCAATAGCCTTATAACTTCATACCCTACATCAAGTATATCTTTCCTATCAACAAGAGCTCTACGTTCTAATCCATAAAAACATATAAACACATAACCCAATTCGATATTGGGGTCTTTTCTTCCTGTCGCAAGCCAATTAACGTAAGTTGCCACTTGATTTGGATCAGCATTACTCAAAGACGGCCAATAAGGTAAAGTTCGCTGATTGGTTTGTTGTGGAAATCCGACCGGTTGTCTCAAACATAAAAGACTGGCATCAAACTCTTCATAGGTTTTACTATCGACAACATAAATTAAAGGATCTTCAAGGATATATCCTCCAATTTCAATTTTTGTGCCTTTGCCTAAGAAATAAGGCTGAGGTTTTGAAATGATTTTTTTTATTATTTCAACTGATGAAAATGCTGTTTTCATTGAAATTCCTTTATTAGGATCTTTAATAAATTTCCAAATTAAAACCCCCACGACCCCAAAAACAAGCATGCTTTGAAAAAAAAACTGCATTCCTTTTTCATAACCAATTATAAAACAAATTAAAAATAAAACTGTTAATAATATTTTTTTAGAAAAAGTTATTATAAATTTATGCCTTAAAAATAATATACTGACTAAGCCCATTAAAAAGGTGATGAAATAAATAGATGCACTGAAAGAAGCTAATATCCAAAACAAGATAAAGCAACTAACAAAAAGAACAATCAAAGATCCCTTAACTGTATTCTCCCTCATTTCCTATTCCTTATAAGAAATTTTAGCCCTTTTAATGATTTTTTTGGTTATAACCATAATTAAAAAATGCAACATCTGAGTTGCTAATTGACAGCAGATTTCATTCTCCAGGTGCCCATCCAAGTTTTGAAAGACATTTAAATAATTTCCCCAGTTTCGATACTTCTTTATCATCAAAATTTTGATCGCTGATAAATTGAGATATCCCGGAAGCAAAAATTTTTGCATGCAACATTCGAATTTTTTCTTTTGGCAATTGGATTTTCCTCCTTATATCAAGAACATATTGAAGTTCCTGTTCAGTTATATCGAGGTCTGCTAATACAGTACGTAATGCATCCCAGTATTCATTTATAGCCTGTCTTTCAGAATCACAAACTACTGTTTTATAATTAGCTCTTGAGAGATATTTTTCACTTTTTTTAAGGTGGAATAATTCAGCTTTTGGCAAAGGAGCATATCCAAAGCTGTTCATAAACTTATAAGATTTGAGACTAGCAAGTTCACCAAAAGTATATATCTTCTTATCTGATATGATCTTCAAATAATATTCCATAAGTTTCGCCGAAGCTTCGGCATCGGACGCAGCCATATGAGCAGACTGATAATTAAAATTAATGCCATGTTCCTGACAAGCAGTTTCAAGGTTACACCGCTCTCCAAGACCAAGTAACGGACGCATATACATC
>MHXZ01000101.1 GCA_001825665.1 Planctomycetes bacterium GWF2_41_51 | reverse complement strand
CATACGGAATTAGCTCCATAAGGATTAGGTGCTCCCGATATATCCCATGTTCCGGTTGATGAAGTACCAGGTTGGCCGTTATCAATAATAACTTCGCCTCGGCTATCTGATGCAAATGCGGCCACACATATTGCAAACAACAAAGCCATAATAGGATTTATCACGTTGATACCGGCTTTTTTCAAAATACCTGAAATTTTCATTTTGCCCCCATTAATTCTGTGTTTGATAAATTTTGTTTATTGATGGATTAACAATGTAAATTGCCTTGAGAATTATAGGCGGCCCCTGAATTATTTATTATCCAGAGGCCGCCTCGATTTGTAATTAGAGTTTATTCTTTAAAATGTCAATGTGGTAATCTCGTACATCTTCGGTCATTCCCGTTCCTATGGTGCGCAGAACGTCTTTGATGTTAAGATTAAGAACAATCTGATTATACGCAATGTCGCAGATTCTCAATGGCTTACCTATCATCTCAGGATTAGCATCTATAGTTTCTGTTTTATCATCAAGAGCCTCTATCAGCATTGCAAATATTTCTGAATCGCCTGCCAGAGGTCCGGCTGTCGTTATTATATTGGCATTTATTGAAACATCTTGATGCGGATACAATCCTGTTAGTCTTGGAATAGATATATCTGAGAATTCAGCAAGGATGGATTTTGCTGTTTTCAATTCTCTAACACCGGTATTATCGGTTGTTTCAATAGGCGTTTTTACTCTTGCCAGTGCCAATTCCACTGCTTCGTATTCACTGCCATCGTAAACTTCCGAAATTGCCGCGCTGCACAAACCCTCATTTACAATATATTCAGGCCCACTTAGAATTTCGAAAGACTCAATCATTGAAAGTGTCTTCATTTGTTCTATTTCTGCCTGCTGTTCTGCACTTATACTTAATACTTCTGGTTCAATTGGTGTTGTTTTAACCATTGTCTGCTGATCGCTTGGTGTAAGGTTAAAATTATAATAATCATAAAGCGCCTGTACTTGCTGCACTGTTTCCCAAATTTCCTGGTCGGTTTTCCCCTGCAAATATGACTGAAGATATGCAAGACTGCCTTCACCAGTCGATGAACCTACTGTGTAGAACGCCAAACCGCGTGCTATGCTTTGAATATAATAATCACCGCTGTTGCAGCTTTCCAACAGTATTCTCGCGTATTTCATCTGGTCTTTGGGTATATCCATCGATTTGGTTTTAAGCATTGTCTTGCCTACCCAGCCGCCATAACTTGTTTTTGGATAATCAACGTTATCTATGTTCTTTTCAAATTGAACAACTCGCAGATAATTCGGTTTTGTTTCGGTATGTGTTTGGCCCAATGAATTTGTTACTGTCAAACTTATAGTATAGTTGCCTGGTTGAGCATATATATGCATTGGATTTTGCTCATCACTTGTCTGTCCGTCACCAAAGTTCCAAAGCCAGCCTGTAATGTTTTCACCTCTGCTTGCATCTTGGAATAATGCTACAACCGGCGCATTGTACGTACCCATTGTGTTAAATTTATTGAGACACGCGAATTCTGCCATCAAAGGTAATGTTTGTGTTGTACCTTCCGGCCAAACAACAATATAACCGGTTTTGGTTTTCGTACTGTTTCCTAATGGGCCTTTTACTGTAAGACTTATAGTATATACGCCGGGTCGGACATACTCATGATAAAGCATGTCTCTCGTAGTGTTCTTATATCCGTCTCCGAGATCCCATTCACGTCCTGTTAGATCGCCTGTGCCGGCGTTAACAAACATCACATTCAAAGGTGCCGGCCCGCACGGGGTAATTTGTGCCGGAAAACTTGAGGAAACTGCGATAAAATCAGATTGAACGACGTCGGATGGATTACTGATGTGTCCGACTCGAACACCGTCAGCTACTACATTTCCGCTGCTTACCGCATCTGTTAAAAGAACTGAATAATCACCTGCATCGAAGGTGTAAGTCCCTAAATCATTCCAGCGCCGCCCGTTTATGGTTTGGTTCATCGTCCTTAAAGTGCTTCCGGATGCATGATATATTCTGAATGGTGCACTTGTTGTGTTGTCGCTCAGACCAGGCCACCATGCCTCAACTTTATATTGTCCGGCTGTCGGTATTTTGAACATAAATCGCGTATAATCATTGCCGCTTCCTGCTGCATTATAAACATAATTCTCTTTGAAATACTGACTATTGTCTCTGTTAGCTGGCAAATCCTGATATTGCGTCCAAATACCTGAACTTTCGATTGATGGATACCATGGCTCACTATTAGTAATAAAATATTGTCTTTCGTTAGGATCATTTACATCCGGCACATCTCCTGTTATGGAATACCACGCAGGTTTGCCCGAATCTGCAAATCTTTGCATTGCCCCGTGAGCTACAGTCTCTACTTTATAATGATTCGGATCTCCAGGTACCTGGTATGTTAAATAATAATTATACGCTGGAGGTCCGGCAGGGTCATTGAAATCGTATGGTGCTATTGCGCTTGCCCCATCTTTATAAATAGGCCACCAGTATGGATAAGCCTGACCTGTTCTCATTCCAAAAGCACTTACGCCAACAGTCGGTGTTCCAAACTTAACTATTCGATCATCATCTACGTACCGAATATCGTTAAGCATTAATTGAACATCTTCGGTAGGTGTTGAAAAAATCGGGCCTAATCCGTAATTTGAATGGGTTGCAATGATAATATGTGCTCCGTCTCGTATCATACCCGCTGCTAATCCTGCAAGATTCCTTACAAAGTGAATGTAATGAATCTTTCCGGTGGTGGGAGTTGTATATCTCCACTCGTAAGTACTCAGTTGGGTTGCGCCCATTGATTGAAGTAAGGATGCCATTGAAATGCTTCCCATTTCATTGCCGCCATAAGCCAGCGCTATATAAATATGTTCAAGGCCGACATCTACTGTAGCAGATACTTCGGGTGCCCATGAGCCGCTATTGTCCTGTGCGGTGAAATAAATTGTGTGAGTACCGGCGGTGAGAATCTTGTTCAATGTACTGGTTGTTCCAATTATTCCATCGATGTTTGACCGCCATCGGTAAGCTGTGACGGTTCCATCCCCGTCGGTTGCTTTTCCTTTAAACACTATAGTCTGGTTTGGCATTGACGGATTTGGAGTTATTGAAAGAATTTCTGCTACTGGCGGCAGTTGGATATTAATAGGCCCGTTATGTGTTAATTTTACTGCGTCCGCACAGGTGCTTACTGTCGAGCCATTTACTGCCGTTACTGTTATATTGTAAGTTATACCGGCCTGAAATGGGAATATCCCAAGACTGTTCCATTGTCCGCCATTTATTTGCTGATTGACGTTAACTCTGTTTGTGCCGCCGGCGTTTACAATATCAATAGGTACGCTTGTGCTTCTGGTCGGGTATGCTGACCACCATGCGAACACCTCATAGTTTGCTGAAACTGTAGGCGTTACTCGCCATGTATAAGTAGCCCCGTCTCTGTTCCAGTAAGAATCCATGCCATAGAATCCTGTTGCCCCTGAGATACCCCACGCAAGGCCTGAAGACGAGTTGGTATAAGTACAATTCGGGTTGCCATTATCAATTATTATATCAGCCACTGTTTCGTTAATTGCCAGTGACCGTGTTACTGTTTGCGACCATGCTCCAAGATTATCTTGAACTGAAAATGAAATTGTGTGAGTACCTGCGGACAGGTTGCTCTTCGAGAAAGAACTTTGAGTACTTAATATGCCGTCTATGCTTGACTCCCATTTATATGCCGTTACAGTACCATCAGTATCGGTTCCTGTTCCCGCGAAATCAACGGTCTGCCCTAAAGATGCCGGATTTGGAGTTATTGATGTTATCGTTGCTGTTGGCGGTACATTGATAGTTGGAGATACAATCAACTGAGCGGTTACTGTGCTTGACCAGTTTCCTGAATTATCCTGTACTCGCAGTGAAATTGTATGTGTTCCTGCCGACAGGGATGATGTGGTGAATGTGCTCGCGCTGCCGATTGCACCATTAATGTTTGATGTCCATTCGTATGTCTGAATAGTTCCGTCGCTGTCGAATCCTGCTCCACAGAATTCAACTGTCTGTCCGATTGCTGCCGGACTCGGTAATATCGAAGTTATCTGTGCAGTAGGTGATGAGCTGCTGCCGCCCAATTGCCATCTTACGGCATCTGCACAGCTATTGTATGAAGATGACTGTGCAGTTACTTTTATTGTATATGTTTGGCCGGCTGTAAAAGCGAATGTGCCTGCGCTGTTCCATTTTCCGCCATTTTGTCTTTGATTAACGGTAACAGTTGTTGTGCCGCCATTACGCTGTATTGCATAAGGCACTGATGAACTTCTCGACGACAATGCTGTCCACCACAGATATACCTGGTAGTTGCCCGTTGTCGGTGCCGTAAATGACCATGTATAAGTTGCTCCGTTGCTTGAGTACAATGAATTTGTTCCGTAAGGATTGGATCCGCCCGAAACTCGCCATGTCCCTGTCGAAGAAGTTCCGCTGCCGCCATTATCTGAAATTATGTTGGCAGTTAGAGCGTTGATAGTCAGTGTCCAGGTTACTGTTGATGACCAATCGTCTCTATTGTCTTTTACTTTAAATGATATTGTATGTGTCCCCGGCGAGAGCAATGTCGTGCTGAACGATGCCTGGCTGCTTATTACCCCATTAATACTTGATGTCCATCTATACGCTGTAATTGTCCCATCAGTATCTGTTCCGCTTCCGACAAATGATACAGATTGACCCTGTGCTGCAGGACTTGGCGAAATTGAAATTATCGTTGCTGTTGGTGGTATGTTGGCAGGCTGCTGTATTACCAATGTGCGAGTAACAGGCAATGACCATGCTCCGTCATCATCCTGCACCGTAAATGTTATCGTATGGCTGCCGACCGATAGGTTGTTCTTTGTGAATGAACTTGCACTGCTTAGTGAGCCGTCGAGGTTTGATTCCCATCTATATGCCGTAATCGTCCCATCAGTATCTGTTCCGCTCCCTGTGAATGATACTGTTTGTCCTTGTGTCGCAGGATTTGGTGTAATTGATGTTATCGATGCAGTAGGAGGTACATTTGTAGTTACTTGTACTGCCAATATCTGACTCATCGGCTGTGACCACATTCCCGCATTATCCTGAACCTCGAATGTAATCGTATGTGAACCTTCAGAAAGTGTATTTGTAGAGAACCAGTTTGCGTCACTCAGATTTCCATCGATATTTGATTGCCATCTGTAAGCCTGTATAGTTCCGTCTGTATCCGAACCGTGCCCTTTGAATTGTACGCTTTGTCCTTCTGTTGCCGGATTTGGTAAGATGGAATCTATTGTCGCTACTGGCGCGTTGTTTACTGTTATCAATGTGAACTTTACGGCATCAGCGCATGTACTCGGCGGGCTTCCTGCTGGTGCGGTAATCATTATATCGTAAGCCGTTCCCGCATCAAATTGATATTCCCCAAGTTCATTCCATGTTCCGCCGTTTTGCTGCTGATTTATATTTATATTTGCTGTGCCGCTGTTATTTTCTATGCTTACAGGCACACTGCTGCTTCTCGTCGAAAGGGCTGTCCACCACATTGATACTCTATATACGCCGCTTGTCGCGGGTGTAAATGTCCACGTATATGTTGCTCCGCTGTAACTCCATACGGAATTTGTTCCGTAAGCATCCGGCGCACCAGATACTTCCCATGACCCCGTGGACGAAGTTGCCGCATCTCCATTGTCGATAATGGTTTCAGCAGGGGGATTGCCAACTGTCAATGTTTGCAGAACTTCAGTTGACCATTCGCCGTCATCGTCCTGTACTTCAAAAATTATCGTATGTACGCCTTCGCTCAATGCCGATGTAGAAAATGAGTTGGCATCGCTTAAGTGTCCGTCGATTGTCGATTCCCAGTTATAAGCTGCTATCGTACCATCGGTATCAATTCCATACCCCCTGAATTCAACTGCCTGACCTGGTTGAGCAGGATTGGGAGTTATTGAATCTATTGTTGCGACTGGGGGGGTATTCATAATTGCTGTAAGTGTGAATTTAACCGCATCAGCGCAAGTACTCGGTGGACTTCCGGCAGGCGCGGTTATTGTTACATTATATGGTGTTCCTGCGGTAAATGTATAACTGTTGATAATATTCCATTTTCCGCCGTTTTGCGTTTGATTTATTACAGTGTTTGCTGTTCCGCCATTGTGCTGTATGCTTACAGGCACGCTGCTGCTTCTGCTCGAAAGCTCTGTCCACCACATCGATAGGGTGTACGTGCCGCTTGTTGACGGTGTAAATGTCCATGTATAGGTTGCTCCGCTGTGGCTCCATACGGAATTAGTTCCGTATGCACCAGTTGCTCCGGATATCTGCCACGTTCCCGTCGAAGAAGTATTGGATGTTCCGTTATCAATTATAATTTCAGTGGGAGTTTCTCCTATGGTCAAATTTTGTGTTACGGGATCTGACCATGCTCCATTATTATCCTGTACTTCAAAACTTATTATATGAACTCCTGCACTCAACACGGCTGTAGAAAATGAATTAGCATCACTTAATGCTCCGTCAATATTGGATTCCCAGTTATAAGCTGCAATTATTCCATCACTGTCTGTACCATGGCCTGTAAATTGCACCATCTGACCCAAATCTGCGGGATTGGGTGTTATCGAATCTATAGTTGCTGTTGGCGGTACATTAATGCTGCCTATCAATTTAAACCATACCGCATCGGCGCATGTACTCACAGAAGAGCCGTTGGCTGCTGTAATTCTTACGCTGCCGGTGCCGTCGAATGTAAATGTTCCCAGGCTGTTCCACTGTCCCCCGTTTTCTTGTTGATTTATTGTCAATGTTTCCTGTCCGCCTGCATGGGTAATCACTGTGTTGACTGAGGTTGCTCTTGAAGAGTAGGGCGACCACCACATCAATACTTCATAAGTTCCTGCAGGCTGCCCACTCATAGTCCATGTATATGTTGCTCCGTCTCTGGCCCATAATGAATCTGTTCCATAAAATCCGCTCGCTCCTGATACCAGCCAGCTTCCCGTAGAGGTTGTTCCGGCCTGTTCGTTATCTATTATTACATCCCCCAGACCTGTTGAAGCTAAAGATGTAAGGCATATTGCGAATAACGCCGCAATATAAATAAATTTCTTTGCCCGAACTGACGATTCCATATTATGCTCCTTATAAAATTAAATATTGAACCTTTTCACCGTAAATTCTTAACGCACTCCGTCCCTGTCGGGTGCACAAAAACGCATTCGTATTTTTTCACAAAATAAAATTTAGTTATTATTTTCAAATGCAAGGCTCGTATTCACAAAGCCTTGCTCATTCCGAAAAAAATCAATTATCAAATCGCACATCTCTTTAGCCGCCGATATAGCAGCCTCTTCGTTTGATGAGCTGATTTGTATTTGCGTAACATATCTGACTTTCTCATCTGGATTGGTCAGTGTACGCCACTTTATCCCTGAGAATTCTTTGTGGTCATCCGTCGGTCTGCCGTTGAGTATGTAAAAATTTAAAACGAATATTTCCTCTCCAAGCACCACAGACTTTTCAAAAAGATATTTGATACAGGGGATTGTTTTTCCGGATGATGTTATAAATTTAATCTTCTCGGCTTTTTCTATATTCCATCCGCTCGCTGTGAAACATATCTCTGGTCTGTGCCCAAGCATTTTTCTTGGATGTGCGTTGAAGGTTACATATACATTTGCCGATTGCTCGTTTTTGGAATTATGATAAAGCCGTAGAAAATAATCATCGCAGCCGGTTGCCTTTTCAATTGGATAACCGATAGATATATCCTTCCCTTCCCAATTATTTATTTTTTTGGGAAATTCCTTTAATGGAATAGCAGTCGAGGATATTCTGGATTCTATTAAGTTTTGATTTGCCGCTGCTAACCGGTAAATAGATCCTGCTGCTAACAAAGCACAAATTAAGATAATCCATGCCGCCCAGAAATAGCTTTTATCTGATAAATGAAACAAAGTTATTTTTTACTCCGTCAACGATTTACTTATTTAATTTTCCTGATGGATAATATTATCTAACATGATTTTTTGAAATAAGGTGATGTTCTGCTTATGACGTAATGGATTGAAGCCTCTGTTGTTAGGTGAAAACGATTATCGGCAGTGCGGGTTTCACTCAATTCTTTTTAGTGGTTTAACGTGTCGGGTCATTTTCTTCCTCAGGTTTATGATCGATCATTACAACAAATATGAATGCATATACTAATAGCGATTGAATTTTTCTCGTTAATCTCCGGATACGTGCTTTAAAAAATACCTTATTCTTTCAATCGCGGGAATTTACTACCCTCAAGGGTATAATTTTGAATAAAAAGGGAATTTCCCTGATAGTTAAATGGAATATATCAGGTAAATGTGAGATGTTGAACTTACGTCAGGAAATTCTAACAAATGAAAGAGATTAAAAAATGATTAAATCCGAAGTGTTAAATTCTAAGTTTGAAACAAATTCAAAATCCAATTTTCTGAGTTGGAAATGCTTGAATTTCAGTAATTTTGATTTATTCAGGATTTCAATATTCAGATTTAGAATTTTTAAATGTATGTCAGGTTTTCAATTTGTTAGAGGTTATAAAAAACTTGTTAAGGCCATATTGCCATTAGCAGACATTCTTCTGATACCCATAGTTTATTTAGCGGCCGTTCTTTTGAAAATCATTAGGCGAGTTGGGGTTAGCAGAGTGCCTTCCTGTAAACGTGCCTTAATGTACGCAGGAGTATTCCCAATTCGCAACCATTACTATGAGCCGCTTTTTGATAGCAGGCTTTTACGCCGGCCATTGAACCAAATTCGAGAGCTTTCCGGCATAGATTGGAATATAGAGGAACAACTAAATCTTTTGAAAAGTTTTTGTTTTACCAAAGAACTTGAACACCTCTCAGAGAAGAAAACCGACGAAATGAATTTCTATATGGATAACAGAATGTTTGGAAGTGGCGATGCTGAATATTTATATAATCTGATAAGGCTCAAGAAACCTGCAAGGATATTTGAGATTGGAAGCGGTAATTCAACATTAATGGCAATAAAAGCTATAAAAAAGAACCGGGAAGAAATACCGAGTTATAACTGCAGCCATTTATGTATCGAACCTTATGAAATGCCATGGTTAGAAAAAACCGGTGTAACTGTTATTAGACAGAGAGTGGAAGAAATGAATAAATCAGTGTTTTCCGAATTGAAAAAAGACGATATATTGTTTATCGACTCATCACATATTATCAGACCTCAAGGTGATGTTCTCTTCGAATACCTGGAGTTAATCCCTTCGCTGGAAGCTGGTGTCATCGTTCATATTCACGATATTTTTTCGCCAAGGGACTATTTGAAACAATGGCTCATAGACAAAGTGTATTTATGGAACGAGCAATATTTGCTCGAGGCATTTTTAACATGTAATAAAGAATGGAAAATTATTGGATCTCTGAATTACTTATACTTAAATTATTATCAGCATTTAAAAGCTGCATGTCCTTTTTTAAATAAAGACAGAGACCCGGCGTCTTTTTACATTCAGAAGTGCGAAACACCCGATAATGAAACCGTAATTTGGTCAAATGAAAAGATTGCCAGGAAGAGAAAGTTCAATTCGTTCAATTCTTTGAGCTAAATTGAAAGTTATATAATGAGCATGTTTAGCAAACTATCAAACGTCAGTCGAAGGCATAAATTATCGTTTTTTTATAAAATAATGTCGCCATCCGAGTCGAAAAAAGTACTTGATGTCGGAGCAGAAATTAATCCAAATGGAGATAGGGGTTTGCAGTTAATTGATTCATATCCATGGAAAAACAACCTCCATGCGATTAATCTTTCTTCTGAGCATATCAACCGCATCAAAAATTTTTATCCTCAAGTTGACGCCAGGATTGGTGATGCCTGTCAGTTGCCTTGGCCGGATAAATACTTTGATATTGTTTACTGCAATGCGGTAATTGAGCATCTTGGAAGTTTCAGTAATCAGAAAAAAATGGCCCAGGAAATCTTGCGTGTTGGTAAAACCTGGTTTGTTACGACTCCGAATCGCTGGTACCCATTTGAGTTTCATTTGCGATTGCCATTGGTAACATGGTTTCCTGGCAATTTATACCTTCGGGCGGGAAGAATTTGCAGTTACTGTCATATTAAGAAAAAGTATGTATTTGGTCGGAATCGCAAGGATCTTAGACTTATGACTTCAAAAGAACTTAAACTTTGTTTCCCGCAGGGTAACATAATTAAGCAGCGAATTACATTTATGGCTGAAACATTAATCGCCTTAGGTGGTGACAAGTTATCCTATTCATAAATGCGATATAGTAAAACCCTCCTTTTGGATGAGAACGAATCTGAATCTTTTTCCCAACTGGTTGCGATGAAAATCAATTCTTCTACTCTATAAGGATGAGGAAACAGCTAAAAAGTTTGAATCATCAAGGGAAATCCTTTATAGTGCTCAAGGAAATTCCTTAATAGGTTCGATTAAAAGATAAATATAAAGCGGCTTTTTTATATAACGTTTTTCAGAATATCTCAAATTTATATTTATTATTGTTCATATTACAAATTAATTTCAAACGCTCATTTGCCAGAATGAGGAAAGTGCCTGACTTTTACTCTTTAGTTTTCAATAACCAGAATTATTGTTTTTAAATTTACCATATTTTTAAAGGAGATCGGACGAAAAATAGAAAAATTTAAAGAAAAATGTGTAAAAAATCTGGAATTATTATAAAATTTCAAAAAGGAGTTTTTCATGAGTAAGCAAATGAATTCGGAAGTTTACTTAAGTAAAATTAAATTTGCAGCTATCATTACAATATTAATAACTGTTATAGGATTTGGTTCTATACCCGCTTCTGCCGCAACATCGGTTACTAAAAATGGAATTACGTGGACTTTCAATGCTAATTATCAGACCGGTCAATATGTTAATGGGGATTATTGGGTATTGGATACCGGCAGCGGTGTTCAGGTTAATTCAGTAAGTCCTTCGCCAAGCGGTTCCAGCAATGGTTCCGTTATTAATCCAGCCGGTGGCAACTCGCAGGGGTATGATGGAAGAATAGACGGTTATAATTCCTCGCTTAGAGTTTCTTTCCCAAGAACTTTAAATGCAGGTCAGTCTCTCGTTTCCACACAAAGCAGAAACGCTTCTGCAAATGGCACAGATTTGCTTGGAGCTTTGGTAGTGCCTGCTCATTGTTATCTTGAAAGAGCTGCGGTTTTAACCGTAGTTTCTTCAGTGCCAAATTCCCAAAGTTTCAGACCGCCTTATGTAGGCACCTCAAAGCCGACCTATCTGGCTTCAAATTTAAACAGAAGTCATTTATTAAAATTGCCGTTGTCGGCCAAACCATCAGCTTCCTATGTTAATGAAGTCGCAGGTTATTTTAAGGAAGTCTGGCTGGACCATAAGCCTGTGTGGCTTGCCAGAATGATGCATCCTATCAAAAATATGCCAAATTACGGCAGGGAAATTGGTATAGCATCCAGCAGGGCGGCTTGTCTGCTTTTATTGGATTACACTGATGCTCAGCTTGAACCTTTGCTTATTAATTTCGTTCAAACTGGTATTGACCTCTATCACATGTCGCTCTTGAGTAATAACTGGATAGGAGAAGGCGGACACGCAAACGGCAGAAAATGGCCTATCCTTTTCGCGGGTATTATGCTCAATAATAGTGCAATGAAATCTCCAACTTGTCGTTTTGGTGAAGACGACCAAACCTACTATGGCGTTACTGCAAGCAGGAATTCAGGTCAGGCAAATGTGGCTTATTGGGGTGCTAATTGCGTCAGTTCTTATCAGGCAAACGGCTGTTCAGGAAGCGGTACAAAAGATTGCCGTCCGCAAGCCAAAAATGGTGATGCTTGTCAGGATTACAGAAACTGCTGCACATCTTATACATGGGTTGGCTATGCTTTAGCTGCTCAGCTCATGGGTGCCGAAAATATATGGAATCATGGCGCTTTCTTTGATTACGTTGATCGTTGGATGGGTTATGGAAATGACCCAAGAGTTGCTTCGGGCGACTGGGTCCAACCCGGCGAAACCAGCACAGCTTTCATTTCTTCGATGTGGAATACATATCGTTCTTCTGTTGGAAATACAAATCCTCCGCCCCCGCCGACAAATCGTGCTCCTATAGCCAATGCTGGTGCCGACCAGACCATTAGCGATGCTGATGGCAATGGCAGCCAGTCTGTTACATTAAACGGTTTGAGTTCTTCTGACCCCGATGGCTCAATTGCTAATTATACATGGCTCGAGAACAATCAATCTATCGCTACAGGGGCAACTCCATCTGTTAATTTCACTGTTGGCACTCATACAGTTACACTACGTGTTACTGATAATGGCGGTCTGACTGCGACAGATACAGTTGTTATTATTGTTTCCGCTCTGCCGGTACAGGATACAACACCTCCATCAATAGTTTCTATCGATGCACAGGCTATTAATAAAGTAAAAATTATATTCAATGAAGCTTTGAATGTTACAGCAGCGCAAACTGTTGCCAATTATTCAGCACCCGGCATCACGGTTTCTTCAGCCGTTTATAGTAGTGCAGATAAATCTGTTATGCTTACAACTTCGAATCAGGCTCTTTGTGAAACACGAGCTTTAACTGTAAAGAATGTAAAAGATGCTGCAGGCAATACTATAATCCAGGTATCGAAAAATTACACCTATGATCCCGGACTTATTGGATTATGGAATCTTTCCGAGACAAATGGAACCACTGCATCCGATTGTTCAGGGCGTGGAAACATTGCCACATTAGTTAACGGTCCAGTCTGGACCGGCAGCGGCCAGTTGCAGTTTGATGGTACAAATGACGCTCTGCAGGTCTCGACATCAGGTATGACCGCTTCTGCCGGTACTATTACCGTACAGGCATATATAACCAATAGCAGCAATGTCCGATATTTCTTCGGTCATACTGTTGGCGCATGGGCAAACCGTATTCAGCTTTATATGAGCAACGGCCAGTTATGTGTTGGTATGGGCGGATCTCATTCGTCCGCAGTGAACATTAGAACTGTCGATTTGAATAAATGGCACAATCTCGCTTTAACTTGGAATGGCTCGAACTACGCAGTTTATTTCGATGGTGCACAGGTTGCATCCGGTTCATACACTGGTTTAACTTCGCTTGCTTCTTTCGCTGATTTCGGAAACGATGGCTGTACAACTTCTCGAAACGAAACGCTAAATGGTAAAATCGATAGATGTCGCGTTTACAATCGTGCTCTGTCCGCAACCGAAATCGCAGCGCTAAGTGATATCGACAGTCCGTTCGCCTTTTCACCGATTGGCGATAAGGAAGTTGATGAAGGCACTGCTTTGGCTTTCTCAGTTGAAGTAATTGATCCAACCGTTAATATTACGCTTGACGATCATAATTTACCATCAGTACCTTCATTCGTTAATAAAGCTTTCACTTGGACTCCTTCCCACAACGATGCCGGTACTTATGAATGCACTTTCAATGCTGTATATGGAACTCTTGAAGACAGTGAAACTATCACAGTTAAGGTTAACAATGTTAACAGGGCGCCGGAAATCACTCCGATTTCCTCAAAATCTGTAACAGTTGGCCAATCGCTCACTTTCCCTGTTACATACACAGATATCGATGGCGATGCAGTTACTGTTACAGCTTCCAGTTTGCCGGCTGGTGCGTCATTTAACGGTACCACTTTCCAGTGGACTCCAGCCTCTTCGCAGGCCGGAAATTACACGGTAACATTCACTGCTTCCGATGGCGAGCTTATAGATGCTGCCGCTGTTGGAATTAATGTAACCGGCTCAGGCGGCGGAAATGAGGTTTCTGTTATTATTGACAACTCCTCAAGCAATACATCATATGCCGGATGGTGGGGTGTTTCAGGTGGTACAACTCCTTACGGCACAAATTCACTCTGGGGCCGTGGCGGTTCAAAATACACCTGGACTTTCAGACCAACAGTTTCTGGCAGTTACAGTGTTGCTATGTGGTGGTCTGGGCAATCAAACCGTCCAGAGTCGGCTCCTGTAAGTATTGCTCATGCTTCTGGCACAGCTGCGGTAAACGTCAACCAGCTTCAGAATGCCGGGATGTGGAACACCCTCGGCCAATACAACTTTGTCGCTGGCACCAGTTACAGGATTACTATCACAGCTCCTGCCGTCGCAAGCACCTGCGCTGACGCTGTGAAATTCACATTAATGAATAATCAGCCCGTCGAACCGCCTACCGGTAATGTTGAGGTTACTGTTGACAATTCATCAACCGGTACCTCATATCAGGGCTGGTGGGGCGTTTCAGGCGGAAGCACACCATACGGAACTAATTCACTTTGGGCACGTGATGGTTCAGCATATACATGGACGTTCAAGCCGACAACTGCCGGCAGATATGATGTTGCCATGTGGTGGTCGGGTCAGGATAATCGCCCCTCATCAGCACCAGTAAGTATTACTCATTCTTCCGGAACATCTTCGGTTAATGTCAACCAGCTTCAAAACGCCGGAAAATGGAACAGCCTTGGCCAATTCAACTTTGCTGCAGGAAATACTTATAGAGTTACTATCACTGCACCTTCGGTTTCAAGCACCTGTGCTGACGCTGTGAAATTTACGCTTCAATAGTTTAGAATCTCGCCTGAGGGGTGAGTTTAATTTCTACACCGGGCAGATGGTTCTGCCCGGTTTTTTATGCGCTTATTTTAAGCAAAACCCTTAATTGTATTTTTTATATCTGATAGTATAATATTAGATATGTCCAAACCGGTTTGTTTCATTCTGGTTTTCATTTTAATGGCAAATACCTTTATTTTTGCCGAAGATAAAGTTGCAGGCTGGCAAAAAATTAATAGGGAGGTGGCAAATCTTTATCAAAAAGGAGATTTGAAGGGGGCTGAAATAGCTGCGCAAAAAGCTTTGACGTATGCTGAGGAAAGTTTCGGTCAAATTAGCGGCCAAACCGCTGCCGCCTTAAACAATCTTGCTCTGATGAAGAAAAAGCTTGGTAAGTATGATGAAGCTTTGCCTCTGTATGAGCGTTCATTGAAAACTATGAAAAAAGTTTTTGGCACAACGCATATCGCAGTTGCCGTGTGTATGGACAATATAGCCGAACTTTTAAAGATTCAGGGGCGTACCGACGAAGCTGAAAATTACTATAAAAATGTACTGCTTATTCGCCGAAAATTCTTAAGTCCAAACGACCCCGCAATTGCGCTTACTCTCAATAATCTTGCTGGGTTATATTATTCAAGGCAGGAATACAGCAGGGCAGCCCAAATGTATTTGAATGCTTTGGAGATTTATACTAAATCTTTACCCGAAAATCGTATCGCTGCCGCACAGACTCTCTGCAATTTAGCAGCAGTATATGAAAAAGGTGATAAAATTCCCGAAGCTGAAAATTTATATTCGAAGGCTTTAGAAATATGGCGGAGCGTCCCGGAAAAAGATAATCTCGATTATGCGAAGCTGCTGAATAATTTCGCTATGTTCAAATATAATCAGGCTCTTTACGATGAATCAGAAAGACTATTGCTCCAGGCCTCGCAGATAGCAGAATTAATTGTAAGCCCTGACCATCCGGACAGAGTTATGATTACAGAAAATCTCAAATCATGTCGTGAAAAACTCATGCAGGCTAAAAGGTAATGAATTGCCAAACATCTGCATTTTTCAGAGCACTTTTGTTGGAGCAAAAACAAAATAATCTTATATATTTACTGTTTCTCTGGTCTCAGATTTTCCATCATGTATCGACCATTGAACGGCGTATCGCAGCAGTTCTGCCGCATTGCTCAAATTCAATTTATCTTTTATGTGTGAGCAGTACGTCTCAATCGTTTTTATGCTTAACCCAAGTTTTTGTGCGATTTGTCTTGTACGCCATCCTCGTGAAATCATCAGAAATACTTGCTGTTCTCTCGAACTTAAGCTGCTGATTGATGAAATATTTTCATCAGTTTTCCTGAAAGACAGATTTCCCATTATTTTTGATTTTACATTATCGCTCACGTAAATCCTTCCGCTCGAAACCGCTTGTACCGCTTTAATAAGGTCTTCCACAGGTGCGTCTTTCATAAGATAACCTTTCGCTCCTGCTTCAAGAACCCGGACGGCATATATAGTTTCATCAAACATTGAGACCACCAGAACATTCAGGTCTGGCCGGTTAGCCTTGATATATTTTTGAAATTCTAATCCGTTTGAAGACTTCAATGATAGATCGAGTATAATGATATCCGGTGTTATTTTTTCGATAATTTCAAGTGCCTGGTTTACATCCTCTGCTTCTCCAATAATTTGAAAATCGTTTTCACGCGACAGCACTTTTGTAAGTCCTAACCGAGCTACAGGATGATCTTCCACGATAAGGATCTTTTTTTTCTGTCCGATTTCTGTAAGCATCATAGCCTCCTTTCAAAGGTTTTAGTTTAATGCTAAAAAATCTATCATAAAAAACATTCCGCACGTATAGGGTATTTACTTAATCTGATATTCCTTATTACTTTAAATACTTTTTCCTTGTCTCTGACGGTTTTTTGTCTGTTTATTCATCCTTATGGAGTAGTTTTAACCGTATTTTTTTGACTTTTTAAGGGTTTTGCTTATTATAGAGGGAATTCCTTCGTACAACTGAGATATTTCCTTTGTTTATTATGATGAAATTATATGCCATAGCTGTTTGTTTAATTTTTTCCTGTCAGCTTTACGCTGCACCGGCCGCGAAAAATCTGTCTCGTTCTACGCTTGAGACTGCTCACTATAAAATTGTTCACGATACCGATAACTCCGAAGTAGCCGAAATAGCTAATCTTCTCGAATTCGCGTATAGTCATTTCAATAATGTTTTTACTCGCAATGGATTTGAGTTGCTGATCCCGTCTGAAAAACTCACATGGTATTGTTTTACAGACTCGCAGTCATTCAGTGACCACGCACTTGCCGCCGATGGGATGAATCTTTATTGGCTCACAAGCTATTATTCCGCAAAAACCAATTCCGTTTGCATCGTAAAGCCGGGCAATCTTCAAAACTGGAAAAAAGATAATACAGTTTCCCCGGAATCCGCTGTTGCAGGTGTTTACATTATGCCTTCAGTGGACAGTTCTGGGAACGAATTGACGATGATTTTACATGAAGCAGCTCATCAGCTTGCTTTCAATACCGGTCTGCAGAAACAAAAAGTAATGTATCCGGTTTGGTTTTCCGAAGGCCTTGCGGTTAATTTTGAAAACAGTATGCCTAATAGTGTCGCGCATATCAGGCTGCAGCGTGTGTGTAGAATGTATAATGAAAATAGATTGCTTCCGCTTAACGAATTTATTTCGATAACTCGTATGCCGGAAAATTCTTCTGCCCGCAAGGATATCTACGCTCAATCCAGCATCTTTTTCAAGTTTTTATCTGAGCGTCACCCCGATAGCCTCAGAAACTATATGTCTGCCGTTTACAAACTTCGTCCCGGCTGGCGCAGTCCTGCGGCTTTGCACACAGAATTCATATCTGCCTTTGGCCCGGTAGCTCAAATCAATCTTTCCTGGCAGAATTATCTTTACGAAATTTCCTCCAGATAAAAATAGAATTTCGTTTTGCCCCATTATTTTATATGCTTGGTTTAATATTCTTTAAAGCAAACCAATTTAACGCCATTTACACCTCTATTGATTTGCATTTAAAATGTTTATTTTAGGACCTCAAAAAAAAATAAAATTTTTTTTGAATCACCACTCCTGAAATTCCTATCCCTTAATCGATTTTACAGGACTTTACGATTTTTGTAGCAGCTCACTTCAGTAAACATCGAAAAAGTTCGTAATATTTAATAGTAAACGACAATTTCAGTTGGGGTTTTTCCGCAATAAAACCAGCGGAGTGGAGGTTTAGGACAGATGAATACGAAGATAACGGTGATCGCTGCAATCGTGCTCCTTATGAGCGTACAAGTCCATGCAACTACCATTTACGGTACTGTTACGATGGATTATACAGGCTTCGGTGCAAGCGATTCAATGACAGTCTGGGGCGGCGGTTTAAACGGCCAGTCTGTTACAGTTGGTGCGTTGACATTCAATAAAACAAACGGCACAGGTGACGGTCAGTATCTCGATAATGGTTCGATTGGCGTTTTCTGCATCGACCTTCTCGAGTACGTAGGTTCGGGCACTAAAACTTATGATGTTATTATGCCCCAGGATGGACCAAGGCCGACATCGTTTCTTGGTGGTGGAATGGGCCAGGCCAAAGCAGATTATCTTTCTGAATTATGGGGAAGATATTACGACTCGGCCTGGACTTCGGGCGGCACTTATACAACTCAGCAGAAGAAAAATGCTGAAGCCTTTGCCGCTGCCGTATGGGAAATTGTGTACGAGGATGTTCCCAGTGCTCCAATGTATTGGGACGTAACTGTTGACAGCACTCTTGGTGGAAAAGGATTCAAAGCGTCAAACCTTGATTACCAAACCGCAAATTCATGGCTGCGTTCGCTCAACGGAACAGGCCCTATGGCTGATTTAAGAGCTTTATCTAATCTCGGCTCTCAGGATTTCATTGTCGCAATGAATATTCCTGAACCGGCAACCATTGCATTAGCTGTCTTGGGATTATTTTTAGTCTCTAAAAGAAGAATCGCTAAATAATTAAGGAAACGATAGTGAATAATTTTAAACACAATCTTGTCGCAGCTATATGTCTCATGACAAGTTTAATTGTAACCACTCAGGCCAATACTATAACAATAGACGAATTGGCTTTATGGGCAGGCGGGAGCATCGGTGTCGGCAGCGGAGTAACAGTTAGCGGACCGATGGCTTCTGCTTTAGGAGTCAATGCAAACAGCAACTCCAGCCTCAGTTCTATTTATACACAGGGAAATGTCTGGCTTGGCAAAGGCGTAATAGTAAATGGTGATGTTGTTGCAAATGGGTCTATTCAGACTTCCAAGAACACCGTAATAACCGGTTCTTCGAATAGTTTTTCGAATTTTGTGTTGCCGCAGCTTGATACTTTGCAGCAAACTGTTGTCGGCACAACTCCGATTTATACCGCCCCAAATGCCACTAAGACACTTTTGCCGGGTGAATATTCGAGTCTGAGTTTAAGTAATGATACCCAATTGAATCTTTCTTCTGGCATTTATTCTGTTAGCAGTTTTTGGATGGGGTCCGGCGGAACTGTCAATGTCGATACTTCTGCTGGCGATGTTATTCTAAATGTCGTCGGTTCTTTCACTGCCGGCAGCAGCGTAAAATTCATTACTTCTGGTTCAGGCAATTTATTTGTTAACGTTTTTAATTCTGATGCCTGGCTTGACAGCCGGGTTGATTTTACAGGTGTTCTGAGTGTCTTCGGTGGTGGTTTAGGCACTGGAACATCCGTGAATCTGACTGGCAGTGTTTATACTACCGGAAGCATGTACCTTGGAAATGATACTGCGGTTACATATACACATTCAACTCAAATTCCGGAACCTGCTTCGCTCGCTATGTTTTTGACGATAGGTTTTATTATCTGGAAAGTCCGGCAGGGTTCCACAGATACATCAGTTTCGGTGTGGTCAGCTCGTATAATGCATTGTTACTGAAATTTTTCAATAGTGTTTCTGCACCAAATAAAGTTTCAAACGAGAATGGTTTTTCATAAACCACAACTTTCGCTTTCTTAATATTCGCAAGCGATTTAGCCAGTTCAATTGCATCCGGCAAATAGCCTATCTTGTCTATCAATTTATTATCCAATGCTTCCTGCGCGTTATATATGCTTCCGTCTGCAAGACTGCGAACCTGCTCGATTGATAAATTGTCTTTTCTTGATTCTGCCACTATACCTACAAATCTCTCGTATGTAGGCATTATCAATTTATCATTAAGATATGCTATTTGTTCTTCCGATACCGGCTCGAATGATGTGGGCCAGTCTTTTTTAGGGCCGGATTTTACAATTAAAGGCTTTATCCCGAGTTTCTGTTCAAGAAGTTCCTGAAAGACAAAATGCCCCATCACGACTCCGATTGAGCCGGTGATAACCGTCGGCTCTGCTATAATTTTATCGCATGCCGCCGATGTATAATATCCTCCAGACGCCGCCAGTGTATCCATAAATGCGACAACCGGATTTCCAGTCTCTTTTCTGTATTTTTTTATCCAATAGTGAATTCTGTCGCTCGCCGCAACCGCGCCGCCCGGAGTCATTGTCCTGAAAATCAAAGCTTTTATGTTTTTGTCTTTTTGCGCGTTCTTGATCTGTTCCTCAACTTGCTCGGCAAGTTTATTGTCAATTATCCCGCTAATGTTGATTATTACGATTTTGTTGCTCGATGGACCTCCCTGGACTACTTTTTCATTGTAAAATGCTTTTCCACCGCTTCCCGCCATCATTATTGAGCCCATAATGACGATTGTGATAAATAGAATTACATTCGCCAATATTGATATGCCGAGGATAATTCCGAACAAAATCTTCCATCCGATGCCTTTGGATTCCTTCTGCTTTGAAACACCCGGTACCGGGGGAGGGTTTTGATTTGAATTATCAATTGAGTCCATATTTTATCCTTTCAGTTCTGAATAGACTATTGTAAATCACATTTCTCTATTGTCAAAGGGGTTTTTCCTTATTCAATATACCGGTTGGAATTTTTTGCTTTGCTGCCGTCAAAACGCCTGTTACAATTACCGAATTGTCCGCGATACCGGTTTACCGCCGGTCAGGGACGAACGGTGTAAATTTTTCTTCTGGAGTACAGGTATGCTCAGGACATTGCAGATAGTAGAGAACAAGCTGGTCGAAAGCAACGGCTACAATGCCAATATTTTTGTTTATATTGCGCCTTCAGAAACGGAACGAAAGTATCTCGTTGATAATCTCAAAATTGACGAACATACACTAAGTTCAACTCTTGACCCTGATGAACCCAGCCGTCTGGAATTTGAACCCGAACATACCGCCATGATTTTTAAACGACCCAGGCATTACGCTCCACAGGATGAATTTTTATTTAAGGCTTTATCTGTCGGTATGTTTATTTTCAGCGACCGTCTTGTGATTGTACTTGCCGACGATATGCCTTTATTCGATGGCAAAATTTTTAATAAAGTAACTTCACTTCAGGACATTACCCTCAAATTGATTTTCCGCGCCATCTTACATTTTGTCGAGCACCTTCGAGGCATCAACAGAATTTCCAACGAGCTTGAGCAGCAGGTCAATGTCGCCATGGAGAACAAGTATCTGCTCAATATGTTTACTCTCGAAAAAAGCCTCGTGTACTATCTCAATGCCATACATTCAAATGCCGTGCTTATCAGCAGGCTAAAAACATACTCTGCAAAAATTGGTTTCACAACTGATAATCTTGAGTTCCTCGACGATATGTCCATTGAAAACAATCAGTGTCTTGCCCAGACAGAAATCTTCTCACAGGTTCTCTCAAGCATGATGGATGCCCGCGCCTCTATTATCAGCAATAATTTGAATATCCGAATAAAAGCGCTGACCGTGCTTACAATTGTTATTATGCTTCCTACGCTTGTAGTTAGTATTTTTTCAATGAATGTTATTTTGCCCCTCGAGCATGATAATCCAACTTCCTTCTGGATTATCGGCTGTTTGGCGCTTTTATCATCGGTAATAGTCGGTTTACTATGGTGGCGGAGAAAGTGGTAAGATGGATTGTCCCGTTTGTCATAATCCCATGATAGTCCTCGAACTCGAAATGGTCGAGATTGACAATTGTACTTCCTGCGGCGGAATTTGGCTCGACTCCGGCGAACTTGAGCAGCTATTCGGAGATGAGAATAAAGCAAACCTTTTGATAGATTCTTTCAATCCCGCACGAGATGTGAAGGAAAATATGCATAGTTGCCCGATATGCCTGAAAAAAATGGAGAAAATTAGAACTTCAGAATCAGCCGATGCCGTCATCATCGATCGCTGTGCCAAACATCATGGTTTGTGGTTCGACAAAAATGAGCTTCACCATTTACTTGTAACAAACACTCTCGACAAAGAGCATAGAATTGTAAAATTGCTTTCAGAAATATTCGCAAAAGATAATGAGGTAAGAAATGATTAAAAAAGGAATTTTTGGCACAATAAACGACAAGGAGGTTGAGTTTTTCCTGCTGAAAAACAAATCTTCGATTGAAGCAAAAATAATTTCTTATGGCGCTGCTCTTGTTTCACTTAAAACACCTGATAAAAATGGAAAATTAGCTGATATTGTTCTCGGCTACGACGGCCTTGAAGGATATTTAAATGATACCTGTTACCATGGCTGTACGGTAGGGCGTGTTGCTAATCGTATATCAAACGCTAAGTTTATGCTTGATGGCAAAGAGTATAAATTAACCGCCAACAACGGCTCAAATCATCTTCACGGCGGAAATATAGGTTTTAACAGGGTTCTATGGGAAGCTCGGCCGTTTGAAGAAAAAGACTGCTGCGGAGTTATTTTCAAATATCAAAGCTCAGACGGCCAGGAAGGCTACCCCGGCAATCTCGATATAACGGTTACTTACACGTTAACAAATGACAACGAATTAAAAATCGACTACAATGCCGTAACTGATAAGAAAACAGTTATCAACCTTACAAATCACAGTTACTTTAATCTCGCAGGCCACGACAGCGGCGATATTTATTCCCATCAGATACAGATTAATTCCGAATCAATTACAGAAACCGATGCTGATTTGACACCCACTGGAAAAATTATACCCGTAAAAAATACCCCCTATGATTTTACGAAGCTAAAGCCGATGGGCCGGGACATCAATAAGTTGGATATGGGCTACGACATTAATTATATCTTGAAAAAATCTTCGCCAATGGAATTATCTTTTGCCGCAAAGGTATGTGAATCCCAAAGCGGCAGGGTGATGGAGATTCTAACAAGCGAGCCAGCCATTCAGTTTTACACTGGAAATTTCCTCAATGGTTCCGCCGGAAAAAATGGTGCCTCGTACAAAAAACATAATGCCTTCTGTCTCGAAACGCAGCATTACCCCGATTCCCCGAACCACCCCGAATTTCCATCCGTAGTTTTGAATCCCGGCGATGTTTACAGGCATTTAACAGTGCATAAATTTTCAGTAAAGTAATTTTTTCGAAAGGGAGAATATGGCAATAGGATTAATAGTTCTCGCAATCGTTGTAGTGCTGGTTGTTTTTGTAATTGGTATGTACAACAGTCTCGTCGCTCTTCGCAATCAGGTTGCAAATGCCTGGTCGCAGATTGATGTCCAGCTCAAACGGAGGCACGATTTAATTCCAAATCTTATTGAAACAGCCAAAGGTTATATGCAGCATGAACGCGGCACTCTCGAAGCCGTAACAAACGCCCGCAGCCAGGCTCTCGGTGCAAAAAGCGTCGGCGAAGCTGCAAAAGCTGAAGGCGTTCTCGGCCAGGCTCTTAGCAAATTTTTACTGACAGTCGAAGCATATCCTGATTTGAAGGCAAATCAGAATTTCCTTTCTCTTCAGGAAGAGCTTTCAAGCACCGAAAACAAAATCGCTTTTTCAAGACAGGCTTATAATGACCAGGTTTTGTTCTATAATAACAAGATACAGATGTTTCCGTCGAACATTATCGCCGGAATGTTCAATTTCAGTCAGAAGGAGTTTTTCCAGATTGAAAACGCCGCTGAAAAATCCGTCCCAAAAGTCAGTTTTTAGCTCGAAATATAAAATTTATATGCGATGAAAAAAAATCCAATAAAGGAAAAAAGTTTTAAATTTTCCGTTCGCATAATTAAGCTTTCTAAATGGCTTAAAGATAAGAACCATTTTGAATTATCTCAGCAATTAGTTCGGGCAGGAACGAGCATTGGTGCGAATGTCGAAGAAGCGATCGCTGGACAAAGCAGAAAGGATTTTATTGCTAAAATGTCGATTGCTTCAAAAGAGGCAAGAGAGACTAATTACTGGCTCAGGCTGCTTGTGGAAAGTGGAATTGTTTCAGAGAAAATGTGCAATTCTCTTATGAATGAATCTGAAGAATTGATTAAATTATTAACAAGTATCGTAAAAACTTGTAAAGAAAATGAAAATCCCAAAAATAATTAAAAATTTAAAATTCAAAATTAGAAATTAATAATATGTGGGAACAGATACGAGCAAATAAGAGAAATTCACTGCTGCTGATGTTTTTAATGGCAGTTGTGCTTGGCCTTTTGGGCTGGATAATTGGAATGTTCGCTTCACCTGCCCCGTACGCGGGAGCTTTCGGTCTTGCTATTGCGATGTGTATCTGGATGATTCTGGCGATGGTCAGTTTCTCCAGCGGCGATTCGATTTTTCTTGCCGCAAGCAAAGCTACCCCTGTAACAAAAGATGTCCATCCGCAGCTTTTCAATGTTGTCGAAGAAATGGCTATCGCTGCTCAGCTTCCTATGCCCAAAATTTATATCATCAACGACCCCGCGCCCAATGCCTTTGCGACAGGTCGAAATCCGCAAAGCGCATCGCTCGCTGTTACCGCCGGCCTTTTAGGAAGACTCAACCGTGACGAACTCCAGGGCGTTGTTGCTCACGAGATGAGCCATATTCTTAATCGTGATATCTTGTTTGTTACAGTTGCAGGAGTAATGCTCGGTGCCATAACGCTCATTTCCGAAGTATTTCTTCGCGGTATGTTTTATAGTTCTCTTGGCGGCAGAAGATATTCTTCAAGAAGCAGGGGAAAGGGCGATGGCGGCCAGGCCATAATTATGTTAATTGCCATCATTGCCGCGATAC